>JAFGIB010000188.1 GCA_016929805.1 Deltaproteobacteria bacterium | reverse complement strand
GCTATGGCTGCGGTTTTTCCTGCGGGCGCGCTCGCGATCGCGCTCCGCGCTCGCGTCCGGTCTTGGCGGGTTTATTTCGAACAGCCTACTAAGGAACCAAGAATAGAGAACTTTTTGGCTCTATCGACAAACAGGGAAGCGGTTGTCGTTTCGCTCGCGAGTCTGCGAGCCGGAGTTGGCCTGCGAAATTAGACTTTTTGCGGCCGATTAAAGCGTGACGTCGGTTCTTTATACCGTTTGTTTGAGTTTTAGGGTATACTTTATAAAAGCGGTTATGGCTTCCGGTCCCGGGAAACGGAGAGATATGGCGAAGTACTTTGTGCTCGATACAAATGTTCTCTTACATAATCCAGCCTCGATTTTCTCTTTTGCCGACAACACCGTGGTTATACCGATAACCGTTATCGAAGAGCTCGATCACTTTAAAAGCTCGTCTGATAAAATCGGAATGCATGCGCGACAGGTCCTTCGGCAGATCGATGCCCTGATCAAAAAGGGCGCGCTCGATCGCGGCGCTAAGCTGGAAAACGGAGGTCGGTTGAGAATCGGATTCGTCCCGAAGGATACGAAATTACCAGAGGATATCGATAGCAGCATCGCAGACAACAAGATTCTTTCGGTTGCGTTGGAATTCCAGGAACACGGCAAAGACAACGTCTTTTTTATTTCAAAGGATGTCAATGCGCGTATCAAAGCCCACGCTCTCGGAATTAAATCAAGAGACTATGAAAAACAACAGGTCGAGTATCGCTCGTTATACGTCGGTTGGCGTGAGGTAGAGGTGTCGGAAGAGCTTTTAAGCTCGCTCTATCAGGAGGGCAAGCTTGTAGTCCCCGGCATAAGCCTGCATCCGAACGAATTCGCCTCTCTCAAGCTACCCGCGTCCGGAGCGCGCGAGGTTCTTTGTCGTTGGAGCCTCGAGGATAACTCTCTACGCGTTCTCAAAGAGGGCCAGTCATCATTCGGGATTAAACCCTTGAACCGGGAGCAGCGGTTTGCTTTCGAGCTTTTACTCGACGATACGGTTCAGTTGGTTTCTTTGGTTGGTCAGGCAGGCACGGGAAAAACGTTGATCGCCTTAGCGTGCGCGCTGGATAAAACCCTTCAACTCAAGCCGATTTATGAGCGAGTGCTCGTGGCTAGACCGGTTATTCCGATGGGCAGGGATATCGGCTATCTGCCCGGCACCAAGGATCAGAAGCTCAGTTACTGGATGCGTCCGATATTCGACAACCTCGAATTTATCTTAGCAAAAGCAAAACCGAGCATCGAGCTGGGGCTCGGTTCGCATCGCGATAAGAAGCTGACGGTCGAAGACCTGCAACAGGCTAATATTCTAGAAATCGAAGCGTTGACCTATATTCGCGGAAGGAGCATTCCCAATCAGTTTATTATCGTGGATGAAGCCCAGAATCTAACACCTCATGAAATTAAGACCATTATTTCGCGCGCCGGAAAGGGAACAAAAATCGTTTTAACCGGCGATCCGGAGCAGATCGACAATCCTTACCTCGACGCGAACTCCAACGGTCTTACCTATCTCGTGGAACGGCTTAAAAACGAGAAGCTATTTGGTCACGTATTGCTCTCAAAAAGCGAACGCTCCGTACTAGCGGCGATGGCCGTTCAAAGGCTATAGCCCTTTTCTGTGTAAGTCTTAGGCGCCGCGCGATGCCTTAGCTGGCGCCGCGAATCATATTACGAGCGATTACCAGTTTCTGTATTTCGCTGGTACCTTCGTACAAACGGAACAGGCGAACATCGCGATAGAAGCGTTCGATGCCGTATTCAGCAACGTAACCGGCGCCTCCGTATATTTGTACCGCGCGGTCCGCAACGCGACCCACCATTTCGGTGCAAAAAAGTTTACAGCACGAAGCCTCGGTGCTGACGTTTTCCCCCGCGTCGCGTTTCTTCGCCGTCTCCATAACCATGCAGCGTGCCGCATAGGCCTCGGTTCTGCTTTGAGCCAACATATCTTGTATCAGTTGAAACTCCGCGATCGGCCGTCCGAATTGTTTTCGTTCCATGGCGTACGCGAGGCTGTCGCGAATCAGCCGTTCGGCAATCCCGGTACAAACCGCCGCGATATGCAAGCGGCCGCGATCTAAGGTTTTCATCGCTGTCTTAAAACCTTGGCCCTCGACGCCTCCCAGAAGCGCGCTCGCGGGTACGCGGCAATCGTCGAAGATTACGTCGCACGTGTGCGCGCCGCGTTGGCCCATCTTGACATCGTTTTTACCCAAGGAAAGCCCCGGAACTCCGCTTTCGACTAAGAACGCCGAGACGCCCTTGGTGCCCTTGGACTGCGGGTCGGTTCGAGCGAATACGGTAAATAAACCCGCTTCAGGCGCGTTGGTAATAAAACGTTTGGTTCCGTTTAGAATATAGCTATCGCCGTCTCGAATTGCCGTGGTTTTTTGCGCGCCCGCGTCCGATCCGGCGTCCGGCTCGGTCAGCGCAAAAGACGCTATGATTTCGCCGGATGCTATTTTGGGTAGGTATTTTTCCTTTTGTTCCTCGGTTCCATCGAGGACAATGCCCTGGGAACCGATTCCAACGTTTGTCCCGATCTTCGACCGGAAAGCTGGAGAGGTTTGACCCATTTCAAATGCGATCGCCATCTCTTCCTCGGCGTTTAACCCAAGGCCCCCATATTGCTCCGGGACCGACATACCAAAAAGTCCCATTTCGCCCATCTCGCGGATAATTTCGCTAGGGACTTCATCGGTTTCCGCGACCTGAGCCTCCAACGGTACCAATCGTTCTTTTACGAAACGTCTTACTCCCTTTATCAGTTGGTCCAAACTTTCATTGTCAAGAGCCATAGTTACCTCGCGTGTGTGGAAATATTTTTCTAACTCAGCTAGACGCCCGACGTGAACAGCATGAGTTCGGTGCCCAGAACCTCTCATTGTCCCATTAACGAGTCAACCGCTTTCGCTTTCTAACTCTGACTACACCTTAACGTTGCAAAAAACGTCGAGCGAAAACGCGAAAAAAGACGACAAAATGAAGGCGCGCGGAACTTTTTGGGGGCCGCAGTTTCGTGCACCCCGAGTGAGGTACAAAAAAAGTAAGCATGCCCTTAGTTCGCGCTACTTTTACGTGAGCCCTAAGCGCTTTACGCCGACGGGGCTTTTTGCAATTTTAAGATACGCTGTAGTTTGTTATAACGCTTTTATGGCGGTTATTTTTCCATTGAGAGAGAGAACCAAACCTCATTTAGAAGGAGCCAGACGATCGTTGCGCCGGGGTCAAACAGCGACCGGATTGCAGCATTCTTCGAATGCGCTACGATTTTCCTCTAAAATCTCTCTTATTTTGATAACGAAGAGACAAACTCTAGTGCGATGAATGATGGAACCTCAAGCGGACATTAGAGAGCGTACGGTAATGCCGGTTTCGAGCTGGTCGCTGCTCCGGTCTACGTAGTAGAATAGCGTGCGTACGCCGAGCTATCTATTGGAGTGACTGTCCATGGGATCGGGTAAATTGGAATCGGTTTTTTATAGAGCGCGCTTTTCGGGCATCGTGTTATTCGGAATCGAGGTCCTTATTATATGGGGATGCGGAGGGGGCACGGTTTCGCGTTC
The DNA here is from genome assembly GCA_016929805.1 of Deltaproteobacteria bacterium. Lineage (GTDB taxonomy): Bacteria > Myxococcota_A > Polyangia > Polyangiales > JAFGIB01 > JAFGIB01. Next base: position 44,206 of record JAFGIB010000188.1, on the reverse strand, counting down.
AGTTCACTCCTTCACCCCACCTGATAATTTGGCGGAACATGAATACGCGGCGGCCGTCGATTTGTATCAACAGTCCTGTAACGACGGGTTCGCCCGCGGATGCGCTTATCTCGGATTTATGTACGACAATGGGCGTGGCGTATCGCAAAACATCTCGAAAGCAGTTTCTCTTTGCGAGCAAGCGTGTAACCAAAATGATGGGTTCGCTTGCGCTTATCTAGGTTACATGTACCACGTCGGCCGCGGCGTGAATCGCGATACGAATCGGTCGGCGACGTTGTTTGACAAGGCTTGTAGAGGCAAAAACGCCGAAGGGTGTATGCATCTCGGGATCATGTATAAAGCGGGAGCATATCTACCTTACAACCCGAGATATGCGGTCGAGCTGTTCAAACGAGCGTGTGAAGGCGGCGAGGCTTTAGCCTGTGCCAGTTTGGGTTATATGTTTCAGTACGGCGAGGGTGTCGAGGTCGATCAAGATCGCGCGAAACAGCTTTTCGAAATCGCGTGCGAGAAGGGCAATGCTATCGGTTGCGACGCTATTCGGCAGTTGGGGTCCGATTAACGGCTTCGTCGTAGCCAAACCGCAAGACCCCCCTGAACGGCTCCCTTATATGAAGCGAAACCACTTCGTTATCCCCGTCTCCTTCCGCTAGTTGTCGATGTAATCCGTGGCGATGTATCCGTTCGCGGAGGTACTGCTGTTGAGCCGCCCGCTCGTTTGAGGCCTGAACACATACGTAGCGATCTACCATACGATAGAGGTATCTATGTGGCATTTCGTACATTATAACCGTACATTTTCACAACTATTGATATTTTATCGTAATGTTTTAGAATTGGATTACTAAGTTCTACTCGCACTTTATCCCGATATGAATGCTACCGGGCAGATTCCTGCGATAGCCGATAGTGACGGTAATCCCATTGTTCTCGTCGTTGGAAGAGACCCGATTTCCGAGCAACTTGAGTCTGAATTGAAGGGGCGGAAGCTAGACGTGGAAACCGTCACTCCGGGCGTCGTGGTCGATGCGGTGGTCGCGGCCGCTCCGGATTTGGTTTTACTGGTTGGTGAAGCCGCTCGCGACGGCGGTAAAGAGATAGTCCGGCAGTTAAGCGATAACGCGGCTGGTGCCATTGTACCGATAGTGGTGTTGAGCGACGTACCGACAAAGGCCTCATCGAAAGCTTTTCGGCACGGTGTCGTCAGCACGATTGCGCGCGATACTCCGGTAGGCGAGATTGCGGACCGGATCGCGGATTTGGTGAATGAGATTCCCGAGCGGCCGGGAGAATGTCGGGGGGCCATAGAGGAAGCGACTCTGGACGAACTGGTAGGCTTGTTGACGAGCGAACTTCGCAGCGGCGTCTTGTCCGTAAAGCGCAAAGCGGATAGACAGAAAGAAGAGGGAGCGCGAATTGTCCTACGCGCCGGGCGACCGGTTTCCGAAGAGGTTGGATCGTTTGTAAAACGAGTAAAACCGTTGATCGCGGATAGCAAAGAATCTTCGTATGAGTTTCAAGAAAATTCCAGTGGTCGCGTAGATTCGATAGCGCCCCCATGTGCTCTTCCGGAGCAAGGCGCTAAGGAGGCGGCACCCTCGCTAAAAGGATTGCGAATTCTTGTGGTGGAATCGGAGCGACAACGCGCGGACGCGCTGGTCAAGGCGCTACGTGATAAGCAGGCGTTGGCCGTTGCTTTCTGCGGAACGGAAGTGGATCTGCAGCGCGCGCGCAGCTTGGACCCGGAAGTGGTGATAGTCGATTCAACTGATATCGACGGCGCGTGTTTGCAGGTTATGGAGACGCTTCGGCGGGACGTTCGGATGCGTTGGGCGTCGGTGCTCGTTTCCTCGAGGGAACAGGTATGGCCGAACGCTCAACGCGAGCCGACCGTCGAGCCTCTAATGCATAAGATCGCTCAGCTTAATAAAGCGGACGGTCAACTTCTAAAGCGCGCTCAATCGAGTACGAACTTCGATACCCGCTTGGAAATCATCGGACCCAGCCGATTGTTGCGGGTGCTCGCGGCGGCGGGGAAAACGCTGCGTGTCAGCGTGAAGCATCCCCGCGCAACGATCGATATCGAGTTGGATAAGGAGCTGATCCTGGGGGCAAAGGGAATCCTTCGAGAAACCGCCTCGCGACCGGTTTCCGGGACCACGGCTTTGGCCGCGTTTATGGCGTTAGCCTCGGGGAGGGTTCACGTGGGGGAGACGACAACACCCGAGTTGTCGGACATCGTTTCTCCGGTCGATTTGATGCTGTCGATGGCCGCCGAAGAAGCTTCTCCTATCCGGCCTTCAATTTCTCCCCAGCCGCTTGTCGCTAGGTCGGTCGTTCAACCGGAAGAGCCTCCGTTAGTCATGAGCGAGGACTTTCGGGAGCAACACCTCCCCGATCCGCAGCCGCAACCCGGTTCACTCTACAGCGTTTCGACGATGCTGGTGAATCAGCCGCCCGCCGATCCGGTCGAGAGGCGAGCGAAACCCAAGAGTCGCAGCAATTGGTGGCTGGGAAAAGCGCTTCCAGTAACCGGTTCCTTTGTTAGAGATGAGGCGGAGAAAAGTTTCGGGCGGGCGGAAGACGATACGCAGGAGGTTTTGATCCACCAGTCTCTTAAGGAGGAGTCCGATGATCAATCTCCGCCCGAAGTCGCTGATATGGAGGCGCCCGGCGGTTTGCTCAATAATACTTCGGGGGAGCTTGCCGCGGCGACTCATCTGGGTATTCCGCTCGTCTGGCAGCGCTGGGGTAGATTCATTGATAGAATAACATCGCGGTTCAATCAGTTACTGTTTCGAACCAGGCAATGGGCGTCGAAGAAGTCCCGCGAGCGTACTCCGCCTGAGATAGAGTCCTGCGAATCCGCTGAACGCGCGTCTAATCCTTCGGCGGTTGAAAACAGCGGTCGAATGCTCCCGGTCGATCGGGTCTCGTTCGAATCGCGTATCGGAGACGGCTCGCTTCAATTGGATGCTAGATTACGCGGCTTTATTTTACGCATATATTCCGAGTCGGTTCCGCGGTTTATGCGAACGATTCGCGCTCGTTCGCTTGGATTTCCAGGTCGAACGAAAATCGTTGCTTTTTCGCTGGTCGGACTTTTGCTATGTTTTATAACAGCTATCTTGTTGTCATACGAAACGAATCACACGCGGGCGGAGCAAGAGCGAGGTCCCGGCTTTACGCGAAATAAAAAAGAGAGCCCGAATAAGCATGGTCACCCCGCGGAAATCGCGCCGATCCAATCCGCGAAAATCGACAACCATCACACAATCGATCAGTTGAAAAAGCACGTCCGTAAAGGGGTTGCGAAATCCGCGCGTGATCAGAATTCGACCGTAGAGTCTGTATCGAGGCAAGACGAGGACATGTCCGGCTCAATCGAAGGCGATCGTTTAGCCGTCGAAGACTGGAATCAGCCGGCGCCGGACGGAGAGACTCTCGAGCTACAGGAAGATGAGCTGATTGATCCGGCGGGTATGGATTCGCGGACCATGAATAGGGTACGTCGCCGGCAGATCCGAGAAGCCGACAAACTCGTAGACGAAGGCCATCGATACTGGCGTCAGCGCCGGCTCGGAATGGCGGAGTCGTATTATCTCCAAGCGCTTGATATTTACCCTCGCTATCCTCGGGCGTTAGTCGGAATGGTTAGAGTACATTTGAAAAGACGAGCCAGCGGAGAAGCGTTACGCTCGGCGAAGATGTTGGTACAGCGCAAACCGAAACCCTCGCTTTACCACCTCCTATTGGGCGACGCGTACGCGCTTGACGGTGACACGGCGTCGGCGCGTTCCGAGTGGCGTATCGCGAGTCGGCGCGGAAACACTACAGCGCGGTCGCGTCTTAAGACAAAGGGCGATTGAAAATCGCGTGTGCCGGGATACATCCTACCCCGTTTTTTTGTCGCTTCGCCCCGGGTCGCAGAACCGTCGCGTCCTTCGTTATAACTCGGTCGGACCCGGCTCTAAACCGCGGTAGCGGCGACTTGTAGCCGAGAAAGAGCCGCGTTTCGCAATCCGTCCGAGTTTTGTTTTTTTTTTGGCTTTTTTCGGTTTATCAACGCAAAAGAGTTGCTAATACTACTATCGGGCGCCGTGATGAAAAGGGTCGTAAACGACGAAAAAGCTTTCCCGCTCGAGGTTGAACCGAGCGTGGAGCCGAAAAAGGCCTAAATGCGGGCATGCGCTCTACGCGTAACTAAATTTCTCGGTTAGACGCGGACAAACAATGCCTTTTACGCCGAAATACACCGATCTCGTGAGTATGTTACAGAAATCGGTCGAGGCTTTCGCGGATCGACCGGCTTTTGGATTTCGAGACGCGAACGGCTGGAGCTGGATCGACTACCGATCTTTTGCGCGATTGGTAGACCGATGTCGTGCAGGGCTGGCGAGCCTCGGCATAGGCGCGGGCGATCGCGTCGCGGTCATCTCGGATAACCGGCTGGAATGGGCGGTCGCCGCTTACGCCAGCTACAGTCTATCGGCGGTTTTCGTGCCGATGTATAAGATTCAGATCGAAAAAGAGTGGAAATACATACTACAAGATTCGGAGGCGAAGCTGTGTTTCGTTGGAGACGAGACCATCGATAATAACGTTAAGGCGTTTCGCGCTGATCTCCATTCGCTCGAGCACGTCGTGAAATTTTACGCTGAGGCGGATGATGAGTCATCTTATCGATACCTATTAGAGACTGGGGCAAGCCACCGACTTGAAGCCAAATGCCCGGAGAAAAGCACCATTGCTTCTATTATCTATACATCCGGCGTAAGAGGTAATCCAAAAGGAGTCGTGCTGACGCACTACAACTTGGCCGGTAACTGCTGCGCGGTCGCTGAGACCCTGCTCGGTTCGCGGATCGAATATCGTACCTTGGCGCTTTTGCCGTGGGCGCATGTCTATGGCGGAGCAATCGAGATCAATACCATGATAGCGATCGGTGGCGCGATCGCGATCAGTGACAACCGCGAAGATATTCTCGACTATCTGCGAGAAGTCAAGCCCACCTTGTTATTCACCGTACCGCGAATCTGGTCGCGGCTTTGTAGCACGTCGCTAAAACAGCTCGTTTCCCGGCCAAACGTGATTCAGACTCTATACCAGTCGGGGATGGATATCCGTTCCAAACAAACGAATCAGCAGCCCACGTCCTTGAGCAATAGAATCAAGCTCTTTTTAGCCGATAAATTGGTCTTTTCGAAGATCCGCGAGAGTTTCGGCGGACGCTTGTCATTTGTTGTTTGTGGGGGCGCCGCTCTATCGGAGGAGGTATCGGTTTTTAGCCGCAATGTCGGTATACCCGTTTATCAGGGTTATGGTATGACCGAATGCGGCGGGGGCGCCACGTATAGCAATGCTCGAGAAAACAAACCGTTTTCCATCGGAAAACCCCTACCCGGTGTTACGATTATGCTCGATAAAAAGGTCGAGGGGGCCAGCGATACCGAGGGCGAAATCATTATCTTTGGACCGGGCGTTATGCTTGGTTATTATAATCTTCCGGATGAGACGAAGCAGGTGCTAACCGAAGATGGTGGGATACGTTCGGGTGATATCGGCCATATGGACGAGGACGGTTTCCTATATATTACCGGTACCCTCAAGGAAATATTCAAACTCGCGAACGGCAGTTATATCGCGCCGGCGCCGCTTGAAGAAGCTATTCAACGAAGCCCCTATATCGAGCAATGCTTTATCTATGGAGTCAATCAATCCTATCCCGTAGCGATAATCGTACCGGATATAATGGCGTTGCTGAGCTGGGCCAAAGGGGTTGGATTAAGCCTATTTATTGAGACTTTGTTGAGCGATCACAAGACTCGCGCTTTGATCATGGAAGAGATCGCGAGCTGTAGCCGTAATTTTAAATCCTTCGAAAGGATTCGAGATTTTGCTTTGATCAGCACCAAGTTTTCCGTTGCTGACGGGACCGTGACGCCAACCCTGGAATACAAACGCCGAGCGATTGTCGAGAAATACCAAAACGTTTTGCAAAAGATGTATCAATATCGAAACGGCTAGCCCGTCGTTCACCTAACGTTGCAGAAAGTCCGTCGGCGAAGAACGCTTCGCTCGCAACGACATGTCGCTCGCGACTTTTTGAGAAGGTACGGGCTCTAGTTATTTACCGCATTTGGGACAGATCCAGCCCGTTGTATCGGGTCGATATTTCGTTCCGCATTCCGCGCAGATGACCGTGTCGGGCGAACGGGGTTTGTCGGAATGGTTACTGCCGCCGCTGCGTATACGCGGGATCCAGCGAAGAACAAAGATGAGCACGAGAACGGCAATCGCGACAATCGTAAGTAGCCTTGACATAACTACTCCTGTTGTAGGTATTCAGCCACACAGAATTTCAGAGAATAGCAGACCTCGACGTCATTGACTATTCCGAGGTGATGCGCGCGGCAATCCAATTTATCTCATCGAGCATCCCTCGCTGTTGGGCGAAAGCACGGTTTAGGTCTGCTATTTCGAATAGACGATCCTTCTTCTCTTGGTCGATAGCACCGGCGGCGCTAAACAGCTTTAACATTCTCAGTGGAACGTTAAGATTGATTTCCGCCGCCCAGACGCGCGACTGCGCCTGCACTAGCGGGTCTGCGCTTTTCGCCGCTTTGTTACACAACGCGACCGCTGTTTCCAACTCCGCCATTGCCCACGCCATCTCAAACATCGCGTGTTGTTCGCGGGACAGCTTTTGTTTGAAAACGAGAACGGAAGCCTCCGACAGGAATTGAGCGGCCCTCGCCACCGCCGCCCCGCCGACGGCTTCACAGCCCGCGAGCTGGTCAGCCATGGCGCGATAAAACTCCCCCTTGCTTTTTACGCTTTGGCGCATGCGAAACAGGCCGATAATGTTTTGTTGAATCTCGGAGGTTCCTTCATAGATGGTTAAAATACGGGCATCGCGGCTGATCTTCTCGACCTCGTACTCGGTACAGTAACCGTATCCCCCAAGTGCTTGAATCGCGTCGTCGGCCGCTCTATTGCCGAATTCAGTGGCGACCAGCTTAGCCACCGAGCCCTCGATTTGCCGGTCTTCCTCGCTCGAATCGAGCAACTCCGCAACATATTCTATATATGCTTGCGCCGCAGCCAGTCTGACGCTATTCGGTACCAACAATTTGTGAGTGTATCCCTGCTTTTGACAGAGAAAGGTTCCTGATGCCTTTCGTTCCTTGGAGAACGCAATCGCCCGCTTTAGGCCGGCAAGCCCCACGCCGAGGCCGAACGCCGCTACCATTAATCGGGTGAAACCGAAAACCTCATTAGCCTGTTTGAGACCTTCGCCTTCCTTGGCCCCGACCAGGTTATCCGCCGGTACGATCACATCTTCGAGTACCACCTGCGCGGTATTTGATAACCGTATTCCGTGCTTGACTTCCTGTTTACCGGGCTCCAGGCCTTGACTTCCGCGTTCGACCACAAAAAAACTAGGACCGTCGGCCGTTTTCGCCAGAATCGTGTATAGGTCGGCGATCGCTCCGTTTGAGATAAACTGTTTGACGCCGTTGATCCGATAGTGTGTGACGACGCCTTCCGAATTGGTTATGCGTTCGGCCTTGGTCTTAATACTAACTACGTCGGAACCGGCCTCGGGCTCGGTCACGCCGTATGCGACGATCAGCCCTTCATTCGCGATTCGGGTCATCCACTTCAACTTCTGCTGAGGGGTGCATCCAACTCGAATCGGGTCCGTGCCCAAGGCGATCGCCAACATCGCGGTTGCGATGCCCAGATCGATCTGAGCGAACTCGGTCGAAAGTCGGTATACGTCGTACGCGCCGCCGCCCATACCGTCGTATTCTTCAGGAATGAACAAAAGGTGCAGACCGACTTGCGGGCTTAACATTTCTCTTATCAGAGCTTCCGGGCAGGCGTCCTGCCGGTCCCACTCCAGCCGCTTTTCCAAGGGCATTTTTCTTTCGGCGAATTCGCGAAGCGTGCTCAGAACGGTTTCCAATTCTTCCGGTGCAAGCCTTTTTAATTGCATTTTTTGTCTCCCTTTGGACTGCGACTGTAAGAGCTTCAAAATCGTCCGTCAAGCGGCGTATTTCGGCCGTAAGAGAGTCTGAGAACGCTCGCATTCCCAGACAAGCGATACGCGAAGAAAAAAAAGCGGCTGTATTATTGCTCCGGCCCTTGACTGGCCTTTTTTCGATCTCTTTTAGCGATGGGTTCAGGGTGTTTATTGGGCGCGAGCGTCATCTTGCGATGCGTGGCTCGCACGCGACGATAGCGATTGATTTTTTGATAGAAGGTCGACGCCAGCGCGGGCGAGGTGAACAATAGGTTCGTTTGCTCGCGCGGATCGTTCTTCAAATCGAAGACCTCGACTCCTTCTGTAATAAAATCGTAGTTGACCTTGTAGTTTTCGTACACCAAGGAAGACTGCATGCGGTCGTGACCGACCATTTCGATGATGACCGCTGCGTCGGTCGCGCGCATCATCGGTCCTATTTCGTCGCGAATTACGTTTTCCGCTCTTTTCCGAAGCGTGCCGCTTTGACGTAAAAACAACCATGGAAAGGTGTAGGTCGTCGAGGTCGGATTCGGGATGGTGAAACCCTTAACGCCCGGGATTCGGATCACAAGTGGAACGTGAGTCACCTCGGAATAGACCGTCGCCTTATGATGGCTTCCGCCGTGCTCGCCGAACTCCTCACCGTGATCGCCGGTTACGATGATAATAGTCTTTTCAAACAGACCGGTTTGTTCCATCGCCTTGATCACGCGCCCGAGTTGCTGGTCAAAAAAGCGGACTTCTTGCCGGTATAGATCGAGCTTGGTATTTTTCGGCCAATTCGGGTACTGCACGACATAGGGCGAATGAGGGCTCGCGAAGAAAATCCAGCCAAAGAACTTGGCTTTCGAGTCGGCGCGTTGCTTAAAAGAACGTATCGCCAAATCAGCTATCTCGCGGTCCGTTTCGTTGTTGTCTTTTTTCGTCCATTCCTCGACAAAGCTCGCTCGCTGAAAGCCTTGATCGAAGCCGAGCATTCGATTGGTAAAGCAACCGTAGTGGCTATGGCTAATCCAAAAGGTCTCGTATCCGGCTTCTCGCGCGAGCTCCGCGACGGTCGTCGCGTTCGCGTCCAGCTCGCCGTACCATGCTTTCGCCCAGGTTTCGACGGGAGCGTGCGAAGGGTAGGTCATGGTAAAAAGAGAAGCGAGAGAATGAACGGTACCGCTCGAAGGCGCGTACGCTCGTTTGAAAACGAATGCGCCGCGCATGCCCAATGCCGCCAGGTTCGGAGTGGTTCTGAGATTGGACCGGTAACACGAGGTCTGGTCGAAGCGAAACGCCTCCACGGTGATTAATAAGATATTAAAATCATTCGATTTAAAATCGTCCGCTAGCTTTGGGAAATTACTATTGGCGATAAATCGCTTTATCGCGGCTCGATCCTCTGGGATTTGGATGATTAATTTATCCTCTTTCGCGACGTCATAGGTCTTCTTTACTACACGTGACTGCCCCAACACGGTAAAGCTCGCGTAGACGGGCCGAGCCGCTGCAAATGAAGTCCCCAGCGCCAGCGATGACGCGAGTAAAACGCCCGCGACGAACAGCGCGCCTCCGCCGAGAATAAAAAACCTGATACGGGAGTCGCGATTGAGCACGCCGATAAGCAGATGCAGCAACCCGCAGTGCAGCAATAAAAAGGCGGTTTGATGAGCGCTGAGATGCAGGGTCGGGTATAATCCTTTATATAATGCATAGTTAAAATAAATGGCCAGGGCGAAACCCGCCAGGGATGCGCACGCGATTACCCATGTAAAAGTCCGGGAACGGTTGCTTCGTTCAGACCACGGACTATGGGCGGTCGAATAAGCGACGTACAGCCCGAGGGCAAGGAATAGAAAGAAGAGGATAAACGGGAGATATCCACGGAACGCGTGATATTGGACTAGAACGCGATAGAGATAGTACGCAGCCGACGTCGTGGCCCCCGCCGTCAAAATAAATCTGATCGCGCCGCGGTATCTAAACCCGGGTATGGCATAGCTTACGGTCACGGCGAGCACGGCCACGATCGGTACAAAAAGTAATCGCAAACCCTCGCCCAAACCAAGTGCGAGCACTCCCGGATATAGCATTGGTTGCGATCGATAGGCGATCCAGGGAACGCGAAGCGTTTCGCACAGGGCCAGAAAAAAGAATGCGAGAAGGGCCGCGTTCAAAGAAGCGCTCCACGAGCTTCCAAGGATCGCGGTTTGGCTATTGACAGCTCCTCTCATAAATCCTTCTGTATTATTCCGGCACGTAACGACCCCGGCCGCAAGTAGCGACGGCGACGGGCTGTCAGCGCGATTTCGGGGTATAGCCACGCCGCGGAGGGGGTAGTCCCGTCCGAAAGATGGGTGAGTGCGTTTATGATACAGGCTCTGAGTATCTTGCGGATTCTCGAGGTCATTGGGGTGAGTTATTGAGGAGCAGTCCCCCATATCAAACACCCCTTTAGACTATCCCGCAACCGATTCAAGCGTTTAATCGTTTTGACCTATCAGCCGCTCGAGCGACGAGCGAACGCGAATCCACGGACCGAGGACCCTTCCCGGGTCGATGCGCAAAGAGTCGCGCAGAAACATCGTAGCGGCGTATTGTAGCAGATCCCGGTGCCTTGGATGGTCGTTCCAAATGCGTCGGATCCGATCGGGACTAAAATAGAATCGCCAATAGGCTTCACGCCGGATTTTATAAAAACGCCGGTCGGGCACCCGGCTGTAATTCGTGACGGGTCTTAGGTACATCCCGACGCCTCTGAGCTGTGTGGATGCTTTTCCATAGGTATTCGAGAGGTACTGATGCATCTCGGTCGCGCCGAACGGCGTGACGACGAAAAAGTAGGCCGCGTGTAGCTTGGAATTGACCGCGAAGTCGATGGTCGCCCGCAACTCCTCTTCGGTCTCGTTGGGGAAACCCAACATGAAAAACCCCGAGGTAAAGACATGACGCGATGTGAAGGCGTCGATGATGGGCTGGACGCGCGAGAGCTTAAGCCGCTTTTTTATCTCTTTCTGCAGTCGGGGAGTAACGGTTTCAACCGCGATCGCGACGTACTGGCATCCGGCTCGAGCCATTCGATCGGCGAGTTCAACGGTCATGCGGTCCGCTCGAATTCCGTTCGGGCAGGTAAAGCCGATTCCAGGTCCACGCGCGATTAAGCCGTCGCAAATCGTTAAAAGCCGCTGCGCGTCAAAGTTGAAGATGTCATCCGTGATGTCAAAATCGTGAACGTCGTATCGATCTCGCAGCTCATCGATCATGCGCAGGACGTATTGCGGGCTGTGACCCCGGAAGCGTTTGCCGTTGATATCGTGGCAATAAATGCAACGGTAGGGACAACCGCGGCTCGTGCTCACGGGCATATACCGTCTCTGTCCGATGAGAGACATGCCCCGGCGGTTCGCGTAAGCGTCGATATCCGTGAGATCCCACGCGGGGAAAGGTAGGGTGTCGAGGTCTTCGATATAGGCGCGGCTCGAGGTCTTGCGAACAGCGCCGAGCTCGTCCCGGAATGCAATGCCGTCGACGTCGCGCCACGGCAAGTTTCGGGCGTGGCGCTGTAGGATCTCTTTGAGCGTTACTTCCCCTTCCCCGAGAACCGCAGCGTCGAACGCCACGTTCGAGAGCGTTTCCTCCGGCTCCGCGCTTGCGTGGGCTCCGCCCGCGAGTATTAGAGCTTTGGGAGCCGCTTCGCGAATCAGCGTGGCAAAGCGATGCATCGATTTGGATTCGGCCGTAAGCGCGCTCAAACCGAACACCTCGGGCTTAAAGCCCTTAATCGTTTCCTGAATGATGCGCTCCGGCTGGCTTTCGAGGTAGGTATCGATGCAGCGTACCTCCCAACCTTGCTCGCGGGCCAGCGCGCCTAATACCATCGGCGCCTGAGCCGGCGCGGAAGCTTCACCATAGTGTCCTTCTATTCGCGCTTTGACAAAGAGCAATCGCGGTGCGTTATGGTCGTCTTGGGTTTTCTGTCCGAGTAGCATCGAATACCTGCGGGTTAAGGATGGCGTTGAGCTCAATCGGCGCGAACCGTTAATCTAAAGGTCCGCGAAAAACCGAAGCTATTTCTTCGCGGGCCCATAAAAAATCCTCTCACTCTCTCTTTGATCTATCAAAAACGCGTTTGAAATAGAGCTACTAACTATTATGTTGCACTTGTTAACGATGTCACGAAAAAGGTTTAACAAGTTTAATGCTTTTCCCCTGTTAGCTTCTTCTCCAACTTTCCTTAGCGCGTCGATTGCGAAGAGTGAAGCTGATTTCGCGCCTATTTTCCTTGATTTTCTGATCAATGTCCGCACGACTATCCTTTCGACTTCCGTGAAAGCGTTATCCGCGGATGACGCGAGGTGTCAGCATTTGGTGCACCGGACAGACAGACACCGGGTTCTGATAGACCGCGCTCGCGAAGGCGACGAGATACTTGCGTAGGTCTTGAAAGCGAACGACCTCGTCCACAAAACCGCGACGCGCGCAATAGTCGGCTCGGGAGCGTTCGTGGTACTGGCGAGCGAGCCTATTCATCTGGTCTATAACGGGTTGCAGCCCGGCTCCCTGTTTCTTTTCTTTTTCCAGTCGGCGCGAGTAGCTCGCGACCGCGGCTGTTTCACCGTGCATGACGTAGATTTCGGTCGTGGGCGTGCCGAGCGTGAAGGCGTTGTGATCGTTCGCGGTCGGACCTCCCATAAGATAGTGCGCGGCCGCGGTGCCTTTTCGCAACACCACCAGCATCATCGCTATTTCGCTCTGTTGAATAGAGTAGATAAGCGACTGCCCGAGTCCGAGTAGCTCCGCTTTTTCCGCCTGGTCTCCGACGTCTACACCGGTCGTATCTTGAAACCAAACGATGGGAATACGGTCGCGACTACAAAGCGTGACGAACTCGTTCATTTTTATCAAACCTTGCCGGTACAACTTGCCGCCTACCCCGGGATAGTCCGCGTATTCCGGATAACCGCGGGGTAAAAGCCCGAGCCGGTTGCCGATACAGCCGACCGGAAGTCCTTCGAGTTTTACCAGCCCACAATAAACCTCCGGTCCATAATTCGGTTTGAATTCCATGTGCTCGGAGCCGTCGAAGATCCTCGCCGCGACCTGTTCGAACGCATAGCTCTCGTTCTGTCTCACAGGAATGATGCGGCTTATTTCGTCGCAAGCGAAACGCGGCTCCTTGGGCTCAGCTACCCGAAAAAATTCGGGGTCGTATGCGGGCATTTTTTTCATGTATTCGCGAATAGCGTCTAGAACCCCCTCTTCGGTCTGGTAAACGTAACGGAAAAACCCCGTTTCGTTGCGGTGGATTTCCACACGACCCGGGGGGTTTTCTCGAAGTTGACTTTGCGCTTGTATGATTCGCTCGGCGTCGTCTAAGTCAAAATTGCCCTTCGGGCTCATTCCTCCGACGATACCCGCGCCACCAACCGCCACGTTGCACTCGTGATGTGCGAAGAGCACCGTTGGGCTGATGCCCTGGTAGCCGCCGCCGGCCGGGTTGGTGCCGTAAATCCCGACCAATATCGGCACGCCGAGCTGGTTGAGCCGGGCGTGTCGAAAAAGCGGCGTACCGCCCGAGCGCCGGCCCGGATAGACCGCATCCTGTTCAGTCAGCTTGACTCCCGAGCAATTGAGAATCCAGATCAGCGGAACTCTAAGCCGTTTGGCTAAATCGGTTACGCGAAGGACATTCTCGGCTTGACCCTTAATCCACGCGCCCGCGAGCACTTGATTGTTGGAAGCGATGACAACCGCCCATTTGCCCCCGACTTTGGACAAGCCGTCGATTACGCCGGTCGTCCCTTCCTCGTTGCCCTCGGGATCAAAAAGCGTATGAAGCGGGCGCCACGACCCCTCGTCCACCAGATATTCGATTCGCTGCCAGGCGGTTAGTTGACCGCGTTGATTGATCTTTTCCGCGGAGATGCCCGCTGTTTTTATCCGATTAACCTCTTGGTCGAGCGCTGCTTCGAGCGCGCGTATTCGCTCGATGTTCTCCTCGGAACGTGCGATTTCTCGCTGCTTGAGAGGCCTGCCGAAGGTATTCATCTTTTCAAAATAGGGTTTCATGCCGCAACTCGGTCAGTAGGTTTCAAGAAGATTACGCGCGATAATCATCTTCTGTATGTTTGAGGTTCCCTCGACAATTTGAAAAGATTTTGCGTCGCGCAGAAGACGGCCGACCGGGTATTCGTTGGAAAAACCGTAGGAGCCGAGAATTTTCATGGCCGTGTTTGCCGCGTGTACCGCCGTTTCCGCGGCGAAGTACTTAGCGGTCGATACTTCCAGGCTGTTACGCGCGTTACCCGTATCGCGGCTCGCCGCCGCTCGTAAGACTAATAGCCTCGCCGCTTCATGTTCCACGAACATCTGCACCAAATCCGCCTGTACCATTTGAAAAGAGCTTATAGGCTTACCGAATTGAACGCGTTCTTTGGAATATCGAGCGGCTTCGTCCAGGCACGCTTTGCCCACGGCCACCGCGCGGGCCGCGCAGCTCAGCCGAGTGCTGTCAAGCATGGACATACATATCTTAAATCCCTCGTTTACTTTACCCAAAAGGTTTTCCTCGGGAACAAACGCGTCTTGAAAGAAAATCTCGCCGGTCGGGGCGCAGAAAAGGCCGAACTTATCCTCGATCGCGGCGGTTGCAATCCCCGGTGTCTTTTTCATATCGACGATAAAGCAGCTTATTCCCGAGTGTTTCTTGGAGCGATCCGTGATCGCGTAGACCAAAGCAATATCGGCGACGTGGGCCTGAGAGATCCAGGTCTTTTGGCCGTTGAGTATAAAGCCGCCCCGGGTGGGTTTCGCTTCGGTTAGCATGGACGCTACGTCGGAGCCTGTGTTCGGCTCGGTTATGGCAAAACAGCCGAGTGTGTCACCCGTAACCAACCCCGGGATATACCGGCTCTTTTGACCTTGCGTGCCCCAGCGCTGAATGGTCAATCCCGGGCCCATGGTTTGCATATTAAAGGGCAGCCCCCACGAGGCGCTGACCTGGGCGATTTCCATGGTCATCAGCACGGAAGCGACGAATCCCGCGCCGGTGCCGCCGAAGGCCTCGTCGATGACTGCCCCAAAAAATCCAAGCTCGCCCATTTCTCGCACGATTTCAGGGCGGAAACGGTGCGCTTTTTCGTCTTCTTTGACCAACGGCGCAATCCGGTCGCGCGCGAAGCTGCGAGCCGTCTCCCGCATTAGTCTTTGTTCTTCGGTCAGCTCGAAATTCATGATGGGATATTCCTTTCGTGGAGCAACTCAAATTTTGCTGAGACTACCTTAACGTTGCAAAAGACGTCGATAGGTGATCGCTTTAAAGAGACGTAAAGTAATCGGCTCAGGCAACCATAAGAGGCAATGTTCGAGCCCAAAAGTAAGCAGATTTAGCGGATTGACGAATCCTTTGTGAAAGAGCCATTCGCGCTGTATTTGGATTGTATAGACCAGCGAGTCACGCAGGTGAACAGTCTTGCCTTGCGTAGAGCTGACTCGATACTTAAGCGTGTATTCGTCAAGGTTGGCCAGTTTGTATCGCGCCGCGATGCGACACCAGAGATCGTAGTCTTGACATCGGGGAAAGCGTTCGTCATAAGCTCCGACCTGCCGTAACACGCTTCGCCGCAACATGGCCGTGGGTTGCGCGATTGGATTGTATCGGGTGATCACCCGCCGTATTTCTCGGTCGCAGGAGGGGTAGCGGCGGCTGCTGATTTCGCGGGAATCCTCGTCGATAATCAGCGTGTTTCCACCGACTAGGCCGTGGTCCGGATGCTGTTCTAAAAACGCGATTTGTCTTTCCAGGCGCCGTGGCAGCGAGATGTCGTCGCTGTCCATGATGGCGAGATATCGATGTTCGGGATTCGTCCGGGCAAAACCGAGGTTTCTGGTTTTGACGATTCCGAGATTGGTCGGATTCCGAAAAAGCTTAATTCGCCCATCTCGAGAAGCAAACCGGGAGGCGATTCGCCACGACGCATCTTCTGAGAGGTCATCTATAATGATAAATTCGAAGTTGCTATGGGTCTGATCGAGAATACTCCGAATTGCATCGCTCAGATAGCTTTCCGAGTTATACACCGGCATGACGACGGACACCGCAATGGCGTTATATTCGGACTGAGTCATCTAAAAAGGATATTTTCATTGAATATCTGGCAAAGAATGACTATATCGTTCGCGATACCACTTGAGCGTATCTGTCATTTCGAGCGAAGCGAGCTCTCTTCGCCGCGCGTGTGGTATACCGCGTTTTCGAGATATTTTCTTTCGGTCGAGGTGGCATAAGCAAAAAAACATCATTTCACTTTGGATTCCGCTCTCGACAAATTAGCGATTCTCTCAGGTTCCGCATGCCGCGTTTTACGCCCTTTTTATCCTTTGCCCGAATTTTTTACAACGTTAAGGTCTATTTCAGCGCGACGATTTCGATTAATGGAAAGGGTTAGAATAATTTGTCAATTATAGATAAACATCGTATTTTTTCCGAGATCTGATGGGTTACAACCTCTATGATAACCGACGATATACACGACGTGCTGTTGTCGGAGCTCGTTAGCAAATGAGGGCATCGCTTTGAGTAACTTTGCGCTAATTGGGGCCAGCGGATATATCGCACCGCGTCATATGAAAGCTATACACGACACCGGCAATCGACTGGTGGCCGTGGTCGATCCCAACGATTCCGTGGGCGTTATCGACAGTTATTTTCCCGAGTGTCTTTTTTTTACGGAAATCGAACGCTTTGATCGTTTCATGGAAAAACAAAGGCGGCTCGGCTCAAAGGATCGGGTAGATTACCTTGCGGTATGCTCTCCGAATTATTTACACGACGCCCATTGTCGCCTCGGATTAAGGGTTCACGCGAACGTGATTTGCGAAAAGCCGCTGGTGATTTCTCCCTGGAATATAGACGCGTTGCTCGAGCTCGAGCAGGAATACGGCAAACGGATCTATTCGGTTCTTCAATTACGCCTGCTGCCGGCGATGATCGAGCTTCGAGAAAAGGTAGCGCGGGCTCGAACCGGGAAGAAAGCCGAAGTCGTCCTTTCGTACATCACGCGGCGCGGTCCCTGGTACCAAGTATCCTGGAAAGGGGACGCGACCAAGTCGGGAGGATTGTCGATGAATATCGGAGTTCACTTCTTTGATCTGTTGCTCTGGATATTCGGCTCGTGTGAGAAGAGCGAGCTACACGTGAACCAACCAAGCAAGATGGCTGGATGGCTGGAGCTGGAAAAGGCGACGGTTAGATGGTTTTTATCCATAGATAAAGACGATCTGCCGAAGAGTTGTGTAGCAAACAACAAGCCTGCTTTTCGTTCGCTGACGATCGACGGACAACAGATGGAGTTCTCCTCCAACTTTACCGATCTACATACCGAGGTGTATCGGCAGATACTTTCCGGCCAAGGATACGGCCTGGAGGACGTCAGGCCGTCAATCGCGGTGGTAAATCAAATTCGAAGGTCGGATATCGTTAGCAAATCATCCAAACTACATCCCATGCTGAAACTATAGTTAACCTTAGGTACCTGGCAGAAATAAATTTACCAATACCGGTCGCGTCCGCGGAGTTCGATCGCGAGTGCGCCCGCGGGAAAAACCGCAGGAATATTAGAGATATTTCGAGGATTTTTCCGAGGACGAAAGCCGCGAACGGACCCGTGGCGAGACCGCGGTGGGCAAGTTTATTTCTGCCAGGTGCCTTAACGTCGCAAAAACCCCGTCGGCGTAAAGCGCTTCCCTCGCTATTTCACCCTCGCGGGTCATCTTCTTTATTGGTCCTTGATCCAGATCTCTGATTCCGCGATGGTCCAAAAATGTCCCGGCACGGTATCGAGAAGCTCGATACGCACTCGGCGCGCGGGCGTCGGTTGAGGTAAGAGAATGCGAAATAGCAGATTCTTAGGTTGATATAAGAGATCAGACGGCAATTCGATATACGGCCGATTGATGATCGGCTTCCACTCCGCGCGCACCTTATCCTCGGGCGAGAGCGATACCGACAACGCGAACGAAAACGGGGCGTCCAGAATGAATTCGTTTTCTTTAATATCTATGGCGACGACTTTTTCAACTCGCTTGAAACGATATTCAAACCAATCGCCTCGCATTTGCTCGCGCCCGGTGTTCCAATTGGTGAGTGGGTCTCGATCAATAGCTCGAAAGGAAATGCGCGAATTTCTACTGGCGTTGCTCGAAATTTGCCACGCGTGTAAGGCAACGACATCGGAATCAAGGGGTTTTACCGGCGGCAGCAATCGCGGCGGCTTTTCGCCGTCGTCCAATAGCTCGAAGAGGTAATCGTTTTGTGAGGCGAATATTTCGCGATATCTATGCTTACCTATTCGAAGGTAAGAGACGATGCGCTCCGCGTGATCCGGCTGTAGCTCGTCGGTTTGAACCACGAGGTATTTTACCCCAAGTGTTTTAAGCAAGCGCCAACCGGATTCTCTCGGGAATCGTCGCATTTCGTGAATAAACAGGCGCGTGATCGGCGGAATCCAGCTCGACTTACCGTTCAGGGTTCTGCGGCGGTGAAATAAAGAATAATAATTATGCAACGCTCCATAATAGCCTAAATAATGACCGGGAACAATCGCGATAGGTTCCTTGCTGCGATGCCTTGCCAGCCAGCGATAGGAACCGGGTAGCGTATTTCGGGTCGGGATTTCTCGTAGGCTCATCGGAGCGTTTAAGAACTCGACCGAGATGAGCAGAACAAGCCCGGTAAAAACCGCTAGACGTAAAGCGCGGCGTTGAATCGAGCGAAAAATATCAGCAGCCGCGAATCCAGCTAAAATCACTAGAGCCAGCATGATCAAGATGATCTGCCTGCTGACGTAGCGAATGCCGTCGAATCCCGGTACATAGATGTAGAAGTAATCGTACAGACCCGTGATCGGCCGGGTGTTGATTTTCATGGGCTGAATGCCCTGAAAAAGCATACCCGCGAAAAATAAAAAACAACCGTACAAAGCTATGGTCGAGGGCAGCATCCTTTCGTTGTATGATTTTCGCCAGTAGATGACGGCTCCGATGACGATCGGAAAGGCGCCGAGATAGGTCCCAAACACCACCGCGGAGCCGATACTGGAAAAAAAGACGAGAATCGATAACATCACGACGCTCGAGATTCTCCGTCGCATCTCTTCGGGCGGTCCGCGCTTATAGCTCTTGCGGAGCGCGAAAGCGAACGCCAGGAGCGCGAGCACGGTCACGGTAAATCCGGGAAAGGCGACCTGCTCGGAACCGTCCAGAGAGTCATAATGGAGAAATGAAAGAGTCTTGTTTTCCGGGTAGACGTGTAAAAGACTCGAAACTGTTCCGGAGTATTGCCTGGCCTTGTCCGTGCTGCGCGTCAGAGCGTAGTTATCTCGGGTTGCGAGGTAAGGATAGGTCATAAACCCGACGGCGATGCTTGATACGAACCCGACAGCCGCGAGCTGCAACCAGAATTTTTTCTCGTATCGTTTGTTTGCGATTAGAAGCCAGACGCCGGCAAAAGCGAAAAGAAATAGCAGAAATAGAGCATAATATAGACAGCTTCCGACTTGCATCACGAAGCATATCCCGAGACCCGCCATATCTCTAAGTCGGCCTTTCTCGATCGCGCGATGCATAAAGAATGCGCATAAAGGCACCCACTGCGCCGCGACAAGCTGTATCCGTCCCAACTCAAAAAAGATGTAGGGGCAAAAAGCAAAAGCCACGCCGCCGACGAAGCCCGCCGGCGAACTACCGGTTAAATGCTTGACTAAAAGCCAGGTGCAATAGCCGGTCAAAGTCAGACATAATAAAAGTAATAAATTATAAGAAAGCAGATAGCTTCCCGTGACCAAATATATGGGCAGGTAAATCAGGGAAAGACCGAAGAGATTCTCATTGAATACGATGGAATAAGGAACCGGAGCGCAGAAGTAGTTTTCGTAAAGGCCGAGCGAGCTTCGTCCGAGGAAATACTGTACGCGCGTGCCGAGAATCATGATGTTCGTCATCGCGTCGTAGTACCACTTGGCGTTGACTAGATGCGTATCGAGACGGGTTACCAGCGGCCACGTCATCGCTACCGCTAAACTCGCGAAAGCGAATAGTACGAAAGTATGCTCGGACAGCCTGGAGGTGACGCGATTCATTCGGCGTTTTTCGAGCTAATCGATACCCTTGGTTGGCAACCTCAGAAAGGCTCCTCCTATGTACCGGCGATTATGAATCTCCGCAAGCCCAAACGGTCGTTCCCTCCGAATCAACGCCGAGCGATCCGACCAAGCTGCGAAATGCAATCGGTCGATCAGCCCGTGATTGAGCCCGGGTTAATCCTGTGTAAGGTACCGCCGATAGATGAGTCCAATCTCGAAGATCGCGCGAAGAAAATCCGACGCGCGAACCTTTGACCCTACGATATCGTGCCATTGATTCAAAGGATATTCGTAAATCGCACGATCCGGCTGAGCTAGGTCGGTTCCGCGTCTTGCCTGAATAAGTCGCGCGATGATCTCCACGTCAAAGATCCATCCGGCGCAGAACGGTTCCCCGAAAAGACGTTCGATTTCCGGCGACACTCGAAACATCTTGGCGCCGCACTGGGTATCGTAAATCGGTAGCTTTAAGCTCGCCGAAACGACGGTCGCGAATACTCTTCCCAGGTAGTGGCGGACCGGATTGCGTCGAATCGACCGGCCCAGCAGCTTGACGCGAGACCCAAATACGACCTCACATTCCGCTCGCTCCTCCAAAAGCTCGACGAAACGGGGGATTTCGTCTAACGGGGTCGCGAGATCCGCGTCCCAATATCCCGCGTAGTGGGGCTTTTCACGAAAGGCCTCGAGCATTCCACTTCGAACCGCCGCAGCTTTTCCTTGGTTGGGCTGCTGGTCGACGAGGAGAAAACGAAAGGGATCTTTTTCTTGCAGCGCGCGCAATAGGTCGAGGGTCGCATCGGTGCTGCCGTCATTCACAAAGACAAACCGCACCGTGGAATAGGCTTCGCAGAAAGCCTGAAAAGTTTGAACCTGGAGCCGGTGGGCTTCGTTGAAACAGGGTACGACCACGATTGTTTTCGGCGGCCTTTTTTTTCGTTCGGGTAAATCGGACAATCGACTATCTCCAGGCAGAATCACGGCTTCGTCTACCCTCAATTTTTTAGTTCGTAGCCAATGATTTATTATGGGTAACTGTCGAGGATCTTCCGGTAAATTCGCGAGCGCTTCGAGGTAGGGTATTTTTCCAGATACTTTTTGACATATATAACGACGTTATCCCTATCGCCTATCGATCGGTAGGTCTCTATTAATAATCCAAGCTCCGCCTCACTCGCGGCTTTATCTTTCAAGGTCTTGATTACGCACGCGTTATCCCCTTCGGCGATGCATTGCGTCGCGATTTGAAAACGCGTCTTGGCGGCGGAGAGCTGAGCCGATGCCGAAGGCGCTTGGGACTCCGGCGTCGGCGACGAGTGAGCCGACGAGGTTTTCGGCGAACCGACAAGCGGCGGTTTTTGCTGCGATGCTTTAGGCTCTTGCGACAGTTTCTGTTGCGTTTCCCGTGGCTTTCCCGGCGACGGATCAAGCTTCAAGTTGACCAGACCTTCCAACGCGTTCTCTTTTCTCACGAAGATCGAAAGGTCCACCGTTACCCTAGAGGTATAGTAATTATCTTTCCGAGCCGTCAAGGAAACCGGCGAAGAAAGATTACCGAGCTTGAGCACGCCGGGAGAAATGATCGATTGACCATTCGCCTCGACCAGAGCGCCCGGCGGAGAAGTCTTAACGGTCAAAAAATAACCTCCTTGCGTCGCCATAGCCTCGTCCGCTCGGGGTTGCTCGAGCGCCGCGGGGTCAGCGGAAAGCGTCTGCGCCGTGGGCGTACCGTCTTCGGTTTCTGCGGGAACCGTTATGGATGCTCCTCTTTCCGGCGCTGCCTCCACTTCCGGTTCAACCGCTTCTCTAACTTTCCCAAATCTATTCTTTTCCGCTCCATTACTACTTTGCTGGTTTTGCTCGGGTGACACAGGACTTTCATCCTCGTCATAGACCGACAAATAATAAAGAGCGATGAGTGCTAACGCACATATCGCCATCGCCCATTTCGGAAAACCCGGGGATCGCTGTTCCGACGTCGCTAAAGGCGTTGTCGCGCTCGCTGGTTCGGCCGTCGATATATCTCGTAATTGATCCACTCCAAGCAACTGAGGAGAAATCTCATCGACTGTTTCTACTCGTGCTTTTGCCTCCGTTTCAAGCTCATCCGCCGTTTTGCTTTCGACTTCGGTCGTTTCTTGCGGCGTGGTTTCTCTTTCGGTCGTTTCTTGCGCCGCGGGCTCTGTTTCGGGCCTTTCTTGCTGCGCTACCGCCGCGTCGGCGTCAGCAGTTGTCGAGAGGGAGCCGGCTTTTTCGATTATTCTCTCGATCAGCTTTTCGCTTCCGGGTTCCAGCTTAATAAACTTCACACCCATACCTGCGGGTCCTTGCGCAAGGTCCGCTCGCCGAACCCAAACCACGCGCGCTACTCCTCGAATTTTTTCGGGACCGTCATTAACGACGCATTCGAGCTTCAGCAGCGTGCCCGGATTGACGGGGTTGCTCGATTTGATGAACATCCCGCCTTGCGATAGATCGTAACAGCGTTCGTTGACATATTCGAAGAACAACGGACTTCGATACCGGGCCACAATCGAAACCAGCGCCCGCTCGCTCTTGCGCGTTTTCGTCACGTTTCTATCTTTCCGGGATACCCAGTTCCTATCGTACTTACAGCGTCAAACACTGCAAGTTATCTACAGCATATCGAATCGCTTTGAATTCCCAAAGGTTTTCCGCACACGTAGGCCGTCGATCAAACCGATATGCAGGGAGATCAATGCTAAAACAACTTGATATTAATATTCGGCTGGAATAATCGTTTTAGTTGGTTTGGGACTTTTTCGGAAGGTTGCTGACTCTATGCGCGCGATGATCCTTGAAAGAGTAAAAACACCTCTACGGTCCGTGGATATCCCAAGTCCAGTACCTACTGATGAACAAATCGTACTTCAAGTAAGTGCTTGTGGGATTTGTCGCACCGATTTACACGTTGTAGATGGAGAGCTTGCCGAGTCCAATCTTCCGCTGGTTCCGGGGCATCAAATCGTCGGACGGATCGTCGAACTGGGTCGGTCGGTCGAGCGGTTTCGCGAGGGCGACCGCGTCGGTGTTCCGTGGCTCGGCTGGACCTGCAATCACTGTCAATACTGTACATCGGGTCGCGAAAACCTTTGCGACCAAGCGCGGTTCACGGGTTATCATATCAACGGGGGCTACGCCGAGTTCGCGGCCGCTGATCAGCGCTTTTGCTTTCCGATTCCGGAGGGATATCCGGATTTGCAGGCGGCGCCGCTGTTATGCGCGGGATTGATAGGTTATCGCTCGCTCGGCATGACAGGCGACGCGAGACGGCTAGGGTTATACGGCTTCGGCGCCGCCGCGCATATCGTCGCGCAGGTGGCGATCTATCAAGGGCGAGAGGTCTATGCGTTCACGCGTAAACAGGACCAAGCCAAACAACGGTTCGCGCGCGAATTGGGAGCGGCATGGGCGGGCGATTCGACGCAACGGCCGCCGGAGCAACTCGATGGGGCGATTATTTTCGCACCGGTTGGATCATTGGTGCCTGACGCTCTCAAGTCGGTGGCAAAAGGGGGGATAGTGGTTTGCGCCGGCATTTACATGAGCGAGATACCCTCATTTCCATATGAGCTATTATGGGGCGAACGCGCGATTTGCTCGGTGGCTAATCTGACGCGCGCGGATGGAGAGGCGTTTCTGAAGCTGGCACCCGAGATACCGATCCGTACCGAGGTCACGTTATTCGATTTGCCGCAGGCGAACGAGGCGCTTGAGGCTTTGCGCGCGGGCCGTATCAAGGGCGCGGGGGTGTTGGTCGTTCCCGGCCGATAAGCAGGGGTTGCGACTCGGATCCCGACCGCTCGCACCGGCCTCATCGGATCTCGACCGACTCCCCGAGAGCTTCTCGAGCACGCGTTCGATACCCGACTTTTTACTTGAAATATACTCAGTCGTCGGACCGCGTAAAACCTCTCGCGTTTAGGGGGTGTGAAAAAACGCGCTAGTTCGCCTTAGCAAAAACGGGATAATGGACATACGTATTGAAAGAGACCAATTGCCATGAACGTACAAATACTCATCGATTCATTCGTCCGTCAGACCATGGTGTTGATCGCTCAAGTCGCAACCACCGCGGGTGAGCGGGCGCCGTTGGCGCGGGTGGCGAATCAGGTTTTTCTCGACTTGGCTCAAGAGCTTCAGCGTCAAGGCATCGGCCGCAAGGTTATCGCCGATATGTTCGGCATGGCGCTTCGCTCCTATCAACAAAAAGTCCAACGACTGTCGGAGAGCGCGACCGACAGCGGCATCACGCTTTGGGAGGCGGTGCATCGATATCTTCAAGACAAAGAAATCGTTAGCCGAACGGAATTTCTCCGGCGTTTTTGCCGCGACGATATCGCGAGCGTCAAAGGTATCCTTAACGATCTCGTGGAATCGGGCCTCGCGTACAAAACCGGGCGCGGCGATTCAAGCGTCTATCGCGTTGCTCCGCCAGACGAGCTGGCCACCGCCAGGTCAATCGATCCCGAGGTCACGGCGGTCTCGCTGGTCTGGGTCGCGGTCTATCGCAACAGCCCGCTCACTATAGACAAACTAAAAGATTTGGTTCCCCTGGATGACGATCTGCTCGAGCGGGCCTTGGAGGAGCTGATAGCCGACGGTCGCGTGGCGAGACAGCAGCGCGACGCTATCACGCTCTATACATCGGAGCGCTGCTTGATACCGATCGGCGAGGAAGCCGGGTGGGAAGCGGGATTGTTGGACCACTATCAAGCAGTTGTCAGCGCGATTTGCGCCAAGTTGCGCAACGGCGAAACGCGCGCTCTGCCTTCCGATGAGATCGGAGGCAGCACCTATTCATTTGACGTTTGGCCTGGTCATCCTCAAGAGGGCCGGGTTCGCGAGTTGCTCGCGTGGTTTCGAACATCGTTGTCTCAATTGTGGGATGAGGTGTCGGAATACAACAAGAAAGGAAAACCCGAGAGCGGGGTTTCCCGGGTAACATTTTATTGCGGGCAGATGGTTAAAACAGATATCTCCGAATTGGATGACTAGGATAGGGGAGAGCACAGGAGGTCGGCGATGATCAATAGATATATCAATATGGTTCTTTTTTCGGCGTGCGTTCTATTGCTCGAGATAGCTTGCGCCCGGACCAACGAGGAGCCGCACGATGGACAGACACACTGGCTGAAATCGTGCGAGGGCAGTGGAGATTGCGGCGACTTGGAATGCGTGTGCGGATTTTGCGTCCAGACATGCGACAAGCAGAATCCGTGTGCCGTCGAGGGGATGACGACCGACTGTAAAGCCATCGATTCGGAAGCCGTGGAGGCGCTTTGCCAAGCCGAGGAACCGCAGAAGCGGGTTTGCCTACAGCCCTGTTCCAAGGACAGCCAGTGCGGCGACGGGCAGGCGTGCATCGGCGAAGCGTGCGTGCCGGTTGCTTCCGCGGAAAGCGACGCGAGTTCGCAAAAACCGGATGCAAGATCTTTCTCGGAAGAACAAGGACCGGACGCGAGCATTTCTTCGGAAGGACAAGAACCGGACGCGA
The DNA here is from genome assembly GCA_016929805.1 of Deltaproteobacteria bacterium. Taxonomy (GTDB): domain Bacteria; phylum Myxococcota_A; class Polyangia; order Polyangiales; family JAFGIB01; genus JAFGIB01. The sequence goes on along the minus strand of JAFGIB010000188.1, from coordinate 18,528 downwards.
ACTTGCTCTCGGACGCGCATTTTCGTCAGGGACTTCTCTCTTGTTTAAACGGGACAGTAATATTGGATCAAGATGTCAACAAGATAGAGAAAATCGACATGTTGTTCGTCGTGGATAATTCCCCGTCGATGCTACAGGAGCAGGCGAAGTTGCGTGAGCAATTACCGAGGATGATAAAAATACTGGCAACCGGTGACAAGACCCCGGACGACGGCGTCGAAAATCGAGACTTTCCTCCGAAAGTGGACCTTCACCTAGCGGTCGTTTCAACCGACATGGGGCTGCCCGGGCTTGCTCCGCAGGAGAATCCGGACGCGACGGGCGCCTGTAACGGTACGGGCGACGATGGAAATTTTCTCAACGACCCCGGCTATTCGATTGCCTCGGGCCTAAACTGTCCAGGAGTCAGCGGCGGAGACTATCCTATCTTTTTAACCCATTTAGGCGACACGAGAGAAGAGACGAACGTAACGTTGAAGCGGGCCGAGCAGACCGCGGCGAATTTCGCCTGTCTAGCTACCCTCGGTACTTACGGGTGCGGATTTGAAATGCCGCTTGAATCATCGCTAAAGGCGCTCTGGCCTTCTCGGATTTCGAATCTTACAGAACAACAACAATCCCTAGATATCAGTTTCCTAGCGGGCTCGAACGGGCACGGAGACAACGAACATCAGGCGTTTTTACGCGGCACGCCTTATCATCCGACCGAGGTCGACGAAATCTCGCTTTTGGCGATTATCGTCGTGACCGACGAGGAGGACTGCTCGGCGGGCGCCCGGGGAGACCTTGATTTTCTATCGCTCTATTATCCCGGGGGAGATCGTAATGACCTGAATCTCCGTTGTTATAAAGACACCGTCAATAACTGGGGCAACAAGTATCCGGTTGATCGCTATATAAACGCTTTTAAAGAGCTTCGTCCGCACTTCCCGGATCTCGTTATATTCTCCGCCATCGCGGGTATTCCCGGGGATATTGATGAGGATACGAACGGGGACGGTGAAATCACCAACGATGAGCGCGAAAGTTACTACCGCCGGCTCTTGAGCGACGACCGGATGCAGGAAGTGCCGGACCCCGAAACACAGAACCTCGGGTATTCGTGCGCTCAGGACGCTGATCTTGACGGGTTTTTCGAAACCCAAGCCTTTCCAGCGAGACGCCTTACCGAGGTCGCGAGGGGGTTTGGCGAAAACGGTATGATTCACTCGATCTGCTCTCCGAGCTTTGCTCCCGCCATCGATTCCATCATCGATGTGATTTCGAACAAAATCGGCGGCATCTGTTTCCCGCGTTCAATGCCTCGCGATTCGAACGGAATGATCGATTGCGACGTCGTCTGGACGATGCCGCCCGGTTGGAGCTGCGACGATTACCCGTTTCTTTCGAGCCCCCCGGCCGATGGGATCACGTTTGACGAAAGCGGTAGAGCGCGCTGCGCGGTGGATCAGCTTCCAGTGATCAATCCCGATACCGATGATCCCGCGGAGGCGCTCGATTTCAGTTATAAATCAGGCCTCGGATGGTACTACGACGACTTTTCTTTGGATATGCAGACCGTATGCAAATTGTCCGAAAGTATAGCGACGAAGCAGCGAATCTCGTTTACTTTGAGTCCCGGAATGCAAGGAGCAAATGAAGATCCCCCGTCCAGAGTGTCAATCGAGCTTATTTGTCAAATTAATCCCTCTCCCGATAGCTCGGCCACGGAGCTGGACGGTCTCGCTAACAAGTGGTCTTGCGATTGGGAGGGATGCTCCGAGGGAGATTTTTACTGCCAAGGGGAAATCGATGCCTGTGTCGCGAGTTGTCAGACCGACGCGGATTGCGAGAACAACGACCTTCCGGGTTGGACCTGTTTCGACGTGGGAGGGGATAAAAACGAAAAGTTCTGCATTCCTCATTATTTCTAAAGCTCGCTGAGGCAGCGAGTTCCAGCGAGATAACAGTAACGCCGGCGACAAACGTCCTCCACGGTCTCAGCGGTCGAATAGCCGGCCGACCCGCTGAGACCAGTTTCCGCCACATCGAATCGATTCAAACCATCGCCTAATAGTCGCGTATTTGCGGCTTTTTCAGGTTAATAGGTCGAGCGCTGTTTGATCCGATTTCCTCTGTAGTTACGGTAAATTCCGCCTTTTTTCGCCTCCAGCGAAAGCGATACACGCTAGGCGAATATAGAAACGCGGATTAAGTAGGAATTCGTTTTCTTCCCCTAACAATTTTTGTCCTTGGCAAGTAGTAAAATTTATTGTACACATATTGCATAATTTGTTACTAGTAAAAGTTAAGAAAAAATCTATAAATAGAGCAAAAGGTGGACAGATGAGAGGTGTTTGTAAAATCTGTTTGGTTATTTTGTTTACGTTAACGGTCACGAGCTGTTTTGGGGAAAACTGCAAGTGTGAAGACGGGCGATATCAGGCAGCCTATTCGAAACTCGACGGGACCTGCGAGTCGTTCGTTTTTTATCCCATCCCTATTGATTACCGATATTCGCAGCTCGGTGAATGGCACCTGGACGAGCTTTACTATAATAATACCGTAATGACGGATATCAGTTATCAGGGTTGTGTATTGGCGATCAAGCAGGCTCTAAAGCATAACGAGACCGTACTATTCACGGTTGAAGGCGAATTTGAGGTCGAGAAGGAAACGCGACTCTCCGGTACGGTGTTACGAACGGAATACCACGATGACCAGACTATCAAGTGTCAAGGGACATATGACGTCGTGCTTAACAAGACCGGCGAGCTGGTTGTAAGCAATTAATTCGATCTTTAATAGCCTTCTCGGCAGGATTTCGGATTTCGCGTTTTCCGAAAACGAGGGAACGAGCGAGCGTGTTGTTTTCGCGCGTTATTCGCGTTGATCCAATTCCGCGAATCCTCAAAATCGGGCTACCCGGTAGATTTATTAATAGCGAAAAAACGCGGCTTGAACGTACCGGCGTGTCGGGCAACCTGCCTGCTATTTTAACCGTTGAGCCGTCCGTGAACCAACCGACTTCAATCCGCGGGCGTCTCGGTTATTTCCACGTAATGCCTTATTTCGGAGCCGGCGGCCTCATACTCGTCCGCTGTATGTCTTCGCTCAAGGTATTGAGAATAGCCAATTCCCGATAACACCAAACCGATGTGCCCGTTGCAGCCATTCCCATAATGATATAAATTACTAAATTTCCATTAATTCCATATAATGACCATCCACAGAATGCAGTCGCGACAAGCGGCAGCGCGACGATTGCGCCGAAATCAAAGTAACTAATTCCAAAACCTACCTTTGGAATAACGCCCTTTTCCGGTTTGAAGGGATTGTAGCCCGCCCTGGAGTGCTTGCAGCGAAGGGTAAAAACCGACATGACAAAAGCAAGGACAAGAGGAAGAAGATAAAGCACTGTCGGGCCGCCGACTATAAAGGTAGAAACTCGAAGCCCTTTGTTATGCCAGGAGTAATTATTTTCGGCTATTTTTATCGCTTTCTCCGCCGAGACGAACTTCGTTGCCGGCCACAGTCCCGCCGCTTCCAAAGCGACAAAAGTACCGATCGCTAGGGGCTGTACAGGTATCTTGCGAGTGACAACAGCGACGGGGAAGCTCACCTCCGACGGTTTTCCTTTAGGCAGCTTCTCAATCGACGCGCTGAGCACCGCGAACGTTGGGTTTTCGTTCGATGACCCCGCCTCCGATTTAAAATTGAACGCTTCAGCGCGTTCAGCTACTTCTTGATACGCGGTTCTGGTTTCATCGAGAGTGGTTCTGCGCTTCAAGACCTCCTGTTTCGTCTCGACCAGCTCTTTTCGCGCTTTGCGAATGCGTTTGCGCGAGGCTCTGTGTTTAACTCGCGACTCCAGGACTCTATCTCGTAGATCTCGTGCATTGACTTCTTGAAGATAGCTCCGCCGTGCTTTGAGCGCGGCCTGGCGCGAAACCTCTACTTGCCGTTCCAGCTCGAAATCGCTCTTGTTCGCTCCGCCTTTTGAACATTTAAGGGATAGCAATCTGTACCCTTTCGAGCTTCCCATGCGCGCGAGTCTCCAGCGAAGCGACTCGGCTATCTGTTTTATTTCCGGTCCCTTGACGCTCAATTCTGCCTTGGGTGAGCTCAACTCGCGTACGGCGTATAATCGTGTCAAATCGAAATCCAACACCGAATAAAGGTCCGCTCTTTTCTTTGTGGCAATGACATTATCCACTCCCGCGCCTCGCGTTCGTTCAGCGATTTGGTCCAGAGTAGGATTCGCCTTTCGCAGCGCCTCTTGGATTAAGGCCTGTTTTTTTTGTCTCGGATCGAAGCGCGTTCTAAATGCTCGCAATTCCTTTAGCGCTTTAGTCGTCTGAGCATCCCTAGGCGCCGGAACCGCCGCAAAAACCGCTAGCGCGTTGAGCGTAAGGACCACCCAAAAAAAGCTCCGGGCTGCCATGACGCGCTGTTGCATAGCCATTTCAGTTCTCTTTCAGAAGAGTTTGAGATTCGAAGATTCGCCGCGACTCTGTCGGAGAGCTAGCTAAGGTTTTTCTAAGACCAAGGTTACATTCGTACCCCCAAAACCGAAAGAATTCGAGAGCGCTATCTTCATCGGTTTTACGGTTGGCACGACAACCGGGGGATAGTCCTTTATATCGGGATCCAGCGGTTCCGCATTCACTGAAGGCGCTATCCAACCTTCTCGTAACATGGTGAAGGTAAAGATCGCCTCGATTGGGCCGGCGGCTGAAACCGTATGTCCGGTGTAACCTTTGGTGGAGGAATAGGCGACATGAAGGTCGCCGAACAGATCGCGAATCCCTCGCACCTCCGAGATGTCGCCGAGTCGAGTCGAGGTACCGTGCGTATTGATGTAGTCGACTTCTTCGCGTTTCACCCTCGCGTGGCGTAAAGCACGTTCCATCGACAATCGAGCGCCTTCCGGCGACGGCGCGACCATATCGTGTTGACCGTCTGACGACATGCCATATCCTCGAATTTTACCGAGGATCTTTGCACCGCGCCGACTTGCCGCTTCTTGAGTCTCCAGAATCAAAATGCCCCCTCCTTCGGAGAACAGGAAGCCGGCGCGATCAGCGGCGTAGGGACGCAGAGCGCGTTCGGGGCGGTCGTTATCCTCTACGTTGTATCCGCGCATGGAATCGAAACCCGTGTGAAAATGAATATCCGCCACCTCGACCCCGCCCGCGATCGCTTTTTCACAATGGCCATTCGCGATGAGCTCGGACGCGAGAAGGATGCTGTAAGCGCCGCCCGCGCACGCCGCCGCCGCGGTAAACGACGGACCGGTCGACTCAAAAAAGTTCGCGAGGTTTGCCGAGACGGTCGATGCCATCAGTCGTGGAATCACCGTCGGCGAGATTCGCGTACCGTTTCTCGTCTTCTCGAGCACTGAGTGGATATACCGATGCGTCTCCACATCTCCGGTTCCACTGCCGACCACTACGGCTATATCGCGAGAATCGACTTGCGCTTGAGATAAGGCCTTTTTTGCGCAATAAATCGCCATTCTCGCGGCGCGACCCATGAATCTCGCGTCTTTTTTACTGATTCCGAGATCGTCGGGTTCGAGCGGATTCTCGAAAAGACCGACCAGCTTACACCTGGTCCTAAAGTCAACCGCCGGCTGCCAGATCTTCAACGGGGTCGCGCGTCCTTCGCGCAAATCCTTTTGTATGGCTTCCAGATCGTCGCCCATATGACAACAGGCGGCAACGCCCGTGACCACAACTTGTCGCGATAAATCAGACATGTCTCTTCGAATAGAAGCGTAAGTTAGTTGCGAAGAGTTGAATGTCCAGAAAAAAAACCGCTAAAAAGGAAGATTAACCTCGGTTCGGTAAAACCACATGCCTCGCGTCTTGCACCTGATAATACCGTGATTTCTCGCTTCAAAGACTGATAAACCGTGGGCAACGGCGCTGTCGACCGGACCTCACCGATCGTCTTCACCTCCCTGTCTCAAGATTCTCGCAATCGCTTCGGTAAAGGAACGTCGTAAATGCACTAAGGAACCGTCGTCCACCGGGAGCACCGCCGCGCCGATGACTGCGTCTTCTCCCTGATCGGAAGTCGTGAGCAAAATTATTCGAATTCGCTCCGTGCTGCTGATGAAGGAGCTTCTGACATCCGAAATTCCGGTTTCGTACGTTCGAAATCGATCGGACAACTCGCGCGTGTCGGCCTTCAGCCAGGTATCGATATAGTCTTGCACGCGATCGTCTATTCCTTCGACCGCCTCGGTGATATTGAGGCTGGCTGCGAGAACCGCTTTACCGTTTTGCAATAAATAGAGATAACCGCTGGTTCCGTTCGATCGATCGACGATCAAGTGTAACGCGCGAGCCGCGCGTTCCTTTTGGTCCACCGCTTCACTGAGGATTCGTTCTATCAGCGTGTCGGGACGCGGCACAGCGATCGCGGTGACGATATCGTCATCCTGAGCGTCCGGAAGTTGTTGCGGCAACAGTCCCACTTGTTGGCCTTGCCCGGCGAGCTTTTCGCATTCCGAGAGCATAGCCGGATTTCTTATCTCTCGACTCCAACGACGCATTTCCTGTGCATGGTGATGAAAAGCAGACTGATCCCAGCCGCTTAGCGCGACTTTCAACCCGGCTTCATGGATATATGCCAGATGCAACGGGTTGGCGCCCTTCGAACAGCGCGCGACCAGCCGGTCGATCTGTGCATTTGCCTCCGCTCGATTTCCGAGACCGGCTTGCGCTTGGGCGAGTATCAGCTCTATTCCGAGATACATGGTTCCGTACTCCAAATCTTCGGGCCGAAGCTGAGCCAAGGCGTCGGAACAGAGTCTCTTTACACGCGCGAACGCGCCCGTGTTGGTCAGGCAAGAAGCGAGTAGGTAATAACAGAGTCCCCAGCCGATGGATTGGCGCGGCTTGAACTTGTCGATTATCCGCTCCGTAAGTTCGATCGCCTCCAGCTCCCGGTCGCGATGGTATAAATACGCCGCGCGAACTAAAATGAGATAAGGCTCGAGAGAGGCCATCTGTCGGGACAGGCGCACCATCAGTTCGACCATCCGCTTTTGATTGACGACGTCGTGCTCCAGAAAACGGATGTACGCTTCAATCGGGGCGAACCAGAACTCGACCTGCCAAGTGACGCCGCCGCGAACCGCGCGCATTTCCACCTTTCTTCGTTGCGCTTCCGCGAGTTCTCTCTCTCCCCGAGTCATGTGGTGCATCAGGCGAACCTGATCGGCGAATAGGCGCGCTTGATTCGAACCGACGGCATCCAACTCGGCGGCGATTTCCAAGGCTCGCGATTGCTCTCGATACGACTCGTTGATACCAAGCGAGAACAACAACCCGCTGAGCATACTGTTGCGTTGATGGCGATTCAATTGCTTGCACGCGTTCTGGTCGCGTATCAACTCAACCCCTTTGATACAGGCCTGCCGTTGTTCGCTTTCGCGACCCAATACCTGTAACCTCACGGCATCGCAGATAAGATAAATCGCTCGTGCGCTGTGTTTCTCGCCGAATCCGAGCAATGGCTTGACGTATGCAAAGAGACGGTTGACGTTATTAACATCCAAGCCGAGCGCGCGCACGCCGAGAAGCGGCGGTAAACTGAGCAGAAAATAGGCCAGCGCGCGTATCGGGTTTGGACCGCGCTTATTGCGAGCGGTCAGAAGGTGTTTCAACGCGGCGCAAGCGATACCGAGGTACAGCCCGAGGCGTCGTCCTAGGACAACGGAAAACCGTTCAGCCAAGGACAGGCCGGAGTAGTGATATAGCGGCTCGACGGTCTGGTCTCCATAACGATCCGCTAGCCTATAGTCGAATAGGTAGGAGGAATTAACGATAATGCTTCGTAGTCTGAAGCAGATGCTTTTAGAACGTTTCTGCTTTTCATATACCTCCAGAGCCGCTTCCAGCGCCGGCACCGCCGTCGCCAAGGCGATTCCGTTTAGCGCGAGCTTGGACGCGGTTTTCGCTAATAGATCAGCCCCGCGTGCCGCGTCTCCTCCCTGAAGCAACTGCCATCCGGTCTCGATCCGATCCTCTAACTCATCGGAACCTAAGGCGACCAATGTCTCGCCCAGTCTGCGATGCGCGTTTTGGCGCAAGCCATGGTCCATGGCGTGTAGCAATCCTTCTCGAAAGCTTTCTTGCGCGAAGCTATAGCCTTCGCCGGAGCTGACCAACACGCCCAATGCGGTCAGCTCCTCGAGAGCCGAAAAGACCGCTTGCCGTTCCTCCGTGCCGAACAGGGCGAGACACAGCTCCACCGGAATCCTACCGCGGTAGACGCATAACGCCTCGACCAACCTTCGGGCAGCGGGTGAAATGTCCTGAATGCGCGTTTGGATGGCTTGCACCGCGTTTCGAGGCAGCTCGTCGCCGCCGATTTCCGTCGGCAACACCCAAATACCGTCCGTGTAACGGATGACATTGCGATCGACGAAGTGTCGCGCAAGTTCCATACAGTGCTGCGGATTACCAAAGGTAATCTCATAGAAGCGCTTGCTTACACGTTCGATATTCGGTACCGATCCGAAAAGCGATCGCACCAGCTCGGCGATGTCCCCTTCGCTTAGTCTGTGTAACCTCAAGCGCCGAGACGCCGATCTAAGGGCGCGGTGATGCGCTTCCGTGGCTGACTCGCGCGCCGCGTATACTCGCGTCGTTACGATCATCAGATTGGTTTCCGGCGCCTTGTGAGCCAGGACGGTAATCAACGCTATTGAGTTTTCGTCCGCGCGATGTACGTTGTCGATTAGCAAAACCAAGGTTCGCGACTCCGCGACCTGCAAGAACCAGTCGTGCAAAGCGCGCTGAATCATCGCTCGGCCCTCGACCGGATCGTCCGGGAGAGCCATTAGTTGCGGGGGATCTAATTGGGGAAAGATATGACCGAGCAGCGAAACGTGCGGGGCGAGCGTCGTTCGAGCGACGGTAGGAGCCGCTTCTAAAAGCGCGAGTACCAAGGAGCGAATGGTTCCATAAGGACCGCGCTGAGCCTGAGCATCCACGCTCAGAACACGGGCGCCCCTTAATTGCGCTTGGAGCGACAGCTCGGTCAGCAGACGGGTCCGGCCGATGCCCGGATTGGCTTCGATGAGCAACGAACCGCCCTTTCCCTGAATCGCGCGGTCGATCTGTTGGCGTAATCGCGTCAATTCCTTGCTACGCCCGACTAGCTTTGAACTTAAGAAATAGCCGCGCATCGCCTCTACATCTTCTTGTTTTTCGAGATCGGCTATCCAATTAAGACGTTCTATCACTTCGGCCGCGCTCGAAGGACGCATCAACGGATCAATACTGATCATAGACATCACCAGTTCGTCTAGGGCGGAAGGGATATCTACGGCGAAACTCGAGAGACGCGCGGGCGGCGAACTCCAACTAATAGGTAGCTCCTCTAGCGACTTGGCTCGATGGGCGTGGCGGCGTGACAGTATCCAATAAGCCAACGCTCCCAAGGAATAGATGTCGGCACGATGATCAAGCGGCGCGTTGCGCAACGCTTCCGGTGGCACGAAAGGAGGGGTTCCGGCGATTTCGCGACAAACGCCGAAAGTCGCCATGCTTCCGAAGTCTAAAAGCTTGCAGTGCTCATCGTCGATACAACGAATATTGCGAGGGCTTAGGTCTCGATGTAAAAAACGGTGGGTATGAAGCAAGGCCAGCGACGACGCGACGTCCCTCAGGTAAAGGCAAGCCCTGCGGAAGGGAAGCGGGGCTAGATCTCGAAGGTCTTTGCCCTCGAGTAATTCCATCGTGTAAAACGGACCCCCGACATCGATCCCATAGTCGAAAACATGAATGATTCCCGGATGATTGAGCCGCGCTAAGGTATGGTATTCAAGCTGAAAAAGAGCGAGCACTCTGGGAGAAGCAGAGGCTTCTGTAAGCAGCCGTTTGAGCGCGACGCGTTTCCCCGTCGATTGGTCGGTAACGCGGAAAACCGCACCCATTCCGCCTTTTGCCAGCAGCTCCTCGATTCTGTATCGGCCCGCGACGAGCCCGTCAGTCGTTTTGTCTGACAACGTTGTGTTGATACCGTCCGTAGAAGTCATCGTGCGCAACGCCCGACGGCGGGACGAACCGCCGCGTTCTCGTACAACATAAGCGAAGCGGTATTATGCGCGGATTTGACCCGCAAAACAACTCACGAGTATTTCGCTGTATCTGAAACCACGCGCCGTCGCCGGACGACGGCCAATAACGTTTTACGAATTTCTATGCTATTATTATCGCCGTGCTATATAGCGTCACCATTATCCAAAAAAATGAGTATAAACTGACGTGTACAACGATTGGACCCCTTGTTCTTGGAAAAAAAAGGCGCTTTCTCAGCTTCCGAGCTATTCTGATCCCGAGGAGCTGCAGCGGGTTTTAGCCGAGTTGTCGACTCTTCCGCCTTTAGTCACGAGTTGGGAGGTGGAAACGCTCTCGGAACTTCTCGCGCAAGCCTGTCGCGGAGAGTGTTTGCTGCTTCAAGGCGGCGATTGTTCCGAGGCTTTCGACGATTGCGAATCGGGAATCATTGTAAACAAGCTCAAAGTGATTCTACAGATGAGCTTGGTTTTAATCCACGGCTCCAAGCGAAGAGTGGTGCGTGTCGGTCGGTTCGCCGGCCAGTACGCAAAACCTCGTTCCTCCGAAACGGAGACCCGCGGATCTGTCACTCTGCCGAGTTATCGCGGTGACATGGTTAATCGAATCGCGTTCAGCGCCGATGATCGAAATCCCGACCCCAGGCTACTTCTGGAGGCCTATTACCGCTCGGCTCTCACCCTGAACTTTTTGCGGTCGCTTTCTGACGGCGGATTTGCCGATTTGTTTCATCCGGAATACTGGGATCTCGGGTTCGTCAAAAAATCGCCGAAGGCGGCTGAATTCGAACGTATGGTTCAGTCGGCGAAAGACTCTTTGCAGTTTATGCATATCGTCGCGGGAACTACATCGAGAGAGATCAACCGCGTTGATATCTACTCGAGTCACGAAGCCTTACACCTCTACTACGAACAAGCGCAGACCCGCCGTCCTCCCCGGCGTGAACACTACTACGACTTGACCACCCACTTTCCCTGGCTCGGAGATAGAACCCGAAACCTCGATGGCGCGCATGTCGAATACCTCAGGGGAATACGCAATCCGATCGGAGTAAAAATCGGGCCGACGATAACCCCCGACGAGCTGTTAGCGCTCATCGATATTCTAAATCCCGATAATCGACCCGGACGGCTGACCGTAATTCATCGTTTGGGTCACCGCAAGGTTGCGACGGCGCTGCCGCAATTGATAGAAACGGTTGAAAGAGCCGAGAAGGTCGTTTTATGGTGCTGTGATCCGATGCACGGAAACCTCGAAATTACCAGCAGTGGGCTTAAGACGCGTAGCTTTGATAACATTTTAAGCGAACTCGAGCAGACGCTTGATATCCATAAGGAAATGGGCACGATTTTCGGCGGTGTGCATTTTGAGCTTACCGGAGAAAACGTTACCGAATGTATCGGCGGCGCGGCTGGCTTAACGGAAGCAGATTTGGTTAAACAATATGAGAGCCAAGTTGATCCGCGACTTAATTACGAGCAATCCCTGGAGATGGCGATGTTGATCGCTCGCAAAATGGCCGGTGACTGAGGGAAGGCGATCGTCTATGCCTATCACACGACCGGTGGTTAGGACTCTCCGCGAAATAAACGATCCGGTTGCGAGCGCGTGGGCGAGTGCGCTTGCGGCTTTCGTTCTCGGAAAAATCCTCGAAATAGCGCTGCTATTGCTGCGATTTTTCCTCCGGGCGCGCTCGCGATCGTATCCCGCCGACGCGCCCGGTCTCGAATCGTTTATTTTGCGGAGAGTTCTTAGATATTGTCTATTATTAATCTGCTATCTCTGCGCGTTCGCATGCTCGGGACGTTTACGTACGGACGGATCGGCCGGTAGAGAGGGTTTTCAGGTTCCGCGCTGGGCTGACTCTTCTAACGGCGCGATGGGCGTTCCGCCCGTTCCGCCAGCGGGGAGAAAGTGATCCCAACGTAACCCTTAACGTTGCAGAAAATCCGTCGGCGTAAAGCGCTTTGCTAGCGAAAAACGGCGCGAACTAAGGCACCGCGCGCCCTTATTTCATTGCCTTTTTCGCGTTTTTCCCCTCGACGTTTTTTGCAATGTTGAGGTAACGTTCACGGGGATACTCGACTGGGGCCTGAACGCCATAGGCGTTAACCATAAATAACAGCGAAAAACTTCGTAGCGCGGGGGCTTGTCCCGCGCAAAACCGTAACCCAACCACGAATTGTTGTGCGGAAAAACCATCATTCCACGAATAAAATGCTTGCGATAATACCGTATGTCCGTTGTCGTCTGATAAGCGCAGGACAAGCCCGCGCGCTACGGCGTTTTCATGTTTGTCGACTAATTTTGGTTAGTGCCTATGGGCCTGAGCGCTTACGCTTTTACAATGAGGTTCAATTCATCTTTGACATAGTTACGATACCCCCGTCATCGCCGTGGGAATAGAAGCCCAAGGTTACGGCTTTGCCGTTCTTCTCCGCGATGATCTCGACCCGGTGATCCCGCCCGTCCGCTCGTTTACTAAAGAGAATCCGCCATCCGGCTTGTTGAAGATGCTTTTGGTAAAAGCCCTTAAAATTCGCGCTATCTGCAATCGATGTCGAGTAGATCATGAGTGCGACGGTAAGGTTCTTTTCCCAGGCGGAGAGCAGGCGTCGTGATTCGGGCGGTCTGGGTATCTCGGGAAGGTCGAGACCCGGAGCGTCGTTCTCAGTCGGTAGCATCTTGAGTAGATTCGCGCTTCCTTCCGTCCAAAACGCGACGAATGAAGTTCCCTGCTGACCACGCTCCACAATAACGTATCGGAGCTGGCCGATATACGCCAGGTCGCCGCTTGTCAGAAATCGTCGAATCCGCTCGGCAACCCGCTCGGGATTCAGCCAATCGGCGCCTGTGTCGAGACAAGCTACGAAGCCACGCCGCTTTGTACGATGGCGCCATACTCCGTCTAGAAAAGGATAACGGTTACGGTCGACTCGGGACTTTCCTTTACGAATCAGATCATCTATCTGATCGGATAAATCGCGATTGCGCTCATGACATTCGCTCTGAAAGAAATCGAGAACCCGATCGAGCGAGTGCGCCGTCGAGCCGGAAGCGAATCGCAGCGAGACGCCGTTCAGGTAGAGCCGGCGGGGCTGATCCTGATACCGGGCGTCAGGATATCGCATCATGTGAGATCCGACGTCGGTTATCAGCCGGTTGATCTCGGCGTGGGTTGCCCTGACGCTGAACAAAACGAGCAAGATTTGAATTGCGATCGCGCACGAGATAAATCGGATAACCTTGCCGGTGGGACGAACGAGACCGTGATTAATCGATGACATAACTATCGCTCCGGAGTTTTTATGATTGGAATTTTCGTTGTAACGCGGCCTGATCAAGGCTGTATCGTCCGATCTAGAGGCCATTTTCGTCATTCGCGTTCCGTGCCAAGGTCTGCTCAAAAGCGGTTTCGATGAGATCCAACATATCGCGCTTCCTCTCGTTACACATGAGATAGTAGCTTCCAACAACGATCGAGTTGCCTTCGCTAACAAGCGGCGAGCGTTGGACCGAGCGCTCGACCCGCGCCAGCAGTGCGCTGGAGAAAAGCCCGGCGACGACCGGCCCGACGATCGGAATTTCCCCGAGGCCGTCCAATACCCCGCCGTTCATATCTTTCTCCAGCCGATTGTCACCCCCGACGCCGTTGGCATCTCGCACCTCCTTTCTGCAATCTTTAGAAAGGGTTTCGCGATCGCATCCGTTGTTCGCGTATTCCCACGCGCAGCTTCGAGCTCGAACCAAGGCTTGTTGTTTGCTTTCCCAAAGCCGTTGCATCAAAAGAACCCCGGCGAATATCAATAAGAATACCGGTAATAAGATTATCGCTTCTATCGACACGGCGCCTGCTTGTTTGCTTCGAATATCCATCGCTTTCGCCAGCTCGGTTAGCGTTCAATGAAGCACAAGGGAATTTAACAGATTTAGGTCTCGGTTGATGCGCTGACTTTGTTTGCCGGCCCCTTGCTCGTCGTCTGTTCCGCCGTTTCGGCTTTTAGATAACTCGAAGGCGTGTCCGAGGTCTTTTGGCAATTCGTCGTCGCCGGAGGCGAATTGCGCGTCTATCGGATCGCGATCGCCCGGTATCGTACCGCGCTTGTGGTTTGCTTTCTCTTGAGGTAAGCGAAAGCGTCGAAGTCGCGCGCGCCAATACATATGCCACATCCACTGGTCGCGATCCTCGTTGCCCGAGTAGTAGTACTCGGCTTGCGCTACGGATAGCCTTCCGAGTTGACGCGCCTGATCGTATATGGCTATCATGGACGAGTTCGCCTCTCCCCAACTTGCGATTTTGATCACCGCCTCCGCCGCAAAACTCAAGGCGGAGCTTGGACGACCGTAGACCACCGAACGGAGCTGAAAATCCTCAGAACCGAGATCGACGTTCTCTATCCGTTGAGGCAGCGCTACGGTTCTGACTTTTTTGTCCTCTTGAGTCAGCGTATCCTTTTGGTTGACTTCGGGATCCAGCGAGCGTTCGGCCTCTCGCTCGCAGTCGAAGACCTGCATTACCCGCTTGAATTCACACGGTGTCGTCGTTTGACCGGCGAGAGGTCGGTATATTATGTCGCCGGATTGCCCGGCCTCCGGTTTCCGCGGTTTTTCACAGCGAGACTCGTCGTATTCGCTACAGACCGGTAGGGTGCTCTCGCCATCGAGCCGACCGCCGGTGAGATTCCAGTCGCTTTGTTTGCAGGGCGGCCCAAGGCCCCGCACGACGCGCGATTCGACCACCTCGCTCACCGGTGCCCAGCCGACGGCTGGTCCTTGATATTGATAAAAAAATCGGATTCGCTGTTCTTGCCAGCGATAATTCCGCAGATCCGCGTCTGGCTCGGGTTTACACTGAAGGCGAGCCGCCGTAACCCGCTCCCAATAGGGCCGGCAACGCTCATCAGCTTGGCCTTCGTAGCGGCAATAGCCGGTCGTCGGCTTCGGCTCCGAGGCCTGTTCTTGGATTTCCGCCTCTTCACACAAGCGCTTGTGTTCGGTTTTGTCATACCTGTCCTTGCCGATATATTTTTCGTATTCGATGCAGCGCTCACGCGACGATAAAACCGGCAGCGTTTGCGTATAGCTTAGCTTGATCGGCTCGAAGTCCGGCTTCCCGGCCCCGCAGAACCAGTTGGAGAGCGAGCCCGCCGCATTTCCCGCGGCGTCTCGTATAGCGTCGCCGATAATATCACCGACGGCCCCGCCGAATTTCGTAAACGGTAGTCCTATTAATGCGCCGACTTTATCTCCCGCTTTTTCGCACAGGACGTTAAATCGATCGTTCGCCGTCGGCAGCGTTCGTCGGTTGGGGATCACGATTCCGAAATAGGCGGGGGGATTGTAGTGACCGACCACGGTATCGAGCACGCGGAGCTCCGCGGCAGGCGGAACGACACTGCGTACCGCTCGGGCGGTTTTGTGCAATATCTTGAGTTGAGGAAAGACTATTTTTTTTGCCGCTTCCGCTTGTTGATGCACGCTTCGACGCAGGCTCTCCAATTCGGGAAGAGCGGCGGCGGCGGTCCCCGCGCTGAAGAAACTCAATACGGAGATCAAAACCATCGCAGCGATGATCAGCGTTTCGACGAGTTTTAGCGCTACGATCACGGCCAACAGCGCGGCCATCACGATGTTGATCAATACGATGACATTCATCCCGCGGGCGTGAACCACCGCGGCGGAAAAAGCCGCGGCGTCAGCCGCGTCTTGCATGCTTTCCCTGTGCATCAGCGCATCGCCGACGCCGATGACGTAATAAAGGAAGGCAGCGAGTAAGACCGCCATAAACACGCCCATTAACATAATGGCGCCTTTTTGATCGGTTCCAAGACGAAAGAGCCAAAAAGGTTTTTTTAAGCGAGTTGGATTCATGATCGTTTATCTTCTGTAGTAATCAGCGCCTTGAATCGGCATGCTGGCCTCGGCGCGAAGCGCGACGAAATACGTGGAAGTCAGCATCATCGGCAGCAAGAGACCGGGTATTTCCGCGTAACTGAGTTCGTGCGCGATTTGTCGATATCGGCCCGCCCGACGGGGTAGATCGCGGGAGATACTTTGGTATTGCTGCTGCAAACTCGGAATGTCGGAAGGGCCGATATTCTCGATTGTCCTCCCGATTTCGCTCAACGAACGGCCGACACCGGCGATATCCAAAAGGGAATTACACACGAATCGCGACGCGAGCGGCACGGCGCAAGGGTAGAGATAGGTGACGCGAACTGTTACCGTATCGTTCGGACCGAAGGCCGATCGCACAAACGAATCGGCGCCGGGCCCTGTTGGAAAGGTAATCGCGGCCGCAACGCGGTTGTAAAGAAGCCCCGCGGCAAAGCGAAGCTCGGGATGCTCGCCAATCGCCGAGCGTAGACTTTCACCGGCGCGGGACGGCTGAGCGTAAGGGTTGCGATCGATTCCGAACCAGAGGCCGATTTGATCTATCGAGGGGGATATGGCTAAAAGAGGCATATAGACTGCAAAACGAATGTCTCGTAGGCGCGGCCCGCCTCGACTATAGAAGAGCGCATGATCAACATTGGTTGCTTCGTTTCCAAACCACCGTTGAACGCCGCTCAGCGTTGTTTCAAAGGAGGGACGCCGGGCGCGGCCGCCGCGATAGTCGATTACACCGAACCCCTCCGTTTTATACTCGCTGTGATCATCTTCCAGGACCACGATCGCGGAACGCGCTCCCATGACAGCCGCATGCTTGACCACGAGCTTTGCGGAGGCGATGAATGCGAGTTGGACGATTCCCAAGAAGAATAGGAAAATCGGTACAAACGCAATAAGGAACTCAAGATAGACCGCCCCTGCGGCCGATCGCGTCGGCTCAGCAGTCATGGCAGCATCCACTGGTTTGGATAGTTTTTCAGTATGACCCAAAGCGCGGCGACCAAAACCGCTCCGCCCATTCGCACGCTGGCCATGTATTCGGGACGAATCTCTTTGCGGCGAGCTCGCGGTAGCACCAAGTCGAGCAACAGCCAGCCCGAATTCGTGAGCGTTCGCATTAATTTACCGTTTAGAGCTAGCCGCGCCAAAGCGTAGATAGCGGCGACTATCAGCGAAATTAGCTCAATTTCCATCCCCCAGCGGACTCCGCAGATCGATCCGATGGCAGCGAAGAGCTTGACGTCGCCGCCGCCTGTTGCCCGCCGGATAAATAGTAGAAACGGCGCGAAGCCGCAGATAAAAAGCCCTAAAAGAGAAGAGACAAAGGCGTCGATTCCTTGGATTAGACCATAAACCGAAGGGGCGCCGAATAACGCGGGAAGGGTGAGCCAATTCGGGATCACGCCTTTTCTTGCGTCCGTGACCGCGGCGATCGAGGCGATGGCAAGGATCGAAACGGGAACGATCAGTTGACTGATAAAAAGCACGGGTCCTCCGAGATCTGAGTTGACCTTCGACGGCTACGGAAAGGGAAGTAACACCACGGCTTGTTGGTAATAGAATAGTTTCAATAATGGAACGCCGAGCGCGATCAGCGCGCTTACCGCGCCCAGCGCGACCAGGAATAGGATTACGAGGTATTCCGTATAAACAGTCCCCTGGTCATCACTGAAAAAAAAACGGGCTCGTCGGTCAAACTGCATTTGCTGGCCTCAACTCGCCGTTTGCCTAAGCCGACCTCTAGGTTTCCTTCAAAGTATCGCGAGATGTTCGAAGGCTTTCTAAAAGCCGGCGGCCCGAGATCGGCGATTTCAGTCACTACGTTTGGGCCCGGTTTCTAACCGGAGCACAAAATAGAGTAGTTGATCGATTTAATATGGGCCTTATTCTCAGCGCGTCGGTATACCGGAAATGCTCGTATTCGCCGCTCCGATCTTCGTCCGAACGGTTTTCCCGAACGAATTCCATGTGGAGATAGCGAGAACGGCTAATATACATAATATAATTACATATTCTACCGTGGACAATCCCCCGATGTCGCGAGCGAGCGCGAGCGAGCGAATTCTAGTCATCGTTTTCATGGCGCTTTTCCTTTCCCGGCAGAAATAGGCCGAGCGATTCGTGGTTTCTGAGAGCCGTGCGCGCTTCGATGGACCGAAGATAGAGCCCCCGATATGGAGCGCTGATTTCGGTTTTTTGAGAAGCTCACTCGGCTCTCTGTTTCCCTTATCGGCCGAGCGTAGGAACGGTTGCGAAAAAAATGGTAAAAAATCTCCCTGATAAGAATGGGTAACCTTAACGTTGCAAAAAACGTCGGGCGGAAACGCGAAAAAAGGTACCTTCTCAAAAAGTGGTGGCGAAACAACCTGGCAACGTGGCCGTATAGGTTCGCCCTTTGGTAGTATTGATATAGAAAACTTGCCCCTGCCCCTGCCCCTGCCCCTGCCCCTGCCCCTGCCCCCATAGGCATTAACCAAAATTAGTCGACGAACATGAAAACGCCGTAGCGCGCGGGCTTGTCCCGCGCTTGTCAGACGACAACGGACGTACGGTATTATCG
>JAFGIB010000187.1 GCA_016929805.1 Deltaproteobacteria bacterium | reverse complement strand
CGAGCCGGCGCGAGGACGAAAGCCGGTTTTACGGGATGAATCGGCCGCCGTCGTAGTCAAACAGCAGTACCCCCCTGAACGGTTACCCGGAAAAGAACCTATCCCATTATGGCGAACCAGGCCCGGCGGCCGACAATCGAGAACGGCCGACAGGTTGAAAAGGTCGTTGGTTCGCGCTATTTCCGCTGGTCTGCGGATTGTCGCCGCGCGAATTTACGTCGCTATTTCGGTAGTGAGCACGCACTGAGTTAGCGGTGTTTTTCGCGAGCGGAGCGCTTTACGCCGGCGGATTTTTTGCAACGTTACGGTCTATCCCTCCCTCTCGGAACTGCTCGCGTTATCTTCGAGGAATCGTGTGAACCCAACCCTACGCTTGATCGGATATATTCGTCTCCTGCCGGGACAGTACGCGATGGGGATTGTCTTGACTTTGGGTTATGCGCTGCTGTTTCAGGTGATTCCCTTAGCGGTCCGGAAGATCGTCGCGGCGATCGAATCGGGCAGAGGGCTACCGGCGGTTCAAGCGGCCGTGCTTAACTTAGTTTTTATCGCCGCGGTGTTTGCGCTGGTGAGACTCGCGTCGCGTATGGTGATGTTCCGCGCGGCGAGAGAGATCGAGTACCAAATCCGTAACGACTTTTTTCTTCACCTACAGCGTTTGCCGCAGTCTTTCTTTAATACAAAACAAACCGGCGATATCATGTCGCGAGCGGTAAACGATATCAACAACATACGCCTCTTTCTCGGCATGGGATTGTTGAATATCATACAAACGCCGATTTTGTATCTGGGCTCGATTTTTGTGATGTTGTCCATCGACGCGCGCATCACCCTTTGGGTACTATCGCCCTTTCTGCTTTTTATCCTGATCGCGCGATGGTTTAGCCAGCGTATTTTTCGCGCGAGTCTCGCGGCCCAAGAGCAATTAGGCCGGGTTTCGGCGGCGGTTCAAGAAAACGCTTCCGGGGTGCTCGTCGTGCGGTCTTATTCGATCGAGGAGCAGGAAAAAAAGCGCTTTGAAAGACAGAACCAAAAGCTCTACGAAAAAGCAATGATGGTGGTGAAAGTCGGCGCGCTGATGCAATCCTCGCTCGCGTTACTCCCGGTATTCGCCATGATGGTGGTGCTGTTCAAGGGAGGTCACGCGGTTCAGGAGGGGCGCTTGGATGCGGCAGACCTTTGGGTATTTTACGTGTATATAACGCTGCTCACTTTCCCGACGGTTTTATTGGGTTTTGTGGTGATGATGATACAGCGCGGCTTTGCTTCGCTGCGTCGCATCGGAGAGATATTCGATACCATTCCATCGATTCAGGATCGTCCCGATGCGGTCTCGAACGACAAAATCCGCGGAGCGGTTCGCTTTGATAGCTTGTCCTTCGCCTATCCGGGTTTCGAACAATCTCCGGCGCTCAATCGTCTGTGCTTGGAGGTCGATGCGGGTCAAACCGTAGGAATCGTGGGCGTGGTTGGCTCCGGTAAGAGCACCCTGGTCAGCACCGTTCCGCGGTTAGTCGAAGTATCCGACGCAACGGTTTTTATTGACGGTATTGATGTAAATCTGCTTCCCCTTCGCCTGCTACGTTCCAGCGTGGCCATGGTGCCTCAGGACAGCTTTCTATTTTCTACAACCGTCGCGGAAAACATCCGTTTTGGTGTCCCGGACGCGACTCCGGAACAGATACACGAGGCGGCTCGGCGGGCGCAGGTGTTCGACGAAATCATGGAGTTACAAGATGGATTTGAAACCGTGGTCGGAGAGCGGGGAATTACCCTGTCCGGCGGCCAGCGGCAGCGAATCGCTCTCGCTCGTGCTTTACTGTTAAAACCCGCCATCTTGATTCTGGACGATTCGCTTTCGAGCGTAGACTACATCACGGAAGAAAAAATCCTCAAAGAGCTAAAAGTGCTCGCGCTCGGCCGCACTTGTCTGATTGTCGCCCATCGCCTGTCCGCGGTGAGAGAGGCTGATAAGATCGTCGTCATGTCCCGCGGGAGCATCGTTGAGCAAGGGACGCATAATGAATTAGTCGCGATTAACGGTCTCTATTCCGCGCTTTACAGGCAACAGCAACTCGAAAAAGAACTCGATTCGGAGCAGCGCGCGTGATCGAACCGATCGACAGCGAGGAACAGCTCGGCACGATTTACGATTGGCGCTTTCTGCGCCGACTATGGCCTTTTATTAGGACTTATCGGTGTTTGTTCGGCATATCGCTTGTCTTGATCGTCCCTCGCGCGTTACTCGAGGCGGTACCAGGTCTGTTGTGGGCCGTGGGGCTCAACCACCTCACGGGAAACGCTGACGCCGCCGCGTTCGAGGGGCTAGGTAGGCTCGACCAGCATCGATGGCTTTCGCTGCTAACCGAACCGAGATTGGGAATCGGTCTGATCGCCTGGTTGGCTTTGATTCTATTGCTCGTAACCGTTGTTCACGGCGGCTTAGATTTTACCCGAATTATGGCGATGGCGGTGATGGGTCAACGCGCAATGCGCGATCTTCGCCGCGCCCTATTCGACCATGTCCAAAGACTTCCGGTGGCGTTTTTTGACACCTATCCCGTGGGCAGGCTGGTCACGCGACTGACGAACGACGTCGAAAACCTGTCGGAGATGTTCACCTCCGGAGTCGTGGCTTTTCTAGCCGATCTGGTTTTGATGGTGTTTTTCGTCGGTGTGATGTTATATATTCATGTAAAACTCGCGGCTGTCACCATGCTGATCGTGCCTTTTTTGGCGCTGGCGGCACTGTTCTTTCGCTATCGAGCGCGCCAGGCGTTTCGCGAGGTCCGGATTAAGATAGCACGGATAAACGCCCATCTTAACGAAACGATTTCGGGCATTAAGATCATACAGCTATTCGCCCAAGAGCAGCGCAACGCGCGCGCGTTTGAAAGCGAGAACGCTTCGTACCGGCACTCCTGGTTCAAGTCGATTCGCTACGACGCCTTATTGTTCTCATCGGTCGATTTCGCCACCAACGTCACCATCGCGATAACGCTTTGGTACGGGGCGCGCTTGATGGGGACGCGGGAAGTCGAATTGGGACTGCTGTTTTTATATATCGATTGGATGGGCCGTTTTTTTCGCCCTTTGATGGATTTATCGGCTAAGTATTCGATCATGCAGTCCTCGATGTCGAGTTGCGAGCGCATCTTTCAGTTGCTCGATACCCCGATCGAAAAGCCGGATCGCCCGTTTTCTCGAGCGACCGAGATTCGCGGCGAGATCGTTTTTCGAGACGTCAGCTTCGCATACGCCGAGCAACCCGTGCTCAAGCATCTATCATTTCGCGTCGCTTCGGGGGAACGTGTCGCGCTAGTGGGACATACGGGGTCGGGAAAAACAACCGCTCTCAAGCTTCTGGACCGGCTCTATGAGCCGCAGCACGGATCGATTCTAATCGACGGAGTCCCGATCGGCGACATTCCGCGAGCGCAGCTCAGGAAGGCTATCTCATTTATCCTTCAGGACGCTTTTCTATTTCAGGGAGATCTCCGCTATAACCTGGCTCTGGGCGACGAATCGCTATCCGATCAGGAACTAATAGACGCGGTTGAGGTCGCCAACGCCGGACATCTAATCCAACGATGCGCCGACGGCTGGTGCCAAGAGGTGCGCGAACGAGGAGTTAACTTTTCGACCGGCGAGCGGCAACTGCTCTGCTTCGCGCGCGCTCTAGCGCGCCGTCCGCGAATTCTGCTACTCGACGAGGCGACAGCCAATATCGATACCGAGACCGAAACGTTGATTCAAGATGCCGTCGGCAAGCTGATGCGGGGGACGACCTCAATCGTCGCGGCGCACCGTCTCGCGACCATTCAAGACGTCGATCGGATCTACGTATTACACCAGGGTGTGCTGCGTGAATCCGGAACGCATCAACAGTTGTTGGCGCAAAAAGGGCTGTATTGGCGCTTATTCCAACTGCAAAACAAGGTCGATCGAGCGTGACGATGTGGGACAGAAGGCTTATTGCATTGGCGTACGATTACGAGCCGCGGATTCTACCTCCGGAATTGGCCGAGCGCTTTGTCTATCTCGGCGGCGACGAGGAAGCGATGCGATTTATCGGCCGTATGAGAGCGAGACCCGCAGGCCGATGGGCTACGAGGAATTTTCAACAAGTTCGCAGGGCGATATCGGACGACGACGCGTACGGCTTGCTGAATGTGTACCTTGACGTTAAAAAAAACCGAGCGCCGCATCTCACGGCGCTCGGTATCGAGAACAGGTCAGTACAAAGTAGAGAGAACAGAATAAGAATCAGCTACGTGTAAGCCTACGACGGCCGTTTACCACGAGGACACCGCCGAATAACAGAGCTAGAGCGCTGACGGAGGATTCAGCGCCGAGCTCCGGAACACTCGCGCTTGCGCCGTTTGCCGTTACATCAATACCCATAACCGAGTAGTCATGATTCACTATCCAGTAGCTCGGAAGAGCTTTAAGGCTAATAGACGTTATATTATCAGCTCCTATCTCAATATCCAACAACCCGTTGGTACCTTTAACCTGAGTGAAATCCGCGACAAATGTCTCGACGCTGCCATCACTCAGTACGTAGTAACCCATTTCAAAATATCCATTTTCGTAGAAAAGGTCCGTCAGAGAGATAGAGGAAAGATAGACGCTGTCGCTAAAGCTGATAGTAAGCGATTCACGGTGGTCGATTTCGTCGACCTCGTCGTACCATGTACCGGAAATGACGCCGAAGCCGTCGACGTTGTCCCAATAGAGTTGCGACCCTGTCGGGGCGGGTGTTAAGGTCAAGTCGTAGTCGCCGACATCGGCGGTGAAGCTCTCTTGGTTGGCCGCCGCCGCGAAGTTTTCCTCAGAGCGAAAATCGATAAAGTCCGCGAAGGCCGTGCTCGCAATAATCAAAACAAAACCCGTGCTAAACGCTGCCAATTTTAAGAACGTACTCCTCAAGTAACACTCCTTTGGGTCTGCTTTTAATAAAAAAGACTGTTTTTGATTGTTTAAGCAAAAATCAAACCAACGATCAAAGATCAATAATTCCAAATGATTACGTATAATGCGAATTTGTTCGTGGCCTCCATAGATGACAAGGTGTGCTTTGTATTACACAAATTGAGCAACTCGCGCTAAATACACCTTAACGTTGCAAAAAACGTCGAGCGAAAACGCGAAAAAAGCGATGAAATGAGGGCGCGCGGAACTTTTTTTGGACCGCAGCTTAGTGCACCCTAAGTGAGGTTCAAAAAAAGTGAGCACGCCCTTAGTTCGCGCTAT
>JAFGIB010000186.1 GCA_016929805.1 Deltaproteobacteria bacterium | reverse complement strand
TCGCGCCGGCTCGTCAGGTACAGCAAGTACCATCCTCGCCGGCCTTGCGGGCGCGCTCGGTTTTACGGGCGAATTGGCCGCCGACTTGTTTGCCCCCCTGAACGCTTACGTCGATTACGCTCGTACTACCAATGCTCCAACGCGTTTGGCGTGAACGCGACGTCCGGAAGATCATTTCGTCTTTCAATGGATTCAACGATGAGCTCTGTTGCGTGTCCGGTCTGGTTATTCTGCATGCGCGCCTCCATGATCACGGGATTTCCTTCAACGACTCTTACACGCCGCGCATACAGCGTTTTAGCCAGCTTCGCCTGCTTGTCGTAAAAGCGCGTTCGCAAGGAGATAAAATCGGTTTTTCTCACCCAGCTTACCACCTTCGAATAGGCGACGGGGGCTTCTTTGCTGATTGTAGACTGTATGACATAGACCTTGGTTCCACCGATCTCCTCGTCCGACAAACGCTTATTATCGGCGTATTTTGCGTCGAGTCTTTGCATGTCGGCATAGGTAAAATCGCTTCCCATGAAGCTACCTTCGCGCTCGCGACCCACGATGCGTCGGGTTCGTTTGAGACCCGAAAGATAGACGTATTGCTCGGATGCATCGTTCTCACGTTCCAACATGAGAAACGCGGTTCCGGCGATTTTGCTCGGCTCTAAAAAGCGCACCATGGTCTGAAGCAGCCCTTGGTGGCGCCTGCCGATTATCATCATGAGTCGTTCCTGGCGTTCGCCCGAGCGGTCCAGCAACACCATGCGCAGCCTCGTTTTAGCGCCTTCCCATTTGAAGGCATCGTTTCGAAGCATTTTACCGACGATATCCTCCGCGGTCAGAGGCGGTGGATCGGCTACTACGACGGAGATAAAAAAGAGTGACAGCAAGAGTACAATTGTGGATATTTTCAGCATATACGACCTTAGGACTCGCGTTCTTCTCTTTCTATTCTGTTATCCTTAGCGTTGCAAAAAGCGTCGAGCGAAAACGCGAAAAAAGCGAGCACGCCCTTATTTCGCGCTATTTTTCGCGAGCGAAGCGCTTTACGCCGACGGATTTTTTACAACGTTAAGGTTATCACAGTCGCCCGCTTTTCTCACCCGACATGCGGAATCAACCCATGTCGCATGCGTTTTTTTCGTCACATCCGTTCGCGGCAAGCCGAGATAAAAGTCTATCGCCGCGGTTCGTGAACAGACATAAAGCGGTTGGTTTTTAGCCAGATAGACCGTAATAACGGTCACCTCTTCGTTTTTTAATCTCTCCGAAAAACCGCCATGACGTCCGTTTCGGGAGAGAAAAAATAGCCGAAAAAAGCGAAAAAAAACGCCTTTGGCGTCCAAAGCCTCCAGCTATTCACGCGGATCGGTTCCAGCGAAAGATCGAGCGTATTGTCAAAGCAATTAAAATAATAGGTGACAAAAATCGTATTCACGAAAGGCACAAGCGTGTTGGTATACATCGTCGGGAAATAACGGATGAGCTTCCATCCAACTCTTTCGCCTACGGTCAACAACGCGCCGCGAGAGAGAATATGCCGGTGATACGGCTGATGCAGGGTGTGGATGCGTTTATCGGGAGCGTTCATGTCGATCGACTCCGCGTTTGGCGTTCCGATCGCGATCACCGTACCGGGCTTGCTGAGTTGGTTCAGCGTCTTGATCAGTTCCCACGGCTTGTCGACGTGTTCGATCACGTCTTGCGTAATCACGAAATCATAAGATCGTTCGAGTATACGGCAGTCGGAAAAGCGTTCGGAATAGGCGTCAAAACCAAACGCGTACCGATAACCGACGCGTCTCAAGTAATCGATGAATAGTCCACTACCGCAACCATAGTCCAATAGCGTGTGTTCCTTTCGCAGGCCGATTTTTCTCAAACGCTTGAGCTGGCTTCGGTACATCGCGTTCAACATCCAGTTGACCTTGGTCTGTTTAAGCCAGTGCAACGGATAGTGCTTGTAATAGTAGTCTAAGTCGACTGGTTGCGAAGCGTGAATGCTGCGACAATTGGGACATCGCCAAATCGCGAACTGTTGGTCGCAAAACCTACGAACATTGGAGCGAACCGCGGCTCGCTGTACCTCCCCTATGGGCTTTTTTTGGCAGATATTACAGTAACACATCTTTAGGTCTTGAATCCGCGGTGAGAACCAGGCCGTCTTCGGAAGCAGGATAACGCCAAGCCGCCTGGCCGGTACTATTTTACCCCTTTTACCACCTATCAATTCAATTCATACGTCGTAGCGGGAAACGGCTCGATTGGTCCTGGAGCGACGACGGCGGACGAGCAGCGCCATCTCGAGAAGGAGCGACGCCGTAGCTTTGGCCGTCCCTCCCGAAAGCCGAGCGCAGAACCTTCTTACACGCGCTCCAATGGTCGCGTCTTGAATCCGGGGCGTTACGCGACAAAACCAAGGCGATTTCTTTTGTTTCGCCGATAAAGCAGCGGTATAGAGTTCGAGTGAACCCATGCGACGACCATTCAGATTCATCTTCTTGCCCTTGTTCCTGAATCTGATTCAGATAGAGGGTGGCGAGGCTCAAGATGCGGTTTTTGCCGAGCCATCGCCTCTAGAGCCGCAACTTCGGCAACGACTGTACGCGCAGCGGAGCGCGCGAGTGAAACGATCTCAAATGCAGGGGTCAGCCGCGCAAGAGGGGCAAACGGCGACATCGGGCGGCGATGAGCTGATACAAGACCCGGAGCTCGACGGTTTGGCGCACGGACCGGCGGCGGATATTGACGTCGAGAGCGCGCGGCGGCCGGCCCCGCCCGCGGGAGAGATCAAGCTCTTGTTGCGCTCTCGATTCGCCGCGGATATCGAATGGCAAGAGCGCGAAGAGATCTGGGAGGCCACTCAGCTTTTTCTAATAGAAACCAATCTGCGAACCTCGGAACGGTTGAGGTTTTCGGCGGGGATTCGCGCTCGCCATCAATTCGCGGCGCTGCAGTCCGATACCGCCGAAGCGGACTCGCCGCGCTTTGAGTTGGACGCGGCGCCGACCGCGGGATACGTGGACACGACAGTGACCGACGGGTTACACCTGCGCGCGGGCTATCAGATGCTCTATCTCGGGCGTATGGATGTTTTTTCGGCGACCAATTTTCTGACCGCCTTGGATTTGCGAAACGGCCCGACGACCATGCCCGAGGCAGCGGAATTCGCCCAGCTCGCATTGAGAATCGACGCCGATCCCCTCTCGTGGTTGTCTCTCAGGTTGATCTATCTACCTTTCTATCAATCCCATCTGGTCTCGACTACCGAGTCCGATTACGCTCAATACCCCGCATCGCGCGTCGAGGAAGTTTTCCGGCATATCGTCGGCGAGCCGGGAGCATCTTCGGAAATGGACGAAATAAGGCGTTTTTTTAAGGAAATCGTCTCGCGTTCCGCTCGCTCGAAAAGCGTCGACAGTAACAACGCCACGTTTTTCCCCGAGCCGGATCTAACCCATCCCCAGGGCGCGCTACGCTTTACGCTTCACGGTCCGCAAGGAGAGCTCGGGCTTACGACCGGCACCGCCATCGAGCGCTTACCGGCCTCTTACATATCGCCGGAAACGATCGAGCTGATTCGCACGGGTGGTTCCGGCTCTGAATCCCCTGACGCGCAACTTCCACCCTTGGACGCCGACGCTCCGCCGGTTGAGGTTTTCTATAATCGCTTTTACCTCTTCTCGCTTGACGGCGCGACCGATCTCGGACCGCTTCAGGTCGGAGTCGAGGCCGCGTATCAACTCGATCGAACGCTGCTCTCCGTAAAGCGAGATTTTTGGCCTCGGAACCTCGGCTATTTCGACGCGCTGCTTCAACCCGACGCCTGGCCGATACCCGGAAGAACCGATATCCTGCAATTGGTGTTGCACGGAGAATTTATCGAAGATTCCGAATGGGTCATCGCTCTCGAAGGTGTATTCGCCTATGCGATCTATATTCCATATGAGCGAGACAGAGAATGGCTATCGTTGCATCGGGGAAGATACCTCATCGGCGGCGCCGCGCATCTCAGTTGGTCGCCCAAGGAAAGCGGCTGGACCTTTGAAGCCAACTCGGTGGTGACCAACGGTTTGATTTATTTAGTCGCTCCCCGGATCGAGTGTCGCTTGATATCCGAGCTGTATGCCGAGCTCGGAGCCTTCTTGGTCGGCTCCTCCGCCGCTTCCGGAAGTTACATCGACCAGGAGCTGATCATGGGATACCTCTACGAGGGCATCGATCAGGTTTTCGTCGGGTTGCGCTACAGTCCCTAATCCCTTCGCTTACGGGTTCTGTAAAAAACGCGGATCGGAGTGCCCTGAAATCCGAAGCGCTTGCGCAATTGATTGACCACGTAGCGCTGATAGCTGAAGTGAACCTTGTCCGGGTGGTTGGATATCACCGCGAACGTGGGCGGTCGAATCGCGGTCTGCGCGATATAGTACAGGCGAATCGCTTTATTACCCACGGTCGGCGGCGGGTGATGCCCCAGCACCTCCGCGAAAAAGCGGTTGACCTCGCCGGTCGACACCCGCTTGGCGTGCTCTCGGCCGCAGCGGGATATAGCCGCCATCAACGCGTTGAGACCTTGCCCCGAGAGCGCGCTGATCTTTTTGATCTGTGCCCAGGAAGCGAAGGAAAGCACCTCCCGACTTCGCTTTTCCGCGGTTTCGCGCTGTTTCGCATTCAAGAGATCGCTCTTGTTAAGCGCGATGACCAGCGCCCGGCCTCGGTCGATGGCGAGGCTCGCGATCTTGGTATCCTGCTCAAAAGCGCCCTCTTGCGCGTCGATCATCAATACCACCACATCGCTGCGTTCGACCGCGCGAATCGCCGAAAGCACGCTGAGCGACTCGACGCCGCGTTTGATCGACCGCTGCCGCCGCATCCCCGCGGTATCGATCAATACGTACGATTGACCCGACCAGTCTAAAAGCGTGTCCACGCTGTCGACCGTGGTCCCCGGCCTGCGGTCCACGATTTGTCGTTCCACGCCCAAAAGGCGATTGACGAGCGACGATTTTCCCGCGTTCGGCCTGCCCACGATCGCCACGCGCGGAATATCGGGGTCGAACCCGGCGCCCGCTTCCCGCGGCGCGGGCAGGGCCCGATAGATCGCCTCCTCAAGCTCGCTTATCCCGTGGCCGTGAAGGGCTGAAATCGGATGTAGCTCGGAGACGCCCAGCGAGTAGTACTGCAGCGCCTGCGGTTGTGCGCGCGGGCTGTCGACCTTATTCGCTACCCAGATCACGGGCTGGTTGGTCTCGCGCAACAGCCGGGTGGCCTTGTGATCCGCGGGCAAGGGATCAACCGTGCCGTCGTAAACGCAGATTACGAGATCGGTTTCGCTGAGCGCCGCGCGAACTTGTGAAGCGATGCTCTTGGTCATCGCGTCGTCGCTCTCGGGATCGAACCCGCCCGTATCTACCAATACATATTCCCGATCGAAAACCAGCGCGTCGGCGTAGAGCCGATCGCGCGTCACTCCCGGGGTATCTTCGACGATGGCGATTCGACTCTCCGACAGCCGGTTAAAAAGCGCGCTTTTTCCCACATTAGGCCTGCCGACGATCGCGACCACGGGTCGTTCGCCCAGCGCTCCGGAGGGTCGTTGCTGAGGGCGAAACGCCGCGCGCTTCCTTTTCTTAAAAACCCCCATCACCGCTTTCGATTCTTCGCGACAATTGTCTCACATCCATGGGATTGTCGGTCCAACC
Organism: Deltaproteobacteria bacterium; assembly: GCA_016929805.1. GTDB lineage: Bacteria > Myxococcota_A > Polyangia > Polyangiales > JAFGIB01 > JAFGIB01. Next base: position 6,374 of record JAFGIB010000186.1, on the reverse strand, counting down.
TTTGATCACTTTTACCCACAGCTTAAGCAATACCTTGCGCCCGAGCAACGCTTCGATCTCGCGTCTCGCCGAGCTGCCGATGCTCTTGAGCAGCAGCCCTTTCTTTCCGATAACGATGCCCTTGTGGTTTTCCTTTTCCACGACGATGGTCGCCTCGATGCGCACGATCTTGGGTTCTTCGCGAAAGAGATCGATCAGTACCGCGGTCGCGAAGGGTAGCTCGTCATAGGTCTGTTTAATCACCGCCTCGCGGACTAATTCCGCGGCGAAAAACCGCTCCGGCTTATCGGTGAGCGCGTCCGAATCGAACTCGAGCCCCGGCTTTAGATGGAGGCGGATCTCTCGGATCAGCTCGTTGCAGTTGTCGCCCTTGAGAGCCGAGATCGGTACGATCGCGGCGAACGCAAAGCGAGAATTGCACTTCGCCAACAGCGGTAAAAGCGACGGCTTTTCTCGCAATCGATCGACCTTGTTGATCGCGAGGATGACCGGCCGTGACTGCTTTTGGACGAGCTGTAAAATCTCGCCGTCTTCTCCTTTCAGGTAGTTATCGATTTCGGATTCGCTCAGCGTCTTACCCACCTCGGTGATCATGAGGATCACGTCCGCGCCCTGCAACCCGCCTTTTGCCTGTTCGAGTAAGCTTCGACCGAGCGCGTTTCTCGGCCTGTGAAAGCCGGGGGTATCGATAAAGGCGATTTGGGTCTGCGGTCGTTCGGATAGATAGACCCCGAGAATACAGCTACGCGTGGTCTGCGGCTTAGGCGTTGCGATGGACAGCTTCTGTTTGAGCAGCGTGTTCAGCAGGGTTGATTTCCCAACGTTGGTCCGTCCGACCATGGCGCAACGGCCGCTGCGAGGCGATGGATCGTTCATGGCGGCAATATTACAATCAGATAGCGTTCCGTCGAGCCGACTTGACCTGTATCGAACTTCGGTAAAACCTACTGCTCATGGGAATCGCTTCGATTCTGCTCTTTGCGGCGGCCGTCCTTTTCATGGGAATCGGCGTGGTAACCGCCTGGCTACCGCTTGTCGGTTTCATATTCGCCTTTGGATCCCCGACGCTCGCACTCATAGGAGTGATTCTCGGCGGTTCTGCGATATCGCAGGCAAAGCGCGTCGGGCGGGACTCGGGAACCGGGCTCGCCGGCGTCATTCTCAACACCCTTGCCTTCTTTCCGGCGCTGCTGGTCGCTTTTACCTGCGGCGTCTGCAATGCCTGCGTGTCGTCCGCCGTAATCAACCCGACCAACATCGACCAGTGGAATATAAGCATAAAGCCGGAACCGACGCGCCAACCGTTGAGAAAGCCGCACGGGCCGTTTGACGAGCCCGAGCAAGAGCCGAGCGAGCCTGACGACCCCCATTCTCCTCCGCCAATTCTTCCGGAACCGCCGTTGGATCCCGGTCCGTCGAAAAAGCCGTAAGAGCGTGTATAATAAGGTCCGACCGAGTATTTCGGAGCGCGACGCTCCAAGATACGATGAGCCGCGACGAAGGGCTAGCAGCGCTCTAATAGTTCATCACATATCATTCGTTTTTCTTCGGTTCGTGAGGGAGCCGACGGGCGCTGGGGTTGAGGGTCAGTGCGACTCAAAGAATTGCGGCCACGCTTCCCCGCAACTCGGCCCATCCTGAAAAGGATCCGCTACCGAACGGCTTGGCCCATGCGGGAGCGCGGATTCTCAACCCCAGCGCCCGTCAGACGCCTGCAATTTTCGTTCGAGATGTGTAGAATCATCAGAGTAGCGCTATTTCGAGAAGCGAGCGACGCCGCAGATTCGGCCGTCCCGCCTGAAAGACGAGCGGAGGACCTTTTTTAACACGCTCTAAGACAATCGGCGCTCTAAGCCATGCACCCGGTACTTACGCAAATCACCCTGTTCGGAGTCTCGCGGCCAATCGGAACGTACGGTTTGTGCTTAACCGCGGCGATCGGACTCGGCTCGTTCTTGATGCTGCGCGCGGGCCGGCGCGCTGAGCTCGATTTGGGTGCGGTTATCGCCACGCTCGCACTGGTGGTCGCGAGCGGATTCATCGGAACAACGGCTTTGTTTATCGCGGTTGAGGCGGTGCGCAGGGGTTGGCGTTGGGCGCTTTTTCAACAGATCGGAATGGTCTTTTTTGGAGCCCTTTTTGCGGGCGCGGCGGGATTATGGGCCGGCTGCCGCCTGTTTCATTTGCCCTTCGGCCTGCTCGCTGATCTATCGGTGCCGGCCGTCGCGGCGGCTCACGCTATAGGGCGGCTCGGGTGCTTTTTCGGCGGCTGTTGTTATGGGCGCGAATGGCACGGACCGTTCGCGGTCGCTTTCACCCATCCGCTCGCGCCGGCGGCCTATCCGCCGATAATGCGGCACCCGGTACAACTGTATGAATCGGCCTGTTTACTCGTTCTAGCGCTCGCGTTCGCGCTGATACCGCCAAAACGCATGGGAAGCGGAAGCCGTTTTTCATCCTACGTGGCGGCCTATTGCGCTTGTCGCATCGTGCTCGAAACATTTCGCGCGGATGCGGACCGCGGCATGGTATTCGAAGGATGGCTGACGACCTCCCAGCTCATCGGCTCGGTATATTTGCTTATCTATTTCGGCGCACGCTACGGCATAAAATCGCTCGATTTCTTCCGGCGCCGCCCGAGTAGATTGCCGTCGCGTTTCGCTTGCGAGTATATTGCGGGCGATGACGATCGAGAAGCTCGGTGAACGGCTAACGCGATGGTTCCCCGCTTGGGTGTTGATCGGCGGTGCTTTGGCGCTTTGGCGACCAAAGCTGTTTACCTGGTTTGACGGCGACATGATCACCTGGGGTTTGGCCGTCATCATGTTGGGCATGGGCATCACGTTGAGCATCGACGACTTTCGAGCGGTGGCGCGGATGCCGAAAGCCGTAGGCGCCGGCGTATTGGCGCAGTATCTCATCATGCCGCTTATCGGATGGGCTACGGCGAAGCTCACGAATCTGCCGCTACCGTTTGCCGTGGGTGTGATACTCGTCAGTTGCTGCCCGGGCGGGACCGCGTCGAACGTCGTGACCTATATCGCGCGCGGGCACGTCGCATTATCGGTATTGATGACCATGTGCTCGACCTTTGCGGCGATCGTCATGACGCCGATAATGACAAAGTGGCTGGCCGGAACGCTGGTGCCCGTTCCCGCGTGGGGTCTATTCTTAAGTACGATAAAAGTCGTGCTCGCGCCGTTGGTTTTGGGCTTGTTGCTGCATCACGCAGCGCCGCGTTTTTCGCGCGCCATCGTGCCCATCGCTCCGTTTATTTCAGTTCTCGCCATCGTGTTGATCTGCGCGAGCATCATCGGAAGTAGCGCGGCGGTCTTGCTCTCCTCGGGCGCCCGGCTTGTGTTCGCGTTGTTTCTGCTACACTCCGGCGGTTTCGCCCTGGGTTATATCCTTGCCGCGCTCTTCGGCTTTGATATGCAAATATGCCGGACGGTATCGATTGAAGTCGGCATGCAGAATTCGGGCTTGGGCGCGGTGCTCGCGAGGCGCCATTTCGCCGATCCGCTTACCGCGGTTCCCTGCGCTATCTCCGCGACCATGCACTCGGTGATCGGCAGCTTTGTCGCGGCGCTTTGGCGCCGGTCGAGCAACGCCGAGCGCCGCGCCGACGAGCCGGAGATCGTTTCCGACTGACGGTTTTGACCATTGAACAGGCGCTTACGACCTGCGAAAAAACGTAAGCGTTCAGGGGGTTAAACAAGTCGGCGGCCAATTCGCCTGTAAAACCGAGCGCTCCCGCAGGGCCGGCGAGGATGGTACTTGCCGTACCTGACGAGCCGGCGCGAGGACGAAAGCCGGTTTTACGGGATGAATTGGCCGCCGTCGTATTCAAACAGCAGTACCCCCCTGAACGGTTACGAAAAAAACAACTTCGGTTTTTCGCGTCCAGCTTCGACGCCGGGTTTGCTCGATCCTCGGGAGCAAAACCTCGGGAATAACAGCGCTATTTCGAGGATTCCGCGATTGAGGAGATGAGACGGTTGGCCCGGAGATGGGATGCCAAAAGTGAAGTTATTTTTTGCGCGAGCCCTTAGCTTTGCATAATCCTTCGAATCGATTCAGCGTAGTCCACTCTGAGCCTGCGCCGAGGAATTGGAGGCGGATATCCGACCAAGCGACCAGCGAGCAGCGTTCGATCGGGTTTTTCTAGATATGTAAACCGAACCCCCATACAATATCCCGGATCATATCGGCGAAAGCCTTGAACGACACGCGTGACTTCCGCTTCCGCGTCCAACCAAAGCTGCTCGATTCCAGGCGCTTGGAAAAACAACATGATCGAATCGCCGACTTTGACGCGATGGTTGCAGGCGATCAGCATACCTTGAGGAGATAAATCGAGCACCCGAGTTCCGATCTCGCGATATTCCTTCGTCCCAAAGGCGGTGCACTCGGAAGGCACCGCTCGGCGAATCATCCTGCGAAGAGATTTTTTTACGAGTATGGTGTCCATGTCGCTCTTCCTCTCTGCCAGAGTTGCGCAATAAAAGCTTATCGGATCGTTGTGACGAGAGTAAAATAAAGTGCAAAACCGACGAACCTACGCCTCGTCTGTCACTCGATAGAAAAGAGACACGAGCATTTTCAGCCGTTATTCCGCTTCCGCGTGAAGCGCGTGCTTACCTTAAAGTTGCAAAAAATCCATCGGCGTAAAGCGCTTCGCTAGCGAAAAATTGTGCGAACAAAGGGCGGGCTCACTTCTTTTGGGCCTCACTTAGGGTGCACTAAGCTGGAGTTTCGCCATCTTTCTACTGCGGTCCATAATAAGTTCCGCGCGCCCTTATTCCATCCACTCTTTCGCGTTTTCGCTCGACGTTTTTTGCAACGTTAAGGTTTATACAAGGTTTAGAAAAAGTACGATTTATCTGACTAAACCTATACTCCCATACATACTGTTACATATTCTCCCTATCATGGTTCGCATCTGACAGACGCGGATAATTAATTCGCAAGCGTTCAGGGGTCAAACAAGTCGGCGGCCAATTCGCCCGTAAAACCGAGCGCGCCCGAAGGGTCGGCGAGGATGGTACTTGCTGTACCTGACGAGACGGCGCGAGGACGAAAGCCGGTTTTCCGGGATGAATCGGCCGCCGTCGTAGCCAAACAGCAGTACCCTCCTGTACAGTTACATGAATTTGATCTTATGCGCGGTTTAGAATCACGAGCTGTGCGACGTTTATTGTATTAAGAGACGCTTGTACTTCGCTTAATTGGAGTTGCGGATTAACTCTGCTAAAATTATATAAAGTTGAAAATAGGACAACCGGTACCGGCGATATTTTTTAGCGTAATAGCCGTTTTTCTTGGATGCGGACGAATCGGTTTTGAATTTTTCTCTTTTGATACGCGTACAGACGGTCGCGGGTCTAGTAACGAATCGAGCGATGCCGCCATAGACGCCGGCGATAGTCGCGACGGTGCTGCGATAGATTCGGGTGACGGTCTTATAGACTCACAAGTTGACGCGACAGGTCCGACTCCCGCCGTGGATAGCACAATTTCTTCTCGTGACGCTCAAAATGAGATATCTAGCATAGATAGTGCAACAGACGCGAGTGAAGATGCCGCTGTCGACAGCGCGATCGATGCGAGCGAAGATGCACCGCCGGATGCGGCCGTGCCGGATAGCTCAGATGGAGCACAGGGGACTGATAGCTCCGCGACGGAAACTGGGCCCACGACTTGCGGGGGAACCGTGGTATTCGGCCGCTGCTGGTACTTAACCGAGGTTACGATTAGCTGTAACCAACACTGCGCGGATCATGGCGGATACGACAGTGAGACGCCGCAGTACGTCGGCACACCGTCCGAGGGAGGCAGCCTCGATGAGTGCAGCCAGATTCTAACCGCGCTCGGCTACTCGCAGACGGTGGCGGAAGGTACCAATATTCATGGTTACGGATGCCATGTTTGGTCGTCGGACGCGTGGTGGCTGAGAAGTCCCGAATTCGATCCCGCATTCTCGGGTGCTCCCGCCAGAATCGCGTGCGCCTGTAATCAGTGAGACCGTAATACAAAAATGAGTTGTGTTATATATACCCGAGCCCACCACTAGCTTCTTAAAAAAGTGGTGGCGTAACGACCCGGGAACGCGGCCATCTTGGCCGCATTACTAAAAAAACGGCTAGAAAATGCGGGCGAGACCGCCCGCGCTCCCGGTTATCCTCCTCTGCGCGCCACCATTTCTTGAGAAGCTACAGTCCACTATAGGACAACTAACGGTAGGATGCGAATAAGAGCGTGTTTAATAAGGTCCGACCGAGTATTTTGGAGCGCGACGGTCCAAGATGCAAGGAGCCGCGACGAAGGACTAGCAGCGCTATTTCGAGGAGCGAGCGACGCCGCAGATTGGGCCG
>JAFGIB010000016.1 GCA_016929805.1 Deltaproteobacteria bacterium | reverse complement strand
CGAACCGCGTCAGCGCGGCAGCAGTCACCGGGTATGGAAAATGCCGTGGCCTGGTGATCCGCGAGTTAACCTACAGCGCGGAGAGGGTGGAAAGGCGAAAGCATATCAGGTTCGGCAACTTATTAAAGCTATCGACCGATTAGAAACGGAAGAGGGTCAAGCGCGACAAGGATGATAACGCGGCCAGGAGTGCAATATGGAAACCTCAGATAAGTACGGTTTTAGAGTGGAGTGGTCGGAAGAGGACGGCGAATACGTCGGGATTTGCGCGGAGTTACCGAGCTTAAGTTGGGTAGCCAAAACAGCGGAGGGCGCGCTCCGCGGTATCCGCAAAGTCGCGAAAGAAGCCGTTCGCGATATGGCCGCATCGAGCGAACCAGTGCCAGAACCGTTCGCAACGCGTAGATACACTGGAGAACTGCGCGTACGCCTCCCTTCGTCTTTACATAGACGGCTGACAATCGAGGCGGCGGAACGCCGCCGCTCCCTTAATCGCTTAATTGTCGATAAACTCACCGGGACGTAGACGACTGATTGGCCGTCGGTAGAGTCGCGGGCTGGCGCGTTTTCGGTAGGCTTCCGGCGGCTCTTGTCGTTCCTTTCGAGCGCGACGCCTTAGTCCTCGATCCTACCGGGCGTTGTCAGTAATGCTCTTTACTGAACGGATATATAATTCCCGTCTTGACGCATAAGATTTCTATATGCGATTATTCCTATTTATATGAATATTTATAGATTATCTGTATGCCTTTTTCTGGCCCTATTTGCGTTACCAATAAACGCATTTGCTCAAAAAATGGGAATTATACGCTCTAAAGAAAAACCGGCAGAAACAAACGCGCCTCCCTTAGAAAACGGTTCCGTAACGGAAACGACTTCTATATCAGAAGGCTTGGTAATCGGCTCTCCTAATGAAGAAACGACCGCAACACGGGTCCGGACGGCAAGCGGGACTGAAAGAACTACGGTTGAGGCGCACGATTTAGCGATTGGCGAAGAAATCCTAAGAAAGTACTACAATCAAGCATCTTCTTCGGTGCTGATTCCGGAAGTTTACGTCGGCATATGGGTCTACCACGATGACAAAGGAGGAACTCAGTTTTTAGTGATATCCCCTACGTTAATCGTATGGCGAACGAACAACGGGATCGACAGAGTCGTCGGCCGAGGGAAGTGGCAAATTCTTCGAAACGAACTACAGTTTACCTATACACGTCCACGGCCGTTTTCGGTATCTTCCGTAAGCGATGAACGGAATAAGACTCAATCGTCCGGATATGAGGTGGCTCCTAATATTGGGAATTTCTGGTGTGACGATGGGAAAGCGTGTAAGAGTGTTGATGAAGATAGTCCGGAGATTTTTCTACCAAAATTTGCAAACGTTAAAGGGAAGGATTTCCCGGCTTGGACGGCTTGGGCTGACCTTAAGAAAGTTGGTGCTGGACGTAGTTTGCCAACGGTTTCGCTTCAGGCAACAGCAAGACTCGAACGCGATTCGCTTCACCTCGTCGTCACGAAAAAGCGCGAGCCGTTCCGTTGCCGGTTTAGTGCAATCGTGGGTTCAGGACCTTCCCCGTTCGGCTCGGGCACATGCATAATAACAGTCGGGGGCGAAGATCTAATCTTCACTCGACCCGATAAATAGCGTCTCTACTCGCTCGGAAATAGCTCTATTTCTTACTTCCTGACATGACTTCTTCTATTCGACTTGTGTTACTGATCACGTATCAAGGAGTTTTAGCTGCCGGTTTACTTTTATTCCTATCGAGCTGTAAGCCCGATAGCCAACCTCGTCGATGGGCTCGACAGGTTGAGCGAGGACACGAGGCATCACAAGCGCTTCGGCGCCTCGACGATCTTTTTTCTTCTACTCTCGTACAGGCAGACGATAATGCGGAATCGTCGTATGTTAAGGCTCTTGTTAATGAGATCATCCAACCACTGACTCACGCCTATGTCGCAAACTATGAGGATTTGAGCTTTCCTGACCGAGCGGGCTTGATAAGCCTGCTTAGCTCTTTTCGCGATCGACGTGCTGAACTGGCGTTCCGAAAGGCTATCGACGAGTTCACGAAGAAGCAGGAAGGGATCGACATTAAATGGGCACTGGCAGCGATCACTCGCCTTCGGCTCGAAAACGAAGCGGATCTACTACCCGATGTGCTAATGAAAACGCGCATTAGCACGCCGCTCGGCGGTTTAGTTCGGCGAGATCTTAAGCAAGCACTACTTTCGACCTGTTCGAAGTCCTGTAAATCAAAACTAGTCAAAGTGCTTAGTAGCGACGGCTTTCGCGACTCTACGAACTCTATTGCGCGGCAGGATGAGGTGTTCCGACAGTCGACCGCCGCCAAGGTTATTGGGGAACTCGGTGATGCGACCGCAGTCTATCCGCTATTCAGGATACTGCTCGACCCGGCGCAGGCGGACGTGCATCCTTCGGCGCTAATCGCTCTTGCGAGGATCGGTAATCCCTCGGATAAAGTCGCTATTGCTCTCTTAAAAGGCGATCAAACGGTTAGTTACGCTACTACGTTAAGCCCATCCGGAATAAGTAAAAATAGCCAAGCGGATTCTACGCTGCTCGTTGAGGTCGCCGTTAGAGTTTTGGCCGCTGTGGGGCGGTCCGATGCGCTCGATGCCGTGATCGATGCAATTCGAAACGAGCGGGACGAAAAGAAGAAGGCAATTATAGCATTAGAATTGCCTAAGATATCGAATTCGCTAGAAACCAAAAAGGTTTTCGAAGATGTGCTCGACTCAATTTCGATTGGTACCTCTTTACAGTCTGGCGAAGACCTCAAAACAACCCTCGCAGCCGAGTCTTCGCGATTTTACGATCCCACAATGATCGACTGGCTATTAGGTCAAGCTCGAAATAACGCGGGTATTCTTGTTAGGACTTATGAAATTCTGTGCCATAAAGACTCTCCTTTTGGTACTGGCATGTCCTGCTATCCAAGACAACGCATTATCGACGACATCGAGATAAGATTGCGTAAAAGAACGTTTGGCGGGACTATTGCTAAGAATATACTCAGGCTAGCGCGACCGAGCCAGCTTGAGCTTGCTAAAAGTGCTGTCGAGACTTACATCGTAAGAGGTCCGGGTTCAATAGTATTCGTAAGGATCGGCGGCGTATCCTCGTATGCAGAGGGTCTCAACGATCCTTCGGGACGAAAAGAGTATGAGCTAGTAGCGGAACTACTAAAAGAGTGCGAAGAGCAGCCGAAATGCTACATTGCCGCACTATTAGAAAAGAAAAATCACAATAAAGACCGTCGAATAGTCGCTATCAAATCGGCCTATATGGCGGCTATCTTAGGCGATAAGGAAACTCGGGACGCATTAGTAGGAATTCTCGGTACGTTCGAGGAACCGGAAGTAAAGATCGAAATAGCGAGAGCCATCGATCATCTTTCTCGCAACGGTAGTAAAACAACGGCTTTGCTATTACGTAAAATACTAGAAGAACAATCAGGTTCGCGCGGGGCAGAATACGCTGAGGCAGATGCGATCATCGCCGAGGTCGCAGCTCGACTTGATGCGCGAGAGGATTAAACGGACGAATATGTTCTGGAGGCAGCAGAAAAGGGAATGCGAGACGCCAAAAAATATCGCGGTTGAGTCCTATTTACTGCCGCTCTGGTATGTTCGCGTTAAAGAAACCGCTATTGTTGGTCCTCTTGGGTTTGGATGTGTTCGCGATCTCGCTTATCAAAAAGTAATCGACGAAACGTCTTTAATAAAATACGGAGAATTAGGGGAATGGCGACCCTTAGTGAAATACCCTATTCTTGCGCAACTATTGCCCAAAGACCAAGAAAGGGACAACGTCCAGGAGCCGAGCTTTACACCCTTCGAATATTCGGCCGACAAAGAAGCATTCGTAGTCGAACAAATAGAAAGTATACGCCTGCTTGAACCGGAAGAAGAGCGATTAGTAGAACTTCGGATCGTTCCTGAAACGCTACTACATTTGTTTCGGCTACCATCGATCAATGAGAAGGAGACTAAAAACACGCGCGCAACCTATGATCGTCTAACGGAATATTTCTACGACCTATACTATCGTTTTACCAAATTATGCCCGTGTCGTAATGAAATAGAAGCTAAACGGATAGACCATGACGTAAGCTCCAAGCATTGCCCCATTTGTAAAGGAAAGGCTTACTTGGAAGACGGTCGGCAATGCGATTGCATGGAGAGAATGACGGTCACCTGGTCGTTGCCTCCGCCGCGCGGAGCGGTCGTACAATTAATATCGCAAACGGGACGTACCATGTTCGTAACTTTATGGGGTCCGTCACTACGATCTATTGGGGAACCGTTGTTCTTTGGTCTCGCGCGGTATTTACTCGCTTGGTACGTTATTCTAACAATTGGCTTGGTCGCGCTAGCCGGTGTCGGTTGGTATCTTTTAGTAAGAATACAGACAACGTTATCTACCGCTCTGGCTCCTTCATCTACAATTCAATTATCCGCGTCGATCTCGGTAATTATTGTTCTTTTATATTCTCTTTTTTACTGGCTATCGAATCGAATTAGGGCAGCGTTCAACCTCACCGATCCTTTACCTGATACCCAAGCTTGGTGGATACTATCTCGCACTCAGCGCGTACGACTCCAGCTGTTTTCGCCAATTGCGGTTACCGTTATCGTCTTGTTCTTACTCCCGTTCGCCGCATCAGCCGCTTATTCGATGGTCGCAAATCGTCCCGTTGTTCTTTCTTACCGAGCCGCGATGCTCGAAAAGACCGGCTATATCGAGCAAGCCGCATTGCTGCACGATCGACTAGCCGACCGAAGTAAAGACTCCGATACCATCGAAACGAGTCGTACTAAGGCGCGTCGGCTATGGACTCGCCTTGCGACGTTGGAGCTTGAGAGAGGTGTGCCCGATCGGGCTTTCCCTATTCTAAAGCGTATGATCAAAGATGTCGATAATATCAGGAACCAAGACGAAGTAAGATTGCTTGGTAAAAAGATGATTCTATGCACCGCAGCGCTACTTCGAGCGGCGGTAGGCAGACCATCGGATCCGGATTGGGAGATGGCGCGACAAGGTCTTGAGATGGTTTCGCAAACCTTTGCCGAAGACCTTGATGGCGTGGCTCTAGTCCAGAGATCAAATTGGTTCCTTGTAGGACTCGTTCGCGTTAGAAAACCGGAGCTTATCGTTAACTTCAGACTAGGCGACCAAGAAACACGATATCTCATCTCTGATAAAAGCGTACAGATTATCGTGGCGGAGTTTTTATTCGCTCACGCGGGTAATACGCGTAAAAGTCTTTCAAAGCAGGCTATTTCTTGGAAATCGACCGTAAGCGAGCCAATAGAGTTCCTAGGATTTGAGTCTAAAGACGGCATCCTTGCGACTATTGAGTTTTCAGACAATAAGCTCGGCCCCGAAACAATAATAGTTCCAACCGTATGGAGAGTTCCCGCAACAGTCCATAATTTCATCGTAAGCGCTTACGGTTCGGACGCATACGTCAACCTTGTACTATAAGACAAAACTATGCACCCGAGTCGTAGATATCGTAACATTTCACCTCCTTCAGGACCCGATCTATCTCCTTTTCTCGGGGTACTGCTATGTCTTTTGGGTGCTCTAACGCTCCTCTTGTCTACGGTAGTATTGATTACATCAGGCGCTGGTAAAACTTACGCGGTATCCACGCAATCGCTTCAAAAAATCAGCGGTAAAATACCGCACGTCGTCATCTGGGATGGGGATACCGTCATGACTCTACCGGAAAAAGGTGTAACGACCTGGGAACAGGCGATAGAGAACGAAGGCAACAACAGCTCAGCTTTTGGTGAGTTTCTTAAGTACCTAGAAAGACGTCAATCTACAGATTACGTCATGTTCGCGGTCCGACCGTCGGGCTTTGCTCGTTTTTATTATCTAAAAAACATGGTAACGAAACGTAAGATAGATATTGGATATGAGCCGTTTTCCCAGGAATCCGAACTCGTTGTTATGAAGTGATTCCGATGCGCAGAGAAAAAATCAGGCAAAAAACGGTGGAACTTGACCTGACCCCATTGACTGATCTCGTCACCGGCTCCGTAGCGATGGTCATCTTTACTCTACTTCTTGGCGTATTGAATGCGCGACAGACAACTTTTACGTGGTATCAAGGTCCTAAAACGGAAATGCCGAAACAGCCCGGCGGGACTTCCGGGAAACCCGCATCAGATGAACGTCAAAGCGACGGTGAAACCGGCGACGGTTTCGGCCGCATCTTAGTAACAACAAAGAAAAAATACCTTACGTTTTTTCTTTGTGAAAACCGGCTACATTTCATGGACATTGAAGGTTTTATAGACCAGCTAGTGTCCGCGCTTAAAAAAAATCGAATGGCAATAAAGGAACCTATGGTAATGAAAATAGGAAGCATGGGTGCTAGAAAAAATCTTATAACGAACAAGAATACGGGCGAACCGTTGGAATTACAACTCGCTTTATACCCAATCGCAAACGCAAAAGGCGACGATCCCGACGAAGTTAAGACGCGAACCTCCGAATTTGGTCTAAATCACCGAGCATGATTCTCGATCAGGTTAATAGCTAAATATTTCAATAGGTTGAAAGCCGGAAGCACTTCTTAGATCCTGT
>JAFGIB010000015.1 GCA_016929805.1 Deltaproteobacteria bacterium | reverse complement strand
GTTCAAAAAAAGTGAGCACGCGCTTAGTTCGTGCGCTTTTTCGCGAGCGAAAGCGGTTTACGCCGACGGAGTTTTTGCAACGTTAAGTTAAATAAAAAAAGCCGGCCCTCGGTTGCTAAGACCGGCTTTTTTTAATTTTTGGATCTTCTATTTCTTAACAACGTCTCCGGTCGCCGCGCCGTGCAGCTTGACTTCAACCTTCTTTTCGAGACTATCGTAGTATTGCTTGAGAATCTCGATCACCTCGGGTTTGGAGAACTCCTTGGGTACGGGCTTTCCCTCGCTCATCAGCTTGCGCAGCAGGGTGCCTGAAAGCAAAAGCCGAGCGCCGCCTTGGTAGTTGCCGTTGTCATCGATTTTCGCCTTGGACTCGTGCGGGCAGGTTTTCATCGAGGCCATGGTGCCGCACTCGTAGCAGTAGAAGGTCCAGTCGAGCGGAAGCGGCTTGAGCTCCATGGCGTCGCGCGGAATCTCAAGGAAGATTTTCTGCGCGTCAAACGGTCCGTAGTAGTCCCCGACGCCCGCGTGGTCGCGTCCGACGATCAGATGGCTGCAGCCGTAGTTCTGACGAAAGACCGCGTGAAGCAACGCTTCCCTAGGACCCGCGTAGCGCATCTCCATGGGATAACCGCCTTGAATCACCCGTTCTTTACGGAAGTACTTGTTGACCAGCGCATCGATCGCCTTAACGCGCACATCGGCCGGGATGTCGCCTTCCTTGAGCTTTCCGACGAGTTGGTGGATATAGACACCGTCGCATACCTCGATCGCGACCCAGGCGAGATAGGCATGCGAGTTGTGCATCGGGTTGCGTAGTTGCAGGGCCGCGACCGTGCTCCAACCGCGCTCTTCGAACATCTTTCTGGCTTCCGCCGGCCTCTGGTAGATGCCCTTAAACATCTCGGGATAATAAGATTCAGAAGCGACCTTAACCGGACCCGCCAGATTAACCGGCGCTTGCTCCATGACTTTCTGCACCCCGGGGTGAGCCTTGTCGGTGGTTGCAAAAACCTTCTTGCATTCGTGCTCCTTGTCGATGGTGTACTTCTCGGTCACTTTCATCGTGCCCATGATCGATTGGGTCTCGCTGTCAAAGAGCGCGACCTCTTCGCCGATCTTAACCGAGTCAGCCAAGCCCTGATCGGCCGACAAGGTTATCGGAATAGGCCAAAAAAGCTTGTTCTTCGACGGCATGATATAGTCGTCGCAAACGCCCTTCCAGTCATCTCGTCCCATAAAGCCGTCGAGGGGCGTGAACGCGCCGATACCCATCATGATCAGGTCCGACGTTTCGCGACTCGTCATCGGGACTTTCTTCAGACCTTGCGCCTTTTTGATCTCTTCATCTTTCTGCTTTCCGGAAAGCAGAAGGGGCTTCAATTCTTTACTACCGTGAGGGTTGACAAGTTTGCTCATTAACCTTCTCCTTGTTTCTGAGATTAGTTGTTTACCTGAACGCGATCCTTAATTTTTTTGGTCTATTTGTTTTGCGACGTCGTCATGCGCTCGTGAACCATGGCCAACGTGCGATACAGCATGTGCGCGAACTTCGAATAGGGAAAGGTAGCGAAGAGAGAGAGTACGGCCGATAAATGTATGATGTAGATCCAGCATGCGATCAGCGGATCAAGGAAATAGCGCCCGAGCTCCGTGAGTACACCGGAAGCGATCACCAATAGCACGACCGAAAGAAAGAAGTTGTCGTACGCGGTCGGGGCTCCCGCACGTTGATCCGGTTGCAGGCGGTTAAGCAGTACCGCGACTCCGCCGGCCACAAGTAAGACCGCCGCGATATTTCCCACGATTTTAAAGGGATGCAGAAACGCAAGCGGCATCTCTTCATGCATAATATAAAGGGCGACGATGATCAGACCGGACGCCAGGGCCGCGCCCACAAAGCCCCACAGCAGCATGAAGTGGCCTAAACGGCGCGACGCGTTGGTTTCGCATTTGGCGAAACGTTTGTGAACGGCGATCTCGATCAAGACTCCGATCAGGCTCGAGATAAACGAGCCGGAGCGCTGAGCGCCTTTTCCTAACATGTTCCAGAAGCGAAGGCCGCTCGCCAGGGTCGCCAACGAGACCAAACCGGTCGTGGTGAAATAGACTATGTATATCAACCAATGCGGCACGAAATGATCATAGACCAGCGGAGATGCAGGCGGTTCGAGCCCATTGACCGCGTAGAGCGCGACGATCCAGAACAAAAATGGAATCCCGATAAGCAACGGCCAGGTCGTCGCGGCTCTGCCCACCAGACGTCCCATAAAACCGGGTACCGCCAGCCGTTCGATCGCCAGTGAGCGTATCGTTTGCATAACGTCTCCCGGCTTTGCATCGCGCGGGCAGCGCGTATTGCAATCATTGCATTGGTGGCAAAGCCAGACTCCGGGATCAGTCATCAAGCGTTCGGTTAATCCCCATTGCGCCCAAAGCATTTGTCGCCTTGGAAATGGCGCCTCGGCGGGCGCCAGTTGACATACGCTTGAGCACGTGGCGCATTGAAAGCACCGGCTCACGCTCAAGCCGCCTCGTTTTCTGAGTTCTTGCTGGAATTCCGAGGATGTTATCAGCTCTGTTTTATCGCCCATAACCTTAATCCTGTTTTATTAGAAGCCTTTTAAGGGATTCGCTCCGAGATCCTGCAACGTTTGGCTGAACTCATCGAGAATTTGAGGCGCGCGCTCGAATTCATTGCGCGCCAGCTCCACGATCCGAATTCGTTCAGGCTCGAGAGCCAAGCGGTTCAGCGTCTCTTGGATATTGCCGAACCGGGTTTGTGCGAGCTCAGAACCGCGCATGTAGTGGCACTGATAGTCATCTCCCGATTTACAACCGAGAAGTATTAAACCGTCTATGCCGCGCGAGAGAGAGTCCGCTACCCAGATGATATTAACCGCGCCGAGACAGCGAACCGGAATGATTCTTACCCACGGGTTCCATTGAATTCTTTTCGCCGCCGCCTCGTCCAGCGCCGGATACGCGTCGTTTTCGCACATGAAGGCGATGATTCGAGGTTTCTCCTCGTAATCTTCCGGCACCGAGATGGCCTTAACCATACTGGAGACCGCGTCGACGGAAAACTCCGGGAAGGATATGATTCGTTCCGGACATGCGCCGAGACAGATACCGCAACGGCGACAACGCAACTGGTTGTATTGCGGCGTTCCCTTTACGTCCTCGTTCAACGAACCGAACGGGCATTCCTCGGTACAGCGTTTACACTGCGTGCAGCGTTGCAGGAAGAAGTCCGCTACCGAGACGTCGCCGGCGCGCGGATGCAACGCCTCACTTCGTTTATTGGCCTCGATGCACTGCACGGCTTTCATCGCGGCGCCCCAGCCGTCGTCCGCGGCTTGAGCGGCATCCATGGGCGCGTGAACCGCGCCCGCAGAGTAAATTCCGGTTCTACGCGTTTCGTAAGGGAAACAGATGTAGTGCGAATCGGGAAAATCGTAGCGCAAGGCGGGAAGATCAGGCCCCTGACGGTAGACGAGATTGAGGATCTCGGTACCCTCGTGCCGTTTGAGCTCCTCGATCTGCTTTTTTGCTTCCGCTACCTGAACCTCGGATTCGTTTTTCTCCACCCGGACCTTCGCGTCCGCTATCTTTCGCAAGGCTTCTCCGTCCGCCGAATTGGGAACCATGCCCACCGCGAGCACGACCAGATCCGCCGTCAGCACGCTATCTTTTCCGAGCATGCTGTCGCCGACCGTGACCTTGAGCTGGCCGCCGCCGTTTTCAACTTTGTCTACTACCCCGCGAACAAATAGACTGCCCGGCTCCTCTTGAACACCGAGATAGAAACGCTCCAATTGCCCCGGCGCTCTGAGATCTCGATAGACGACCAGGCATTCGACATCCGCGTTGCTTTTATGAATCGCGGATACTTGCTTCAACGAGGTCGCACAGCACTCGCTCGAGCAGTAGGGCAAATGGTCCGGATCTCGCGAGCCGGCGCATTGAACGAAGAGGACTCGCTTGGGCGCTTGCTTATTGGATGGTCTAAGCAGCTTGCCTTGCTTGAGCATCTGCTCGAGTTGGTGGCTCGTTATCACATCGGCGAATTTTCCGTATCCGAGATGCGGTAGCTTGTGCGCATCGTAAGGCCGCGCTCCCGTCGCCTGTACGATAGCGCCAGCCTTAAACTTCTGAGCGCCCTGCGCGCTTTCGACCTCGACATCGAATTGTCCAGGCTGTCCCGAGATTTGTTTGATTTTACATGATGTAAGAACACGGACCTTTGAGCTTTCGGTGACTTTCGCAATCAACTCCGAAAGGTGATTGCTCGCCGGTTTTTCATACGGGGGAATCTCCGGCACGAGACTCGTTACGCCTGCCAAATACCCGCCGAGTTCTTCTTTAGCTTCCACCAACACGACGGGCTTGCCCAAGCCCGACGCCGCTTCCGCGGCGCATAGTCCGGCCAAACCGCCGCCGACCACGAGTACCGTGTCCTCAATCGCCTCTTGAGCCGGTTTGGCGAGGTTCATCTTTTGAATTTTCGCGATTCCCATTCGCAACAGGTCTTCCGCCAGCGCCTGGGTATTCTCGTTTCCGGGCTCATGAGACCAAGCCACGTGTTCTCGCAAGCTAACTCTCTCGACCGCGACTTTGGTGGGATCAAAGCGAAACTCATCGCTCTTGGCCCTGGGAGAGCAGGCTCCGATCAAAACCCCATTGATCTGACCGTCATCGACCGCTTTGCGAATCGCCGCCACGCCTTCAGGCGAGCACAAACACGGGTTGATAGTCGTGCTAATTCCGTTTTCGTTTGCTACGGCTTGTAAGCCATCGAGCTTAATCGCGCTGTCGATTTCGCAGCCACTACAGAGAAATATGCCGATCTTGTCCATTATGCACTCCTTATCGCAGCAACCAGTGCTTTAGCCGCTGTCCCCGTCGCATCGCGCGTCGTGGCCGCAACGTCTTCGGGCCGTCGCGCCACGCCGGCGACGAAAAGGGCCGCTTGGGGGTCTTCCAATCCAAACCCGTCGGCATCGACTTGGATACCGATCTGTGAAGCCATGTCGCCCAGATTTGAGACCATGCCGGTGGCGAGCACCACCAGGTCCGCGGTGGCATCGACGATCTTTTCGGCTTCGACATCTTCCAGTCGCAGCACGATGGCACCATCATGAGATTCGATCTTACCGACCTTGCCCTTGACCAGCTTGACGCCGTCCATGGCCGCGACTTTGGTCAGCACATCTTCATTACGTCCCGGCGTTCGGCGGTCGATGTAATAAATCGTCACCTCGCTTTCGGGAAGCTGTTCTTTTACATAGACCGCCTGCTTTAGCGAAGCGAGACAGCAAACCGCCGAACAATAAGGTAAATGCTTTACGTCTCGCGATCCCGCGCATTGAACAAAGGCGACATTCTTCGGGGGCTTGGAATCAGAGGGTCGAAGAATCTTGCCCGCGGTCGGTCCCGTAGGCGAGGCCAGACGTTCCATATGAACGTTTGAAATCACATTCGGAATTTTGCCTCCGCCGAGCTCGGTGAGCTTCTCCAGCGGGTAGGGTTTCCAGCCGGTGGCGAGTACTATGGACCCGACCTGCAACGTCTCAGAACGCTCTTTAGCGCTGAGGTTGATAGCGCCGTACTTACACGCTTTAGCACAGGCATCGCAACCGCTGGGACAGGCCTCTCGATTTAATACAAAGCGACGCGGCCAGGCGTCGGGGTGGCGCAGACGAATTGCGGGGACCTCGCACAGACCGAGGTTGAAGTCGTCCGCTACCTTCGCCGGGCAGACCTTGGAACACTCGCCGCAGGCGGTGCACCGGTCGTTGACGTAAAGAGGCGCCTCGCTTATGGTCACCGACCATCCTTGATCGGTTTTAGTCGCCTTTGTTACTTGGGAATTCACCAGCACGCGTACGCGAGGATTACGTTCCAGTCGGCGCGTATTTATCTCCATGCCGCACGAGGGCGGGCAGTGTTTCGGAAAGTAGTGATAGCTCCGGAGAACGCGTCCACCGATAGAAGGATCTTTTTCCACGAGTACGACTTGCGCACCGGATTCAGCCGCTTCTAGCGCAGCGGTTATTCCCGCGATACCGGCTCCGATCACCATCACGGGCTGCGGAGACGATGCTTGCATGTTTACCTCCTCGGATTGTTATTCGATGGTGCAGTTGCGCAATTGCATCGTTGGCTCGCCGAATAAGGCAAAACGCAGCCAGCGCGGCGCAAAGCGCAGTAGTGCTTCATCGTTGGTCTGTAACTGATCGACTAGATCCGCATCCAGCTCGAAACGTCTGAGAAAGCTGGATGAAAAAATAAATTCTCGAAAGACATCCAGGTCGTGAAAAGCGGTATGAAACATATTGATGCGTTTGGGATCCAACTGCCGGCCGCCGATAAACCAAGGATTCGAAACGATCTCTCGATATCCGGCGTCGAGATCTTCCCAAGCACTAACCCCCTGATTGGCTTTCCATTGCTCGATCGTCCAACTTCGTTGTTGTGATTTTCCCTCGCAATAGTCTTCCTCGAACAAAAAGTACATCGGCTTAGGCTCTACTCCGGCGCGGGCGGGCGGCAACGCCATCGCGAGCGGGAACATACGACAGGCCCACGGACGGTCTTGATAAACGCTACACCCTGATTCTTGAACAAAGGGACAACGCTTTTCCGGCTCGTCGTTCATGCGCAACATCAAGGTCGGCAGGTGTAACTCTTTGGTGATGGGCACAAGCGTATAGGAGTCCAGAAATTCCGTGGTCGTTACTTTTAAGCGTCTTGAAAGGCGCAGCACATCGGTCGGTGTAAGAAAGATATTCACGTCCGCGCAACACCGGGTAAAACAGGATAGACCCGGATGGCAATCGAAGCAGAAGCTCTGGCCCGCCTCGAGTTGGCGCCGGCCGCGCATGGTGTAAGGAAGTTCGCTGATCTCGTATGGCTTTGGTTTATTCATCTGAGTGGAAAAAGCCCCAAGCGTCTAAGACAAGACGCCTGGGGCTTCCGGTTTTGCTACTAGAGACAGACGTCGATATCGATCGCGGGATTATAAGGCCTTCTTAATCGGAACCTTCTTCATCTCCCAACTGTTGTTTTTAGCGTCATACTTGCAGTTCACGAAGCACTCCCAAGCCGGATCCAACTTCGGTTTGTCGGCGCGGAAGTAGTAACCCGGCCACCGGGTCTCCTCGCGGAAGAGCACGGTGCGTACGTGAGCTTCCGCCTGGTACATACGGTGCTTATTCTCCCAGCAACGCATCAGCTCGTGCGCGCTATTGGCGGCGAGCTTCTCCGAGTCCTCTTTCAGCAGCGCTAACAGCTCAAGCGCCCTCTTGAGGCAAGACTCGTTGGTCGTGAACTGCGCGGTCACGCCGCCCGCGTACTCGTCCATGAGCTTCTGCAGACGCTGCATGAACGGGCGCCAAAGGATGTAATTCGGGTTTACATCCGGCTGGGTCGTCTTGTTGACGTTATCCTCGTACGTCTTGAGAGGCGCGAGCGCTTCAGCCTTCAGCTTCTCGACCACATCCGCCTTGACGCTCGGCGCCGCGGGCTTCTCTTTTACGATATAGCGGATCGCCGCTTTGGCCGCGATTCGACCCTCGGCGTGCGAGCCAGAGAAGAATTTGTGGGAGGAAGCGCCCGATGCGTCACCGGCGCAGAATATTCCCTTACAGGTGGACATATTCTCGTAGCCCCAGAAGTACTCGGCCGGTGCAATGTCCTTGGGACCGCTGACCCAAGCGCCGGAGGCACCGGAGTGCGATCCGATGAAGTAGGGTTCCGCAGCCGCGATCTCAGAGGGTTTCTCCTCCGGTGAGACGTTGGTGGCCGCCCAAAGTATCGACTGCGAGATGGTCATATCCAAGAAGTCTTCCCATGCCTCGGATTCCAGCTCCTTCAGCTTTTTCTTCGCCGTAGCGGGATCCTTCTCCGACTTGACGATGTTCGCGATGGCTTCCTCGGTGCGCATGTAGATCGGGCCTTTGCCTTCCATTATGTCGAGCATGCCAAGGTAGTTACGCAGGTTTGCCGGAATCGGCTTTACCTTGCCGTAAGGACCCCAGTTTTCAAGCTCGGCTTTGCGGGTTTCCATGTAGTTCTCGCCCATGGCGTTGGTCGCGCGGGATTTGAAGAGTAAAAACCACGCGCCCACCGGTCCGTACGCATCCTTGAACCTCACCGGAATGAAGCGAACTTCTTGACAAGTCATCTCGGCGCCGCATTTGATCGTGAAGTAGGCCGAGGCAGCCGAGTTGAACGGCGGATACCACGCGCGACCCGCGCCTTCACCCGTGGAACGAGGCTTGAACACGCCGACCGCGCCGCCCATGCATACCAGGACCGCCTTGGCTTTGAAGACGTAGAACTTCTCTTCGCGTACCGAGAAGCCGACCGCGCCCACGCACTTGTCGCCGTCCATCAGAGGCTCGGTAATAAATACGCGCTCGTAAATGTTGTCCGCGCCCAAGTTGTTCTTCGCCGCTTCCGCGACGATCACTTTGTACGACTCACCGTTGATCATGAGCTGCCAGCGACCTTCATGTACGTATCCGCCGTCTTTGTCCTTCCAAATCGGCAGGCCCCACTTCTCAAACAGGTGTACGGTCGAATCCACATGCCGCGCAATGCTCGCTACCAAATCCTCACGCGTGACGCCCATCAAGTCGTTGCGGACGTAATCCACGTAGTCCTTAATGGTGTTCTGGCCGTCCTTAAGGCCGACGTATTGGTTAATAGCCGATAGACCCATCGCGACCGCGCCGGAACGATCCATCGCTGCTTTATCTACCAAGGTTACTTTCAGGTTGTTCTGCTTAGCCCAATAAGCCGCTTCGACCGCCGCGCCGCACGCCGACATGCCTCCGCCGAGTATCAATAAATCGGTATCCACTTCGACAGTTGTGTAATTCTTCATTTTTCTCTCCTCTCTACTTCGACCATACTTTGTCTAGGCCTAGGGACGCGGGCTCCGTAAACAGAGCAAGACTGTCGATGTCGCCACCGGTCTGGTAACCGCCCGCAGGCTCAGCTTTACCTTCCGGAGTCGTCCGGGTCGGGAACTTGAACCGTTTAACCGTTCCGTTTCGGAACTTGATCGTCCACATGATGTTATCGGACGAGCGCAATGGAACAACCGCCGCGCCCATGGGAACAAAGTCCGCGTAGCCGCGCACATCAACGGCCTGAGTCGGACAGATCTTGACACAGTTGTAGCACTCCCAGCACTGTGAAGGATCTTGGTTGTACGCCTTCATTTTGTTCTTATCGAGGACCATTAGGTCGTTCGGACATATGTACTGGCAGGCGGTCTTATCGAGCGCCTTGCATCCGTCGCACTTGTCCGGATTTACGAAGCTTGGCATTCCTTACCTCCATAAGCCTCAGCAAATATGCGTTGGCGATTATTGTGGATATTTGGGTTTGTTTCCCGCGTGAAACTAATTTAGGGAAGTCTGAATAAGCTACCGTCATGGGGTAGTGTCAACGACAAATTTTGAATGACGATAATAAAAAACATTGATAGCGGAGCGGTTCGGTATAAAGACCGAACCCATGATAAGAGCCAACCTCGTTTGTTGCGCTCGCGGCGTCCCAACAACCGAACGCGACGGGACTAAAATCTGTTGTCGTTTAAATCCACAAAAACTGTCCGATGTATTGGACCGCCAGCATCATAGATAGTCCCGCGAGCAATAAACGGATTAATCGTTCGGGGATAAATTTTTGAATTCGCGCGCCTAGGTAAGTTCCGAATAGTCCCCCCACTCCGAAAAGCGTTCCGAGAGCCCAATCAGGTCTGACCACCTGCCCTTGCGCAAGCGGGGTAAGAGCTAAAAGCTCAAAACAGGCGACACCGGCGACCGAGGTAATTAGGGTCCCTGACAAGGCTGCTCCCGCCACGACGTATACCGGCATGGCAAGCACGGCTACGACAAAAGGAGCAATGATCGCGCCGCCGCCGATTCCGTAAACGCCTCCGACCAATCCGACCGCCAGCGCTAAGGAGAAAACCGCAATTGGATTGAATGCGAAGCTTTCGTTCCAAAACTCATATTCGATCTTCCGCCAGGAAATCGATCTCGTTCTAATCACGGCGTCTTTGGATAAGCCCGCTCGTAATGTTCCCCCATTTCTTGCACGGCTGACCTCGGCTTGGAATTTTTTTTCGATCGTCTCGCGATCTGGATGGGTCTTGCTCGGGGGCTTAATGAATTCCAATAGAATTTTTATTCCTAACAAGAGCAGTACAAGACCGACGAAGAGCTTGAACGAACGGGGATCGGGGAAGTACCGGATTCGAATTATCGCTCCAACCACAACCCCGGGTAACGTCCCCGAGACGACTGTCCAGGTGAGCGGCCAGGCCATTCGTCCTTCCTTGATGTAACGGTAGACACCTCCGGGAATCGCGACGATATTGTATATTAGATTGGTGGGGCTGACCGACGGCGAGGTAAAACCGAGCACGCTCATCTGAAAAGGCAGGAGGAGAAAAGCTCCTGATACACCTGCCGATGCGGTCAGCGATGAAATGACAAACGCGACAAGTGGCGGAATCCACACGGCGCAATAAACGCCCGAAACCGGGAAGTGCATCGCGGCTTTTTAGCTGATATAGGAGTGAAAAGACAGCTTTTTTTTCGACCTCACCGCGTACCGCGCAATCTCCAACGAAGACGGGATCAAGACGTAACGCGGGCTTTCGGAACCTCTAATACGGGCTCTTTAATACGCGGTAATCGCGGATAAGCTGTCCGAATAACGATCCATCGATCGTCCGGTTAGCTGGGCGAACTGGTGCAGCTCCTCAATGAAAACCGTTATCGCCCGGGTCATCTCGAGGTTCTTCCAATGAACCAGAACGATCTTCCGGCTGACGGTCGGTCCCATATCGATGCGAGCCAGCATTCGTCCCTGTCCGTTATTTCCGCCTGAAACCTCTTCCGCTGTGACCATATCCGGGAGATAAGCAACCCCAAGGCCGGCCTCGACCATCCTTTTTACCGTCTCTACGTTATCGGTTGAGCCGACCGTGTCAACGCTGATTCCAAGTAGCGCAAGGTGCTCGCGAATTAGCTTTCCCGTCGGGCTTTCCGGCGAAAGATAGATGTACGGCATCCCCTGCAGCTCGCTCGGCCTGATCGCTCGCCGATTAAAAAATGGATGCGACGGACCGCACACAAGAGAAACCTTTTCTTCGATGATGGTTTCCTGAGCTAAACGCCGGTCGGGCCTAGGATTGGCGATCAGAGCCACGTCCACCTGATCCGAGAGCAAAGCGTCCATGATTTCATCCGAGTGGCGGTATAATACCGTCGGCCGCGCCATCGGGTATCGTTCCCTGAGCCGTCGGAGGATTTTCGGTAAAATATAGATACCGACACTATTGACAGTGCCGATACGGATCTCACCGACCACGCCTCCGGAAAGCTCCTGGACCGATCGGTATAACTTTTTCACGTTTTCCATCAGCTCTTGACTACCATGCGCCAACACTCGGCCCGCTTCAGTTAAGCAAACCCCTCCGGGTCTTCGGTGAAAAAGCCTTGTCCCCAGCTCGTCCTCGAGTTGTTTTATTTGGTAAGAAAGGGCAGGTTGCGTGATATGCAATATGCTGGTAGCCCGATTAAATCCTCCTTCTTCCGCGACAGCTAAAAAACAGCGTAATTGATGTAGTTCCACGTTTCTGCCTCCGCTTCGGTGTTTTTTATAGGTGTCATCGGCGAACAAGTCAATACTATCTATCGAATCGTCGTTGCCCGATAAAGGCTGTTAATGAGCAAACAGACAATATTTTCGCCCTAAAAAAATCTCGTACTGCTCGCTTATAAAATTTTTTTCTGGACACTATCTAGACTTTGTTTTTGACATACGCTTCGAACGATAAGATAGAAGCTCCCTACCGCTAGGCTTAATGCTCACAGCCCGGCGCAATTTCTACTGTATTCTATATTTTTGTCTGGCTTTTCCTGTTTATCCAGATACCAATGAAAGGAGAAAATATGGCGGCGAAACTACGAGAAACGCCACTAATCGATGAACTTCTCAAAGGCCCGTGGCCGAGCTTTGTTAAGGAAATCAAAAAGTGTGCCCAAAACGAAAAAAACGAAAGGGGTAGCGCTCGTTCCAATGACCTTTTAGGTGTGCTCGAACGTTCCTACAAGGAAACGATCGGCCACTGGAAGCACGGCGGTATCGTTGGCGTAATGGGTTACGGCGGCGGTGTTATTGGGCGTTATAACGATCTTCCCGAAGAATTTCCGAATGTCGCCCATTTCCATACCATTCGTGTGAACCAGCCCTCGGGTTGGTTCTATACTTCGGACATACTGAGAAAGCTCTGTGACATCTGGGATAAACACGGCTCGGGCATCACCAACATGCACGGTTCAACCGGCGATATCGTTTTCCTCGGATGCGCCACCGACGATCTTGAGCCGACTTTTGCCGATTTGACCGCGCTTGGCTTTGATTTGGGCGGATCCGGTTCGGCGGTGCGAACGCCGAGCTGCTGTTGCGGCATGGCGCGCTGTGAATGGGCTTGTTACGACACCATGGCGCTCACCGACGACTTGACGCGGACATTCCAGGATGAGCTACATCGGCCGGCCTTTCCGTATAAGTTCAAGTTTAAAATGTCCGGATGTCCCAATGATTGCGTGGCCTCCATAGCGCGAGCGGACATGTCAATTATCGGTACCTGGCGTGACGACATTCAAATCGACCAAAAAGCGGTGGCGGATTACGCGAGCAAGCTGAATCTCGAAAATGACGTCATTTCGCGTTGCCCGACAAAGTGCATGAGCTGGGATGGCAAGAAGCTGTCGATAGACAATTCCAACTGCGTAAAATGTATGCATTGCATCAATGCGATGCCGAAAGCGTTGGCACCCGGTAAGGATAGAGGCGCGACGATTCTGCTCGGTTCCAAGGCGCCGATTATCGGTGGCGCATTGCTTTCCTCGGTAATCGTACCCTTCCTAAAGATCGAGCCTCCTTACGAGGACATCAAAGAGCTTGCTGAAGCGATATGGGACCTCTGGGCGGAGCACGGCAAAAACCGCGAACGCGTCGGAGAGTTCATTCAGCGTATCGGAATGGGCAATTTCTTAGAGCAGATCGGACTCGAGCCCAGGCCCGAGATGGTCATCAACCCGCGCAGCAATCCCTATATTTTCTACGATCAGGATCAGGAATAGAACAACTAAATATCTACAGGCTGACTTTAAGGAGCAAATACCAATGGCAGAACCAAAAAAAAAGAGAATCACGGACATCGGCCCCCCGAGTTATGAGAATTTCTTACCGCCGATCATCAAAAAGAACTACGGCAAGTGGAAGTACCACGAGATCATTAAGCCCGGCGTTTTGATGCATGTATCTGAATCGGGCGATAAGCTCTATTCGGTGCGAGCGGCGACTCCGCGTTTGGCCGCTACCGATACCATCCGGTTGTTCGCTCAGATAGCCGACGAGTTCTGCGACGGATTCCTGCGCTATACCAGCCGGAATAACGTGGAGTTTCTGATCACGGATGAGAAAAAGGTCGAACCGTGTATCGCGAAACTTAAGAAAGAGGGCTACCCCGTGGGCGGGATGGGGAATTCCATCACCAATATCGTGCATACGCAGGGCTGGGTGCACTGCCACTCCGCCGCTACGGACGCCTCCGGCGTGGTAAAGTGCGTAATGGACGAGCTGTTTCCTTACTTCGAGTCGATGAAGCTTCCGGCTAAGTTACGTATCGCTTTTGCTTGCTGTTTGAACATGTGCGGTGCGGTACACTGCTCGGACATCGCACTCTTAGGCGTTCATATCAAGCCGCCCGTCGTCAGCCACGATACGCTTCCGGCTCAGTGCGAGATTCCCACAACCGTGTCGGCGTGCCCGACGGGCGCGGTACGCACAGCTACCGTCGACGGCAAACCGAGCGTGGAAATCGTGGAAGAACAATGCATGTTTTGCGCGAACTGCTTTACCGTTTGCCCATCGATCAAGCTCAACAATCCTACGGACGGGCTATCGGTTTGGGTAGGCGGTAAGGTGAGCAACGCGCGGCACGAGCCGATGTTCTCAAAGCTGGCGATTCCCTATATTCCGAACGAGCCTCCGCGTTGGCCTACTGTGGTGAAATCGGTTAAAAATATCGTTGAGGTATACGCGAAGAACGCGCGAAAGTTCGAACGTATGGGCGAGTGGATCGAGCGCATCGGATGGCCGAAGTTTTTTGAATTGACGGAAATTCCCTTTACCAAATATCACATCGACGATTTTACTCACGCGGGCGAATCCTTCCGTAGATCGGTATACTTCCGACAAAGCGACGTTCGAGAGTAAAAGATAAGGAGATTGCTATGGGTGACGAGGTAACCGTATCAACAGTGGCTGAAGCGATGTACGAAATGGTCAAGCAGTACCATGGTAAAAAGAATCTCAAAGCCATGGACCTGACCAAAGCCATGATCGAAAAATTTGGAGGCGACAACTGCGATAAGCAACTTTGCAAGCAAGCGATTCGCGAGTTGATCGACTCCGGCCGATGCACCTATTCCTATGTCGGCGGCAGCTATATCGTGCTGCCTCCGACGTAATGCAGATCGATACTTGCTCGCGCGGTCCCGGAACGGTCTATTAGTTTCAGGACCGCGCGGCAAACATATTCGAATAGTGGTTGTAACAACTCGCCGGGCCGTTCCGGTGTAGAGAGAGAAACTTTTTTATTTTTTTGGTAGCGTTGCGAAGGCAGCTACCGGGTGAGTAACAAAAATGGCTCTACTAAAGAAAGTCGATAAAAAGAAACCCCTGCGAACCACCGGCGGCGCGTCCGCAACCCAAGCCTCTTCCTTGCGTCCTCATCAGGTCACTAAGGTCGCTCCGTGTACGTTGCACTGCCCGAGCGCGACCCTAATACGCGAATGGATCGCGATTATCGCGCAGCGAGAGAAGATCGGAATCAGTAAGGACGAAGCGTTTGCCAAGGCCTGGAATCTGGTCGTAGAAACCAATCCGTTTCCGTCGGTCATGGGCCGAGTATGTCCCCATCCGTGCGAGACGCACTGCAACCGCGAGGGCAAGGATGGGGCGGTTGCGATCAACAGTCTGGAACGATTTATCGGCGATTGGGGTCTGCAAGCTGGTCTTACGCTTCCGTTGCTCGAGGATGATACGAAACCCGAATCAATAGGAGTCATCGGCGCGGGGCCGGCCGGCCTTTCTTTTGCTTATCAGCTCGCGCGTCGCGGATATAAAGTTACGGTATATGAATCCACGGAAAAAGCCGGTGGCATGCTTTATTGGGGCATACCTTTTTATCGGCAGCCGGCGGATATTTTGGATAAGGAGATCCAGCGCATCGTCGATCTCGGGGTCGAGCTCAAGCTCAACACGGTGGCGGGAAAAGACGTCTCGGTGGCGGAGCTCAAGTCCAAACATAAGGCGATCTTTTTAGGTATCGGCGCGCACAAGGGTAAATTGCTTAAGATTCCAGGCGAAGCGGGACCGGGTGTCTGGACCGGGACTGATTTCTTGCACCGCCTCACGGCGGGCGAAAAGCTCGAAATCGGCAAGAGCGTCGCCATAATAGGTGGAGGCGACACCGCGATCGACGCGGCGCGCGTTGCGCGGCGTTTGGGGGCCGAGGTGACGATCTTGTATCGCCGCACGCGTACCGAAATGCCGGCGATCGATAGCGAGGTCGAGGACGCGCTAAAAGAAGGCATTAAGCTCGAGCTGTTGGTTGCGCCGATCGCGATGAAACGCGACGGCGATAAGGTAAAAGCGGTGACGGTTCAACGCATGCAGCTCGGTGAGCCGGACAGTTCGGGTCGCCGCCGCCCCGTTCCGATCGAAGGTTCCGAATACGACGTCGCGATCGATTCGCTGGTCGCGGCGGTCTCGCAAGAAGCGGATTGGGGCCCATTGAGCGAGCTTCAACCGCAAGGTCGCTGGTGGCTTGAGCCCGACGATAACGGCAAGATAGAGACGGGAGTCTGGGCGGGAGGAGACGTGGTCAATTTGGGCTTGGCGACGATCGCGATCGGTCAGGGCCGCAGGGCCGCGGAAGCCGTCCACGCGGAGCTAAGAGGTCTAGATCTCGGCAAGAAGCTCCAGCAACCGGTAGCATTAAAAGAACGCATTAAGATGGATGTCTATGAGGCGAAAGCGAGAGCGGAACGAAGCCATCGGCCGCTCGAGCAGTGGCTGGCTAAACCGGACGACGAGATCGATCAAGGTATTACAGAACAGCAATTCCTCGAAGAGGTGTCTCGTTGTTTCTCCTGCGGTCTTTGTTATGGTTGCGAGCGGTGCTGGATGTTCTGCACACCTTCGTGTTTCGTGAAGGTCAAGGACGCCGGACCCGGTCACTATTATACAGTTAGGCTTGACATCTGCGACGGATGTAAGAAATGCGCGGACGAGTGTCCTTGCGGCTTTTTGGATATGCAATAAACCGATAATGAACAGCGTCGTGGTACAAAGAGCCTTGCCCAGGGTTACCATAGCGGGTCTTGCCGGAGACAGCGGCAAGACCCTGGTTTCTCTCGGGCTTATCGCGACGCTTCGTTCTCGCGGCTATAAGGTCGCGCCGTTCAAGAAGGGTCCCGACTTTATCGATTCGGCGTGGGCCGGTGAAGCCGCCGGATTTGCAGGCCGTAACCTGGATACTTTTTTAATGAGTGAACAGGCGGTCCTTCGTTCGCTTTCTTCGGCCGCGCTTGATCACGATATCGCCGTGATCGAGGGCAATCGAGGTTTGTTCGACGGATTGGACGCTAAGGGGACTCACTCGACCGCCTATCTAGCGAAGTTGGTCCGCGCGCCCGTGGTGCTGCTCGTCGATGCGATAAAAGCGACACGTACTGTCGCGGCTCAGGTAAAGGGGTGCCAAGCGATTGACCCGGATCTCTGGATAGCCGGAGTAATTCTAAATCGCGTTGGAACAAAAAGACAGGAAAAATTGATCCGAGAAGCCATAGCGTTGGAGACCGGGCTGCCGCTGCTCGGCGCTATCCCGCGATTGCCCGATAAGCTTCCGATAAGACATTTGGGTTTGCTTACCGCAATCGAGCACCCCGACACGAAAGGGGCGGTGGAGAAGGCTGCCGAGGAGATGAATCGGTACGTCGACGTTTCCGAAATAGCCCGCGTGGCTTCTCAGGCGCCCGCGGTATCGGTCACACGGACCACCGAGCACAAGCCGGCGGCTCGGGTCAGAATCGGCGTATTACGGGACCGCGCGTTTTCTTTCTATTATCCCGAAAACCTCAGCGCGCTGGAAACGGCGGGGGCGGAGTTGGTGTCTATCTCTCCTATTACGGACGCGGAGCTTCCCGATATTGATGGTTTATACGCGGGCGGCGGATTTCCAGAGGTTTATGCGGATCAACTTAGCGCTAACCGCACGTTCAGAGTCGATCTCAAAAAACGAATCGATCAAGGTCTGCCGGTATGGGCCGAATGCGGCGGGCTGATGTATTTGTCGCGAAGTATTACAGTACAAGGCACTCTCTATCCCATGGTTGGTGTTCTTCCGGTCAGCGTTGAGCAGATCGCGCGGCCTCAGGGCCACGGCTACGTACAAGCAACGGTCGACGCGGACAACCCTTTTTATAACGAGGGTCACGAATTGCGCGGACACGAATTTCACTACTCTCGAATCCGCGAAGAGGCCGGATCAGTACCGACTGTTCTAATACTAAAGCGCGGTATCGGTCTCGGGCATAACCGCGACGGTTTATTGGTCAAGAACACCTTGGCTAGCTACATTCATATACACGCGTTAGGCGAGCCCGACTGGGCGACGGCCGTGGTCCGCGTCGCGAAAGGCGAGCATACTTACCGCGATCTTACGGTTGATCGAACTAAGATAACACACCAACATCACTCGATTTGTGGTTGGTGACTAACAGGAGGAATAACAATGGCGAGTTTCCAAGCGGGAAATATTACATTAGAAATAGATGAAGACGGTTTCATTCAAGAGCCGGATAAGTGGAATGACGAGGTGGCGGCGGCGTTGGCTAAAACCGAAGGCGTAGAAACTCTGACCGAGGATCACTGGAAGTTGGTCAACTATCTGCGCGATTATTATCTGCAGTTCGGTGTCGCGCCGATGATTCGCAAGCTGTGTAAAGATACCGGATTTAAGCTTAACCAGATTTACGAGCTCTTCCCCTCTGGTCCGGCGAAGGGCGCTTGTAAAGTCGCGGGTCTACCCAAACCGACCGGTTGCGTGTAACGCGAAGGCGGTCATCGTTCTCCCCAGACAAATTCGATTCGTTAACCAACGCTACCCCGGAAAACGCCGGCCGCTGCAGTTACGACCTCGCGCGGTCGGCTCACGCGAGTGGAGGGGGGAGTTGGTTAACACGGTTGTCGCGAGAGAGAATTCCTACATGCGGATTTATTGGCGTAACGCACATTGAAGAAAAGACGCTAGATGAAATCGTTGAATGACTTATTATTAAAGCATAAAGACGAAATTATCGACCGTTGGTTCGAGCAAACGCTAGATAGTTATCAAAGGGAAACCGCGCTCTTCTTCAAGCGCGAAAGCAACCAATTCGCGAATCCCGTGGGAAAGGCGCTTCGCGAGGGGATAAAATCCTTATTTGAGTCTTTGCTCGAAGACTTCGATTCCGAACGGATCTGTAACCAACTAAACGAGATAATCAAGATTCGCGCGGTTCAAGACTTCTCACCGTCTCGCGCGATATCGTTCGTCTTTGACTTGAAAACGGTTGTCAGGAGCGCGTTGGGACAAGACCTGAGCCTTCTTGGCGTTGATTCCGAGCTGAATACGTTCGAGACACGGATCGACCAAGTAGCTCTATTCGCTTTTGATATTTTCGCGCGCTGTCGCGAGCAGCTATATGCGCTTAGAGTAGACGAAGTAAAAAGAAGTGTTTCCGGTGTTATGAAACGTCTAGAAAGCTGCGGTTCTCAATGTGAACCGATTCTTGACAAATCGGATAACGAGATTTAGGTAAGCGGCGCTCGTTTTTGGCGAGCGTGAAGCGAGGTGGTAGCTAATGAACGCCCTAATACCCCTGATTGCAGTGATAGTGCTTTTTTTAGTCGGATGGTTGGGGACGGACCAAGCTGGGCTTTACGTCCTATTCGGAGCGGCGATTCCCTATATCGCGATCGTCGTTTTTTTCTGCGGTCTCGTCTACCGCGTGGTCCGATGGGCGGCTTCGCCCGTGCCGTTTCGAATCCCGACCACTTGCGGGCAACAGAAATCGCTTGACTGGATTCGACCGAATCCCGTGGATAATCCTTATACACTGTTCGGGGTTCTCGTACGAATGGCGCTCGAGATTCTGTTTTTTCGCTCGTTGTTGAGGAATACCAAAACCGAGCTCAAGAGTGGTCCGCGAGTGGTCTATAGTTCTAATATTTGGCTGTGGTTGGGAGCGATGGCGTTTCACTGGTCGTTTCTGGTCATTTTGATTAGGCATATGCGCTTTTTCACCGAGCCGGTACCGTTTTTCGTTACCTTTCTCCACCAGGCGGATGGCTTCTTTCAGGTCGGTGTGCCGATTTTTTATGCCACTTCGTTTATACTTTTAGCCGCTTTATCTTATTTATTACTGAGAAGGCTGTTTTCCCCCCAACTGCGTTATATTTCTCTCGTGAACGACTATTTTCCGCTTTTTTTGCTCATCGGCATCGGCTTGAGCGGATTTTGGCTGCGATATATTACCAAGACGGATATCGTTGCGGTAAAGGAGCTGGCTTTGGGGCTGGTCAGCTTTACACCGACTTTTCCCGAAAGCGTAAGCCCGCTCTTTTACGGCCACCTCTTTTTGGTTTGCACGCTTTTTATCTATTTTCCGTTCAGCAAATTGATGCATATGGCGGGTGTGTTTTTAAGCCCCACGCGGAACTTGGCCAACAACAATCGAATGGTTAGGCATATCAATCCCTGGAACTATCCGGTTAAGGTCCATACTTATGAAGAGTATGAGGACGATTTTCGGGAGAAGATGAAGAAAGCCGGAATCGTCGTAGAAAAGGAATAACCATGGCAACGCCGACTCCAGATACAATCGAGTACTATAAAAAGGAAAAGCTATCCGACATCGATTACGAACCTCCGGCCGGCGGATGGATGGATACGCCGGTAAATTTTCGGCCGGGCTCGTGGATCTATCCGGGCAAGGCTAAACATCTCCAATACCTCGATCTACCCAATCCCAGGGAGTGGGTGGTTACAGAGAAGGATTGGAAGCTACAGGAGAACTGGAAAGAAATCGTTCTCAAGGGCATGAGCGAGCGATTGAGCAAGTATCGTTCTTTTAAGCTCTTTATGGATATTTGCGTTCGTTGCGGCGCTTGCGCGGACAAGTGCCACTTCTTTATTGGAGGCGGCGATCCGAAGAATATGCCGGTATTGCGCGCTGAGCTGCTGCGCTCGATCTATCGAAACGACTTTACCGCGATAGGAAGGGTTTTAGGCAAGATAGTCGGCGCGCGGGAGCTCACCGAAGATGTGATCAAAGAGTGGTTTTACTACTTCTTTCAATGTACCGAGTGTCGCCGGTGTTCGGTTTTCTGCCCGTACGGAATCGATACCGCGGAGATCACCATGATGGGCAGAGAGCTGCTTGGATTACTCGGTCTCTATGTCAACTGGGTGATCGAGCCGGTGGCCAACTGCTTCAGAACCGGCAACCATCTGGGTATTCAGCCGCACGGGCTAAAGGACACCTTGGAATTTTTCGCGGATGATATCGAGAACGCGACCGGTGTAAAGGTCAAGATACCGATCAACAAAAAGGGTGCCGAGATCCTTTTTGTTACGCCGTCGGGCGACTTCTTGGCCGATCCGGGTACCTTCACCTGTATGGGATATATGGTGTTATTCAATGAGCTCGATCTGGATTTCACTTGGAGCACTTACGCTTCCGAGGGCGGTAACTTCGGACTGTTTACCTCGCACGAGATGATCAAGCGGCTTAACGCGAAGATCTATGCGGAAGCCAAGCGGCTCGGCGTCAAATGGATCCTGGGTGGCGAGTGCGGCCATATGTGGCGCGTGATGCATCAATATATGGATACCATGAACGGCCCGGCTGATTTTCTTCAGGTTCCGAAATCCCCGATCACGGGAACCGTATTCGACAACGCGAGATCCACGAAGATGGTCCACATCGTGGAGTTTACCGCCGATCTCATCAAGCATGGAAAGCTCAAGCTCGATCCCAAGCGCAACGATCACATTCGCGTGACCCTTCACGATTCCTGTAACCCGGCGCGCGCGCTCGGGATGTTAGAAGAACCGCGGTATATTCTTAAAAATGTCTGCAGGAATTTCTATGAGATGCCCGAGAACACCATTCGCGAGCAGACGTTTTGTTGCGGAGGAGGCGCCGGCCTGGGGACCGATGAGAATATGGAGATGCGGCTTCGCGGCGGGCTTCCACGAGGAAACGCGGTCAGATACGTACAAGAAAAGTACGGCGTCAATCAACTCGCGGCCATGTGCGCCATCGACCGCGCGACTTTAACCACTGTATGCAACTACTGGGCGCCGGGAGTGTTGGTGACGGGCATTCACGAGTTGGTCGCGAATGCCATGGTGCTAAATGGAGAAAAGGAGCGGACCATTAACCTGCGTCAAGAAGAAATTCCGAGAGCCGAGTCCGGGTCCGCAGAAAAGGGAGGCGCAGCCGATGTACGATAGCGGAAAGATCATCGGGGGATTGGTGCTATTTACGGTCGCCGCGGCTTTTCCCGTTTGGTACACACACGCCTCGGGAAAGGCCGGTTATCAGCCTAACCCGGTGTTGCCGGAGGGCAAAACCAAGTGCGTCGAGAGCAAGGAATACATGCTCTCGGAGCATATGAATCTACTAGACGAGTGGCGCGATTTGGTGGTTCGCGAGGGGCAAACGACTTATGTCTCAACCGCGTACGGCGACGAGTACGAGATGAGCTTTACCAAGACTTGTCTCGATTGCCACGAGAAAAAAGAAGAGTTTTGCGACAAGTGCCATACCTACGCGGACGTGACGCCGTACTGTTGGGACTGCCACGTGGAAAAGACCGCGACCGGTCGAATGCAACACGTCCGAGTCGGCAGGCAATCGAAGCCCGATATGTTGTCAAACGCGGAACCATCGCGGCGCGGCGCCGCTCGACTCGAGGATAAAGATAAAGCCATGACCGCGCGAATCGATTCGGAACCGAGTGCCGTTATCGGACGATGACGCGGGGAGAAAAGAGAGTGAGCCATGGATGACAGTAGAAGGAGCTTTCTGAAAAAAGCGGGGTTATCCGCTTTAGGGATCGGCGCCGGTTTTCCCTTGTTGCGCGCTTCCGTCCGCGCTCTACAGGATGAAAGCGAACAGGCGGCCCCGCTCTCCAAGCAGTGGGCTATGGTCATCGACATTCATAAATGTCTGCAACCCGAGGTTATCAAAACCTGCATTGAGGCTTGTCATCGCGAGCACAACGTCCCGGACATCGAGGACCCTAGAAAAGACATCGAGTGGATTCGGACCGAGAGTTTCGAAAAGGTTTTCGCCGACCAAACTCACCCGCACACGCAAGAGTCGATCAAACAATTGCCCGTGATGATCCTCTGCAACCACTGTGCGAGCCCGTCGTGCGTTAGAGTCTGTCCGACGAAAGCCACTTGGAAGCGCGAACAGGACGGAATTGTAATGATGGATATGCACCGTTGCATCGGCTGCCGATACTGCATCGCCGCCTGTCCCTACGGAGCGAGGAGTTTTAATTGGCAGGATCCGCGACCGTTTATCCAGGAGATTCGCCCCGAGTACCCCACTCGGACCAAGGGGGTGGTGGAAAAGTGCACCTTCTGTTTTGAGCGCATAGCCAAGGGAATGGTTCCCGCGTGTGTCGAGGCGTGTCAAAAGCTGCCCCAGGGCGCGGGCGCGCTAACCTTCGGAGACCTGGCCGATGCGAATTCCGAAGTCGTGAAAATTCTTAGAGAAAAGTATACGATTCGTCGCAGGCCCGGCCTTGGAACGGCTCCCAACGTCTTTTACGTGATTTGAGGTATTTATGCTGGACAAAGCATTTAGCGGCGGTAAGAATTATTGGGGACTCGTGGTTTTTTGGTTCGCTATTATTTTAGCGGGAATGTGGGCGTACGCCATTCAGCTCAGCGAAGGCCTAATCGTCACGGGTTTGAGCCGGGATGTCCCGTGGGGATTTTATATTTCCCAGTTTACCTTTTTGGTCGGAGTGGCCGCTTCCGCGGTTATGGTGGTTTTGCCCTATTACCTACACCACTATAAAGCGTTCGGCAGAATGGTTATCTTGGGTGAGTTCTTGGCGGTTTCGGCCGTGCTGATGTGTATGTTGTTTATTTTCGTCGACATGGGACAGCCCATGCGGGTGCTCAACGTCGTGCTCCATCCGACTCTTAACTCGGTTATGTTTTGGGATATGACCGTGCTTTTCGGGTACTTGATTCTCAACCTCGTGATCGGCTGGATGACTTTCGACGCGGAGCGCAAGGGGGGAGAGCCGCCCAAATGGATTAAGCCGTTGATTTATCTCTCGATTCCGTGGGCGGTCAGTATTCATACCGTCACCGCCTTTCTCTACTCGGGTCTCGAAGCCAGAAGCTTCTGGATGACGGCGATTCTAGCGCCGCGGTTTTTGGCCTCGGCTTTTGCATCGGGGCCGAGCCTATTGATTATTTTGGCCCTCATCCTTAGGAAGTTCACCACATTCGACGTCGGCTCCGAGGCCATTCAGAAACTGGCCGTGATCGTTACCTATGCCATAGCGATAAACGTCTTTTTCGTGGCTGTTGAGCTATTTACCGGCTTATACAGCAATATTCCTCACCATTTGCAACATTTCGAGTACCTCTTTTTGGGATTGCACGGAAAAGGGGCGTTGGTTCCATGGATCTGGACCTCTCAGACGCTGATCGCGCTTGCTTTGGTATTGATGTTGTTTCCGGGTATTCGTAAAAACGAGGTTCTGTTGGCGATTATCTGTCCAGCCATCATCATCGGCATCTGGATCGAAAAGGGTATGGGCTTGATCGTTACCGGTTTTATACCTTCGCCGCTTGAGTCGATTACGGAATACGCGCCGACCGGCATTGAGCTAACCATCGCCTTGGGGGTATACGCGATCGGTTTCTTGGTTTTAACGGTGCTTTACCGGATAGTCGTAAACGTTAGAGAGGGGCTGAATCCGAGCTAGGATTTTTTTGCCTCGCGCGGCGGAATATATCGCCGTTCGACTATCCGAGAACCGTTTCGGCGGGCCATGTATCCAATAGTAGTAAATCTAAAAGATCGGCGGTGCCTCGTGGTAGGAGGAGGGGGAGTCGCCTTGCGCAAGGCGTCGGGACTTGTAGCCGAGGGGGCGAAGGTCTTCGTCGTCTCTCCCGAGCCGATTGCGCAATTAGTCGAGATGGCCGATCAGGGCGAGATAACGCTAAATCACCGAGCATGATTCTCGATCAGGTTAATAGCTAAATATTTCAATAGGTTGAAAGCCGGAAGCACTTCTTAGATCCTGT
>JAFGIB010000185.1 GCA_016929805.1 Deltaproteobacteria bacterium | reverse complement strand
GCCGCGTCTTGCCGTGACTGATGTGGCCGATCGTCCCTACGTTGATATGTGGTTTGTCCCTGACGAACTTTTGCTTGGCCATTTTTTGCTCTCCGTTTTGAGTTGTTATTCTAATAGCCTCTTATTTTTACAATGATTTCCTGAGCAACGTTACCAGGTACTGGCTCGTATTGGTGAAACTGCATGGTGAAGGTCGCGCGACCCTGAGTCCGACTACGAAGATCGGTAGAGTACCCGAACATAGTCGAAAGCGGAACTTCCGCGTCTACAACTTGGGCGTTTCCCCGTCGATTCATCCCGGTTATCCTTCCGCGACGCGCGTTCAGGTCTCCAATAACCTCGCCCACGTATTCCTCCGGAACGACGACTTCCGCTGAAAAAACCGGCTCGAGTAGCTGAACCTCCGCCTTTTCCGCGGCGTCTTGAAATGCCATCGACGCCGCGATTTCATAAGCAGGCGCGGATGAATCCTCTTCCTGAAACGATCCGTCAAAAAGCACGGCCTTGGTGTCGATCACCGGAAATCCCGCCAACACGCCCCGCTTCATCGCGTTGAGAACGCCGTTTTCTATCGCGGGTATGAATTGCTGAGGAATCACCTCGCTCGGCAGTCGATTCTCGAAAACCTTGTCGTCCTTTGCGTCTTTCGGGCTTACCTCTAGGCAGACGTGTCCGAACATATCGCGGCCTTGCACCTGCCGGATATACTTGCCTTCGCCCCGACCCGTTTTCGCAACGCTCTCGCGGTACGCGACTTGTGGTTTGCCGACGTTGCACGAGATCTTATGCTCGCGCTTCATCCGATCGATGATTATCTCCAAATGCAGCTCGCCCATGCCCGAGATAATGTTCTGACCGGTCTCCTCGTCGACGTGCGCTCGAAATGAAGGGTCTTCGACCGCGAATTTCTGCAACACCTCGGCCAAGCGGTTCGCTTCTGTCTGGGTTTTCGCCTCGATCGCGATAGATATCACCGGGTCCGGAAAGGTCATTCGCTCGAACACGATGCGGTGTTTGTGGTCGCAAAAGGTATCGCCCGTTTGAGCGGTTTTTAGCCCAACGGCGGCGCAGATAGTACCCGCGTACACCTCCTTTATCTCCTCGCGCTTGTCCGCGTGCATGAGCAACAACCGGCCGATTCGTTCCTTCTTCCCTTTTGTCGCGTTCAAAACCATATCGCCGTTGGATATCTTCCCCGAGTAGACGCGTAAAAAGGTAAGCTGGCCGACAAACGGATCGTTGATGATTTTAAAGGCAAGCGCGCTTAGCGGGGCGTCGTCGCTGGCGATACGCTTTTCGGTCCGCTCGGTCTCGGGGTCGATGCCTTGAACCGCATCGATATCGATCGGCGATGGAAGAAAATTGACCACTGCATCGAGAAGCTGCTGTACGCCCTTGTTCTTAAAAGCCGAGCCGCAGCATACGAGTACCAACTTAAAACCCAGGGTCGCTTTTCGCAAAACCTGGATTATCTCATCTTCCGAGAAGCTCGTATCTCCCGAGAGATATCGTTCCATCAGCACGTCATCGTTTTCCGCGACCGCCTCGACTAGCTTTTCCCTAGCCTGATCCGCCTCATTTCGATACGCGCCGGGTATGGCGATGGTGTCGAACTCAGCGCCCAATGAATCATCCTTAAAAACAATCGCCTGCATCGCGATGAGATCGATGATCCCTCGGTGCTCGTCCTCGGAACCCAGTGGCAGTTGAATCGGTAGGGGATTGGCTCCCAGCCGGTTTCGAATCGATTCCACCGAACTCGCAAAACCGGCTCCGACGCGGTCCATTTTGTTGATAAAACAGATCCGCGGAACTTTATACTTATCGGCCTGGCGCCAGACCGTCTCGGATTGCGGTTCTACACCCGCCACGCCGTCGAACAAGCAGATCGCCCCGTCCAACACGCGTAACGACCGTTCAACCTCGATAGTAAAATCGACATGTCCCGGAGTATCGATTAAGTTAATGCGGCAATTCCTATTCTTGTTCGGTCCATAAGTCGTCGACCAGAAACAGGTTGTAGCGGCCGAGGTGATGGTGATTCCACGTTCCTGTTCCTGCTCCATGTAGTCCATCGCGGCCGTACCGTCGTGTACCTCGCCCATTTTGTAATTCACGCCCGAGTAATAGAGAATGCGCTCAGTCGTCGTCGTCTTACCGGCATCGATATGCGCCATGATGCCGATATTGCGCGTTCTCTCGAGTGGGAATTCGCGTGGCACGCTCTTTGATCTCCGTCCTTTTACGGCAGGTACTGCCGAAACTAACGCCTCCATCACTTTTTCAACTCATTATCCATGTTATCGAAACCCGATTACACAAAACCCCCTTCGACCCTTGTGATCACCCTCGGACCACCCGTGCTCGAAGAGGGTTTCGAGAACAGCTTACGTTTTGATCGAGACAAGGCGCTCGTGATAGCTGAATCGCCCTATCCCCCGCCGTTGTTGTTCTCGTCTATGTGTGCGCTACCATAATGCTCGTTTTGACTCCCAGCCGAGTGGTTTCCCTGCGGACCTTCCCGACCTAGGTTTGAGGTTTGTTTTGTCACCACCTATAGTGTGCAAATGCCTTGTTGGCATCTGCCATCCTATGCGTATCCTCGCGCTTCTTAACGGCCGCTCCCCGACCTTGCGATGCATCCATCAGCTCCGCGGCAAGACGTTCGACCATGGTCTTTTCGCCGCGCG
Source organism: Deltaproteobacteria bacterium (assembly GCA_016929805.1). Classification (GTDB taxonomy): domain Bacteria; phylum Myxococcota_A; class Polyangia; order Polyangiales; family JAFGIB01; genus JAFGIB01. The sequence continues at coordinate 12,749 of JAFGIB010000185.1, read as the reverse complement.
CACGACCAAAAGTGGCTATCCATCTCATCGCCAGCGCGGTTCGCCGATCTTGACGCACTTCCACGGGAACCTGATAAGTCGCGCCGCCAACGCGGCGGCTCTTTACCTCTAATTTCGGCCGTACGCTCTCCAATGCCTTGCGAAAGACATCCATGGGGTCTGCTTTATATCGCTCGGCGATAATGTCGAAGGCTCCGTAGAGAATACCTTCGGCGACCGATTTTTTTCCGTCACTCATCAATACGTTTGTGAACTTCGTCACAAGCCGATCGCGATATTTCGCATCCGGGAGGATCTTAAGCTTCTGAACTTGACGACGACGCATACAAAATCCCTTTGAATTCTACTGCTTAGGACGTTTGACCCCATACTTCGAGCGACCTTTCGTGCGGTTCGCTTTATTCGTATTCGACGGACCAATCGCGCCGAGAGCATCCATGGTGCCGCGCACTACGTGATAACGTACGCCCGGGAGATCCTTAACACGGCCGCCGCGAATAAGCACCACCGAGTGTTCCTGCAAATTATGGGCTTCACCGGGAATGTAAGTGGTTACCTCATATCCGTTGGAAAGACGAACGCGTGCAACCTTACGTAGCGCGGAATTGGGCTTTTTCGGTGTCGTAGTATAGACGCGAACACAGACTCCTCGCCTTTGAGGGCAGGATTGCAACGCGAGCGAAGTCGTCTTCTGTTGCTTTATTCTCCTACCCTTACGGATTAGCTGATTGATGGTCGGCATGAGTATCTAAAAAGCCTTTTTTAAAGCGCCTTTGAGCGATAGATTTTTGATTTGACGCGCTTGGTCGGGCGCAAGGGCGGGAAGATTACCTAGGGTCTTTGTCGTGTCAAGCTAAAACTCGCTGTTTTTGTAATCGTAGAGGCCGGGAAGAGACGCCGCCGGTTAGCCTAGATATCGCTTTATAAACGCGGACTGAGATTGATGGTGAGTGGGACTTGTAAACCCACCGGATGGTTCGCTTCTGTTAAAGAGATATCACCGACCTGAGAGGGGGAAACGCCTTCGCCCCCCAAAAATAGACCTGTAGCGTCCACCCCGATTCCGAGAGTCCACCCCCGAGCGACGAAAAAGCCCAAGCCCAATCCAAAACGTAAAGCAAGCCCGGAATTCGCGGTAATTCTCTCGGAGGGAATTCGGTAAAGCCATCCGCCGCCAAAACCAAACCCGGCGTAAAACTCGACGATACTACCCTGAATACGCTGCGCGATTTCACCTGTTAGGACCAAGACGTCGGCTTGTCCGTAGGATGAATACGAAAGACGCGCTCCAAAAGAGATAAAATCGATTCGCAATGATGCCGCCGTACCTAACGTCACACCTCCTCCTCGCGTAATGTCAACCCAGTCCCCGATTTCGCTCGCGGCAAGCTGCCGGGCCTCCTGTTCAGTGAGATTAGAAATTTGTTCCGAATCGGGGATCGCTCGGGTGCCGAGCGCGAGCAACAGATAGCTGTAACCGGTAAACAGTTCGAAGAGCAGCGGATCGAAGATGTCTCGTTCTTCATCGCCCTCGACTTCGTCCACGTAGTTACGCTCCGCGTCGTTGTCTAATCCCAACAATGGTCCCGTGGTTACGGGTTGAGAGCCGGCCGAGGGCTGCGGACGATTCGACGTATTGGTTTCATTTGCCCGCTTTGCCTCGTCTCCCGTTGGTGAGGGAGAATAGCTTGCCTGGTTCGGCCTCGCGAATAAGGACGCTTGAGGGTTGAGCGCGGAACCGCTTACGCGCGTCGTACTTGGCTCGTTCGCCCGCGAAGCCGCTGGTGTGGCCGGCGTCTTTTTGTTGGTTTGCGGAAGTTCAATTGGTTCGCGCCCTGTGAAAGCGCTCTCATTTGAATTTCTTAGTGGCGCCGATGCCGATACGCTTCCTCTCTCGGAAGCGGCTGATGTCGAACTAGATGACGATGGTGTGACACTCGCGGCGCTCGCGAGGGGTGTCAAAGGCGCATCCAAAGGCGCATCCAAAGGCGCGACGTTATTTTGAGAGGTCTGAGCGCTGGATTGTAACTCGACGCGTACCCGTACTCGGTTTCCGGAGCCGACGGTTAGGTCGTTTGTATAAAGCCGGTACCCTTTTGCTTCTACTTCGAGCCGAACCACTCCCGGTTCGACGGTTACTGCGTGCATCATCGGCAACGTCCCTACCGCTTCCCCGTTTATCCGCACCTCTGCACCGGGTATCCCTCCAAGTAGCTTTAGCTTTGCGAGACGGTGCTGCGCGTACGTCGAGTCGATTGAAACGGCCGCAATTATAAGAGCGAATAGAGAAAAGAGAACCCACTTGATGACGCTCGGCACAACTTTATAAATGCTATCTATAGATAGACTGTTATGCGGTAGCCGTTCGCGGGGGTGCCGCTGATTGGCTACAACGGCGTCCGACTTGTTTGACCCCTGAAGGCTTACTTTACACATATGCGGCTAATACCTACACACAAAGAAGTCGCTGATCTATTTGCTTGTTAAAACGGCGGTCACACGCGCAACTAAACGCACGTAAAAGCGAGCGACAGCGGTTTACGCCGACGGATTTTTTGCAACGTTAAGGTGAATAAGGAGCTATTGCTCGAGTGACGTACACCGAGTTTGTTGGTCTGCTCGTAAAGCGGCAATAGCTAAACGCGGACAATGCCTAAAGACGGGATTACTTTCCGCCATTAGCCTCCAAAGCCCGATCAGCTCTTCGAACGACGAAATTACAAAATAACCACAGTTTTTAATCTAGAACAGATCGAATATCGCAACTCCAACTAGCGAATCAGACATCTACGCAGTAGCGTAGAGATGATGTACCCATCTCACCTACTCATGTTGTTGTCGGGAACGAGCGGCTGGTTAAAAGCCTCGCTTACAGCGTTTTTCTTATGCTTTTTTTCGGTACAGATTTTTCTTACGACGCACGCGGCGGCGCAAGTGAAAGGAAAACCGCCTGCGAAAGCGGTCAAGCTCTACGATAAAGGAAGGAAAAAGTACGAGGCCGGCCGTTACCGAGAGGCCGTTGTTGACCTAAAGGCGGCGCTCGAGCTTGACCCAAAATCCCCTACCTTGGCCTATAACGTTGCTCGCGTAAGCGAGCTTCTCGGAGAGCTATCGCAAGCGGTTTTCTACTATCGTCGTTATCTGTCGTTGCTACCGCAATCGGAAACCAAAGAACGCGCGCGAATTGGTAAAACCCTTCGCCGACTGAAGGGTGCGATAAAACGCGCGGCGGCATTATCGGAAAGCGAAGGACCGGGGGGAAGAGAATCTTCGCCGGCTTTAGGGACCGCTGATCCGCTCTTTTGGTCGGTCGCGGTGTCGGGCGCCGCGTTGCTCGGAGTCGGGATTGTAACGGGGGTGATGGCGCTCGACCGTTTCGACGAAATGTCCGAGTTCGTCGTCGGGCAGGATGGAGATCTCGATCAACGAAATGAAATCGTTTCGGATACCAAGCTGTTAGCGATCTTTTCCGACATCGGGCTCATCGGCGGAAGCGCGCTCTTAGTAAGCGCGGGATTTCTCTTTTTTCTGAGAAATCCAAAATCGAGTCCCAATCGAAATCATCTGGCAATAGACGTGGACCTCAACCCGCGGCACGCGTCTCTTCGACTGAGCGGAACGCTATGATTCGGACAACTCTTATCGCGTGGTTTTTACTTTTCGGGTCTTTGATTCAAAATTGCAGCCTGGTGGTCGGATGATTTACTTGGACAAAGCGAATGCCGATCCGTTGATCGGACGAATTGTAGACGGCCGTTATCGGATAAGCGAACGGATAGGCGGTGGCGCGATGGGGGCCGTTTATCGCGCGGAGCAAATCGGTTTAAACCGTTCCATCGCGCTTAAATTGCTCAAACACGACCTGCATTGGACCGAGGATACGGTGCTGCGCTTTCAGCGAGAAGCCCATGCCGCGAGCGCTCTCACACATCCCAACACCGTACGGGTGTTTGACTTCGGCGCTACGCAGGAGGGGATACTCTTTTTGGCCATGGAGATCCTAGTAGGAGAGCCGGTCACGAATTACCTGAGGCGGAATAAAGTTCTCGGCGTCAAGGAGGCGGTGGTTTACGGGCAACAGATATTGCGCTCGCTGGCGGAAGCGCACGCCAAAGGGATTATTCATCGCGATATTAAACCGGATAATGTCTTTTTGGCGCGCGTCAAGGGTCAAGACTCGCCGGTCGTCAAGATTCTCGATTTCGGCATAGCCAAAGCTATCGCAGGCGAGAGGACTATCGATCAGTTCGAGACGCAGGACGGAACGGTGTTCGGAACGCCGCGTTACATGTCGCCCGAGCAAGCTCAAGGAAAAACCATCGACACGCGCAGCGACCTGTACGCCGTCGGAACGACGCTATTCGAATTTCTCGTGGGTCATCCCCCGTTTACGGATAAAGACGCGGTAATCGTCATGGCGAAACATATCCGCGAACAAGCGCCGCCGTTGCGCCGGGTGCGTCCGGACCGTCCTATCCCTTTAAGCCTGGAAAAGGTCGTGCAAAAATCCTTGAAAAAAAATCCCGCCGAGCGCTTTCAAAGCGCCGAGGAATTCGCGCAAGCGTTAGCGGACTGCTTACCCGATGTTGAACGACTGGAACAAGCGGTCTCCAAGCGAGGCTTAAAGAAACTCTTATCTCAAGCGCGCCTTTTTCCGCGAGAAAAACTGTGGATCAGCGCGGGCATGGCGTTGGGATTGATCGCAACCGCGCTGTTTATCGCCGGCATCGAGAAAAAAGCATCACTCCTTGACGAACCGTCAGCCACGATTTCCGATAACGATTCCCCGCGGGGTGAACCAACTGCGAGTGAACCTTTATCCGACAGTCGTAAGGCGCCTCAAGAAGCGAAAATTTTATTGAAAAGCATACCTCCAGGCGCGGACGTTTGGTACCGAGGAGAGATTATCGGACTGACCCCGCTCAAACTCGCTACGAATAAAAGCGTCAGCAAAACCGTGCGGCTCAGCAAGCCGGGTTATACCGATGTTGTTGCAGTTGTCTCCCCGGACAAGGAATCGATGGTGATAAAGCTACAAGCGGTTGCGGATAAGGCATACCCAACCGAATTGTCTAAGAGCACGACGGACAAATCCTCTGCCCGCGCCAAGCAGACCCATCTCAAGCGCGATAGAAACGAAACCGCCGGCTCGCCCTATAAAAAATTCGAATAATTCTTGTGCCTGAAATGGCTGCTTGAAAAAAGCTTACGAGTGTGCGGTCGCGTCCGCGGGCGCATTCTCCGCTTTCGCTCTCGGGACGGCGCTTTTGTTCAATTCGGGACCGCCCCTTGAGCTATTGTTTGACAAAGATATCTGGAATCTTTAGGTCATTTCTGGCTTGTCGCTCCTTGGGCTCAACCAGCGAATCGCTCTTTTTACCCTCTCTATTAGAATCCACATTCGAAGATACTAGATTAAAATGCAACTTCATCGAGGCTTCAGCGGGCCTAAAGACTTTAGTCGCTGTCGCCGCACCCAGCTCGGCGCGCAACGAGATCTCGCGCGCGCGTGAGGTCTCAAAACGACACGGAGTCAAAGCGCAGACTTCACCCCGTCCACGGACCGTAACCCGCGCTCCTTGCGGTTCGGTGGTGATATGAACCGTGGATAGTTCCCGATAGGTCGTTTTTTCGGCTGAATGCATTTGAAGCGATTCGACCTTCTCAAAGAGTTGCCGGCTACTGTCGCTCTGCCGCGATCGGTCCTCGCCGAGTACTTCGCTCGGAGTCGGTTCGAGCGGCGTTACCGTGATCGCGTCACCGGCGCGCGACGAAATCTCAGTAGTCATTTGCGACTTCGTTCGTGGTTCTTTGGCAGCGTTTATCACGGCATAGCTCGCGGTGGTTACCATAACGGTTATCGCGACAAAAAAGCCCGCCGCCACACCGAATCGAGCGGTTCTCATGCGAGACCAAAGCGTGACCGCTTTTCGCTCGGGCGCTCTCTCTATATCGTTCAAATCGCCCGGGTCGTTCAAATCGCCCGGGTCGAAAGCAGGCCGCCGCGCCGGCTCGCTGCTCGCTTGCGGAATCGACGGCAAAACCGGCCTTTCCCTCGCAACAGCTCCAGAGAACTCCGGTAGCTGCACGATATCGTCGGCCATTTGATCCATCGACTGATAGCGCCGTCTCGGATCTTTCTCGAGCGCTTTGCGCACCACGGCTTCCAATTGGCTACTTACTATCGACGCTGCATCGGTCTGACTGAAGGGCGGCACCGGCTCGGTCCAGTGCTTGGAAAGAACCTCCATGAAATTATCCCCCTCGAAAGGCACGCGACCGGTCAACGATTCATAAAGGATAATCCCCAACGCATAGATGTCGACCCGATGGTCGAGCGGCAGCCCTCGAGCGTGCTCGGGCGACATATACTCGGGCGTGCCGAATATCAAACCGGTTTTGGTCAGCTTGCGCTGCGGCCTACCGATGATCTCGATATCGTTCATTTTGGCCACGCCGAAATCGACGATTTTAACAAAATCTCCCCCGTCTCTCCGGGTAATAAAAATGTTCTCCGGTTTGATATCTCGATGAACGATTCCTTTTGAATGAGCGGCGCTCAGAGCTTGACAACATTGAAGCGCGATGCGAACGGCTCGACCCGGTTCGATCTTACTATCTCGAAAAAGGATGTCGGCGAGATCCTCTCCCTCGAGCATTTCCATCACGTAATAGGCGGCGCCCGAGGGCGTTTCCCCGAAATCGGATATATCCACTATATGCGCGTGGCCTATCTTGGAAGCGCTGCGAGCCTCGCGCCGAAAGCGTTCGAGCACGCCTTGCCTAGAAGAGAGGTCCTCCCGCAGCGCCTTCAGCGCGACCCGTTTCTCTATCAGCAGATGTTCGGCCTCGTAAATAATCCCCATCCCGCCTTCGCCGATGCGTCGCAGTATTTTGTAGCGACCGTTTAGCACGATGCCGATCAACGAGTCCTCGGCCCGCGGGGCTGCCGACTGCTTGATAACGGAATTGACCAAACGCACGCCGTCGATTGGGCAAAACAGCTCCCCTCCCCTGAATTGTCGTCTACATTTTACGCAGAGTTTTATCATGACAAATACGCTGATACGACGCGGCTCGGGACTTTTTTGCTCTTCGTTTACGGCACGCGGTAAGTGATCGCGTAAAATGGGCTCTCGCTTCTAAATCGGCTCCTTATTTTATAGACGGACCGTTATCGTGGAGACCACGGAAACACGCGGATTCATGCGCCCTTTTCCTCAGGGAATTTAATCATTACGAAAAAATTACACTAGCATCCCGCGCCTAAATCGGTCAATACCGGATAGAATCGCTGTTTTTCCGTTTAATTAGCTAATTTATCTTGTAAATACAGGATTATATGGATATTTTTTATTTTATGGTTATTTTGCTTGCCTATGGCGTCAAGGTCCTAAGCTCGGAAAACCAAAAAGTCGCTTGCACTAACCGACATGAGAACTTGACTATTGATCTTAGTAATAAAGGGATATCCAATGTCTGACTTCCGGTTACTATCTATACTCTTTCTGTTTCTTTTATTAACGAACCTCGCTTGTAGCTCCTCTCGCAAACCATCCGAAGAAGCGGACGACGCTCGCGATGGGTCCGCGGACACGGGTAGTGAAGAGGCTCCCGACGACGCTGCCGTCGCTGATAGCGGCAGAACGGATGCGGCCGGCCAAGCTGGACTACTCGAAGGCCATTGCCCCAATAAAGTGCTTGAACCGGCGCTAAAAGAAAAATGCGATGACGGTAACTACTTCGATGACGACGGATGTACAAGGTATTGCGAGTTCTCGTGCGAAGATGACGAGGAATGCGACGATTTAAACGACTGCAACGGGATCGAAACCTGTGGCAGCGATCACGCGTGCGAAAAAGGCGAGTGGCTTGAGGACGGACAACGGTGCGACGTCAATAAGTCGTGCTTCGCCGGTCTCTGTCGCGATGACGTTTGCGGCGACGGCGTAATGAACGAGGATTTGGGCGAAGATTGTGATGACGGAAATAATATCGACGATGACGCTTGCTCGAATCGATGTACTTATGGCTGCACCTCGGAAGACGATTGCACCGACGGTGATCCGTGCGCGGGCACGACCACGTGCGATAAGGATAGTCACGAGTGCAGCGGTCCCGTGTTGGACGATGAAACGATCTGTCAAACGACTCAAATCAGAGACGGCTGGTGCATGAAGCATGTCTGCGTGCCGACCAAGTGCGGTAACAATACCAAAGAGGGAAAGGAGCAGTGCGACGAAGGAAAGAAAAATGGAACCGCGGAATCAAGCTGCTCGGTTGACTGCAGAATCGTCGCCTGCGGAAACGCATCGATTGAGGGAAGCGAGCAATGTGACGACGGTGGAAACGTCAATATGGATTCGTGCGATAAAGAGTGCAAAGCAGAGATCTTTTTTCGTTGGACGCGAATGGAAATTCTAAGAGAGCTGGCTCCCGAATGGTGCGTGCACGCGGGGAAGAATGCCTTTGCCAAAGCATTTCCGGGAGAGGTTGAGATCATGGGTCTGAGAACGGTCGATGTCCTAGGTGAATTAAACGACGCCATGGGGGCACCTATCGAAAATTGCGCGAGCAATCGCGTCATTCAAATACTCGATCTAGCCGACCCCTCGTTTAAGACCTCGGACGATAGCGTCAAAGTCGCGGTTCATTCCGGACAACTGGCCCCGGGGCAAGCGTGCACCAAACCAAACCCGGTCGATATGCAATTTGATTTATCTAGCGAGGGTATTGAAGCGGGAGAGCCGACCGAAACCATATCCGCGATACAGCGTCCCGGACTAGTACAATCAAAAGGCCCGATTTTTATTCCGGCGCAAAGCGATACCGATATACGAGCCGGCGCCCTGCACGATTTCATGTTTTTATGGCAGTTCGATACGGAAAATCTCAGCACCCCGCCCACCATGGAGAGAGATGACGGGAGAGAAGCGATTGAGCTGCCCGAAACCATGGGCGTGAACACAACGGCCACCGAGCCCTATCACGCCGCGGGAAGATTGTGCGCGGCGATGTCTATTAAAGGAATGCAAGATAGTCCGATCATGGAGGGTTCGGAAGAAGCGCTCTGCTGTTCCTCGCCGGAGTCAAAGCGAGGGGTTAGAAAATACACCACCTGTCCGGAAGATGACCCGGAAGCAGAGTGCGATAATACCGCTGATCTCGTCGCCAACGGCTGCGTTATCTGTATCGATATCAACGCCAGCGGCTTTGTCAGCCCGGATTGCGGTGGAGGCGAGTTTAAGGGCTGCGTGGGCAACCCATTCGAGGTCGTCCATCCCTCCCCGCCGGATATCGACACCGACGGCATCGACGGCAACGACGCGCTCTCAATCGTGATCGGAGTGGAAGGAGTGCGCGTTCGGTCGTTGGGCGTGAAAGAATAACGCGTAACGATTTCAACCCGGGTCTGGTGCGGCATGACCTCTGAAAGCCCAATGCGATAGGGATTATTCATTCGGCGCCAGGGCAAGTCCTGCGATACGTTTTTAAAAAAGTAGTGGTAAAAGAGCCTGAGCATGCGGCCATCTCGCTTCGCTCGTGGATGGTATTGATATCAAAACGTGCCCGTGCCCCTGCCCAAGTAGCTTAAAAATAAGAAAGGTATTGTTTTAAGCACGATTGCACCACGCAAGGAAAGTAATACCGGTTGTAAAAACGTGCCTGGGCACGGGCGCGTTGAGCGTTACCTTAAAGTTGCAAAAAGAACGTCGGCGTAAAGCGCTTCGCTCGCGAAAAACAGCGCGAACTATTCCATCGCTTTTTTCGCGTTTCCGCTCGACGCTTTTTAAAAGTTGGAGAGCATGCGCGCCGGCCGGACGCCGCAGACGAACTCGCAGCGCGGCGCGAGGCAAAAGAACGCTTTTAGATCGGCTTTAGGGTTCGTCGTCTATACATTCGCGCATAATACCCGATAGGTCTAAAAATACGCGAACTTCTGTGGTGATTGCCAACGAGCGCTTACAAACAAAAGCTGTTATGCTATTAATATCGTGACCATAGAGATTAATAAATAACGTACTCGTCGCGAGCCGGCGATAGTGATAAGAATGGGACGATAACCGGACGAAGGAGGCCGCGTGGGAAAGCACGATTATTCACCTGTTGTTCTTGTTTGTATTTCGTTTCTTTTCAACGGTTGTTCTCTGGTTAGCGATTTCGACGGCTACACATTCGTCAGCCGAGAGAAGGACGGCGGCGCAAAAGGGTCCGCGGGAACCGATGCCGGAACGAATAGGGACGGAACGGCAGGCAATCAAGATAACAGAGACGCTGGTCATGCCGGCAGCGGGGGGACCGGCGGAACCGGTGCTGGAGGAACGTCGGGAAGCGATAAATGCGACGGCGACAGTAGCTGCAGCGATCACGGTAAATGCGACGATAGTAGCGGTCGGGTAAGCTGCGTATGCGACGCGGGGTATGCTGGCGAGCGGTGCGAGCGGTGCGATATCGGTTTTGTCGAATGGCCCGAGGAGAGCGCTGTTTGCGTGGATGATCCCTGTGACCCGTATCCGTGCGATTTGCCGAACGCGATTGCGAACGGCTGCGTTCAGACCGACGTTGCCGGTTACGAGTGCGTGTGCGAGGACGGTTTTCGTTGGGACGATTCGTCCTGCGTCTCGGGCTGTACGGACTTCGACGGAGACGGATACGGGGATGGAACGGGGTGCCGCGGCCCTGATTGCAATGACAGCGAGCGCGATGTGCATCCGGGGGCCGATGAGCAATGCGACGGCATCGACAACAACTGCGACGGCCGAACCGACTGCGAGGGCGAAAACTGCGTCGACGAAGATCCCTGTGTTGATGATAACCCCTGTACTCAAGACACCTGTGATTCTTCAACTTCACGTTGTTACAGCGAGCCCTGGTCGGACCCCGGCGAGGTCAGTTGCGACCCGGACGGTGATGAGGAGTACGACGAGCAAGACGGCGTATGTAATTCAGACGCCGATTGTGTTCGGCTGGCGTGTCGCTCTTGTACCGAGCCCGAGCAGTGCGCGGATGAGCATTGCGTTTGCGCGGATGAAAGCTGTTCCGAAAAGCGCTGTTTCGGCAGCTCGCTGGTTTGCCAATACGTATCCGGCGATGAGTCCGGTTGTGAGGCGGAAAACGTTCCGGCCCCTCGCTGGGGAGAGGGCTGTAGCGGCGACGAGACAAAAGCTTGCGACGCCGATGCGGTATGCCGGCCTATCGCGTGCTCGAGTTGCGGTTTTTCGGGATGTGATTATGTCGAACGCGATTCCGACTGCGGAAATAGCGAGGTCTGCGGGGTATGCGGCGGCGACGTCGACGTTTGCACCCATGCTTCCTCCGGGACTTCCTGCGCCGCGAGCATCGATTCGCGATGTGACAGCAAATGTAACGGCGAAGGCGAATGCGTCTCTTGGGAAGGCAATGCTTGTGGTGGAACAGATCCGTGTACGGGCTACTGCACCGATGGTTTGTGCGTTTTTCCGACCACGAGTTGCGGGAGCGGTGTATGCCGGGGTACCTGTTTAAACGGCACCTGCGATAGCTTCGACTCCGACTGCGGCACTTGCTGCGATTGCGATGAGAGTGGTACGCCGAGCTACGACCCGACGCAGGATAGCGATTGCGGCACCACGACCACTAATCCATGTCGCAGACAATGCATCGCGATTTACGAATGTGGTTTTCCTGGGTCGAGTTCTTCCTGCGGATTCGGAAGGTGTAAAGGTAGCTGCGACGGAGAGGGAAGCTGCAGTACAATGGATGACGAGTGTTGCTCGAAAGTAGGTAAGTGCAATGCCACGGATGTCTGTAACGGCTCTTGCGACGCAGCGGGTGTTTGTTCTTCCTACGGGAGCTCGTGCTCCGGCGGATCTACTTGCGACGCCGGCATTTGCGGGCCATCCGGCATGTGTCGTTGTTCAGATGACAAATGTGACGTTTGGGCCGATATGGGGAAAGGGTACGAGCTAATAAGAGACTTATGTTCCCTCAACGGTCAAACCTGCTGTCGAACCAACAAAAACCAAATGGTTTGCTGTCCGGGCACAAACTGTCTATTTCCTTTTGGTTGCGAGCCCTTTTAGCCTATCGTGATCCGCGAAAAGGCCATCGGTCATAAAAGGACGACGATACGTGCAACTATCGCGAGTTTTGAAATACGAATATCCGAACGGTTTATCAGGAGTGAAACGGAAAAGAAGCCTAAAAACGAAAAGCGATAATCGGACGTCGAAGTGAAGACAGATCATCGCCCCGTTTTCTACGATTTCGAAACAACAAATCGAATTCGATATCGTCGCGAGCTTACGCAACCAGACGATAATCGTGATGGATTCCGCCGAGAATCGGCAGCGCCGCGACTTTACCGTCAGTCGGTGGCGGTACCAGCAATTCAGGATAGGGATCCGGAATCGCGTGAGTCGCCTGCGATGGACGGCCGTGATTATAGTACTCAATATATTCTTTGCATACCCTGTAAATATGCTTCTCACAAAAGAATATAAAATAGTCAAGCGCTTCTACTCGTAATGTCAAATTGAATCTTTCGAGATAACCGTTTGCATCCGGAGCATTATAAGGAATAGGAATCCCTTCGATACCCGTTGTTTTATCTAGCCACATGTCGAAGGCGTAGCGGTAACTCTTTTCGTTATGCGTTTTCTTACGACCACCGAATTGGCCGAAAACGCCATCGTTGTCATGGATCAGAAAACGCGGACCCTCACCGTAAGGACTGATCTCGCGGATTTGTTGTTTGACCCAGTCAAGTC
>JAFGIB010000014.1 GCA_016929805.1 Deltaproteobacteria bacterium | reverse complement strand
CCGGCTCGTCAGGTACAGCAAGTACCATCCTCGCCGGCCCTTCGGGCGCGCTCGGTTTTACGGGCGAATTGGCCGCCGACTTGTTTGCCCCCTGAACGCCGACCTTTTACGTCACCCTCATTTTTCGAATCCGACACGCTACTGTCACAATCGTAATCTAGACTCATCTCAAAACGGAACGAGCAATAAAACCATGTTCGAAGATTTCAGCGAGAATCAGAATGCAAAAGAGAGCCAGAAACGTTTGGGGGCCTCTTTGCTGCTATCCGCGATTATATTCTCTTTAGTGATGTCCGCCGTGGCCGCTGCAGTCGCGACAGCGCGCGTGATAGTAAAACGCCGACAAAACGACCTCGCGGTTCAGTTCGAAGAACTTCCCAAGTCGCTGCGGCCGGAATTGAAATCCACGAAACCCGAGTTAAAAATAAAGAAGGGGCCGGTGAAGAAACGCGCGGCCGCCAAACCGAGAAAGCTCGAGTCGCTCAGCGAAATACCGGACGAGAAACCCGATGAAGCCGAGGGCGAGCTGGCCGAAGCGGACGACCTGGCACCGATCGACGGCATCGTCGCCAGCGAGCAAGGATCGGGAGAAGCTCAGGTCATAGAGCGAAACGAAGTCGAGAGAGCGATACGGATTAGACCTGAAGCCGAGTCTAAACAACAACGCGCGACTGTTGAAGGGCCGCGTTTTATTTCCGGATGCCGACTGCCGGAGATCCCGCAAGGCCTGCACGCTCAAGCAGCGACCATTCGCGTCGAGATCCGCTTGCTGATCGGCGTCGACGGAAAGGTCGAGTCCATAAGCATTCTGAATCCGCATCCTCTGATTCCGGATGAAGTCATACGCAAGTGCGTACGACAACAGGTCTACCAACCGGCATTGCTACCCGACGGAACCGCCGTTCCCTATCCCTTCAGACAACGATTTGTTTTCCGACCTACAAGTGTTTAAGGAGAAAAAATTATGGAATTCAACTTAGTCGAAACCTGGCTTAACATGAACAATCTCGTGCGCGCCGTGGTCATCGTTTTGACCGTTCAAGCGATCGCGTGCATTACGGTCTTTTTCGACCGCTCGATTTTGCTATTAAGTTCCTACAGAAAATCCCGCAAATTCGCCAAAGCGGCGGGACCGAAGTTGACGTCTAGAGATTACCCGGGCGCGCTAGAAATAGCGAAAACGCACTCGGGTAGCCACCTCGCGAACTTTATTGTTACGGGTGTCGAAACCTACCTCGATAAATATGCAAAAGGGTATCACGAGTCAAAAGCGGCCGAGTTCGCCAATCGCGCTCTGGAACGTAAATCGGAACAGCTCAGCACCGAGCTTCATCGCGGCATGAACATACTCGCTTCCACGGGATCAACCGCGCCCTTCATCGGTCTGTTGGGAACGGTGCTCGGCATTCTCAACGCCTTTCGCCTGGTCGGCGAAACCGGCTCGGGCGGCATGGGAACCATAGGCGTCGCAATCGCCGAGGCGCTGATCGTCACCGGCTACGGGCTGATGGTCGCCATACCCTCCGTGTTGATCTTCAACTGGCTCAGCGGCCGAATCGCGAGTTACGAAACGGGTATCGCCAATGCGGGAAGCGCGTTGGTCGATCAACTCGAGGATAGCTCGTCGGGAAGCGAATCGCTGGCTAGTGAATGCTCGGAGCAAAACGAATCTCGGGGGGGACAAAAACCGGCTTCCGCGGTGAACTAGTAGAAGAATTATAGATGGCATACCCATTAAAAAAGAGCAAACGCTTCGACGCGAGACCGGTGATGAATGTGACACCGCTGGTCGACGTGGTGCTGGTGTTATTGATCATCTTCATGGTGGTGATCCCGGCATTGGAGGACTCGTTGAATATCGAAGTGCCGGGCATTTCCAATGTCGACGACTACGAAAAGAGTAAGGTCGAGCCCTTTGTACTATCGCTGACAAAGGACGGCGAATTTTTCCTGGACGAAACTGCTGTGCCGCCGGAACGACTACAGCAGGCGCTGGCGCAAGCGGTTCGCCGCGCGCCGGGACGGCGCCTGGTCTTGCGAGCGGACCGAAAGGTGCTCTACTCGGAGGTGAGAAAGAGCTATCAGGTGGCTCAAAAGGTCGGTTTCCCGGGGGTATCGCTTCGCGTCAACCGTCGTAAAAGCGAGAACGACTCGACGCCCGGGGCGTCGCGCGCTTCGGACGCTGTTCGGCCAGTTGCTCAACTCATAAGGTAAGGAAAGTTATTTATGGCGCTCGAGGTTACGGCGATTCGAAACGACAAAAAGGGACGCAGTCGTCCTGAAATGAATGTCACGCCGCTGGTCGATGTGGTTCTGGTGTTGCTGATCATCTTCATGGTTTTAACGCCTTTGTTAAGCGAGATGTTTTGGATTCACGTTCCGCAAAAGCAGAGCGAGGTCAAGGGCGAAGAAAGCGCGGAATCAGACGACGAGACGCCGCCGCTGGTGGTGACGGTCAACCAGCGGGGCCAAATTCAAATCAATCGTGATGTCTATTCAGACAGCTCCTTTCCCGAACGCTTGCGGCGCATGCTCGTTGCCAGCGGCGAACGCAACATCTATTTCGACGCGCACGACCAAGTCCCATTTGATCGCGCAATGGCTGTAATGGATTTAGCGCGTAAAAGCGGCGCCGCGCATATCGCGGTTGTTACGGAAAAAATACAATAGTCAAAATACATATATCAAAATGTTCAATCAGAGATACGGCAGGCGGCCGCTCGCGGCGTTGCTAGCGAGCTTTGCCGCAATCGCAGCGGTCGATTCGGCGGCCGCTCAAACCAGTCAGAATCGAGAGGCTTCGCTAGAGCGAGCAGCCGATGACGTGGACGCCGCTGTTGAAGAAGGCGGCGTGGACGCGGGTTTTGATTTCTCCGACGCCGAGGCCGAACGCGGCGATAGCGCGCCGGTCGGCGATGGCGGCCTTGCGGGATTACAGCAATCCGCGGACGCATCCCCGGATTCCTCTGTAGCGGCGCAAGCGATAGAGACATCCGGCGCAAAGTCTCCCGCGCCTCCCGCGATCGAGCGCAATGGACAAACAGCTACGGAGACTGACACGCCGATCGAAGCGAGCCCGATCAAACCCGGCTACGACTGCGCCGTCAGCGTACGCGTGGTCGACAGCGAATCGGACAAGGGTTTAGCGGACGCGGTGGTAATAGCTAAAAGTAAACAGACTACCGTGTTCGGAGTGACCGACCACTCCGGGAAACAAAGACTCGCGCTTGCGGAAGGCGTCTACAGTGTCCGCGCGTTTCAAGACGCGTACTACGGCGGTCAAATCGACGGCGTGCGCGTAAAGCGCGGGCAGCTTACCGAAATCAGTTTTAAGCTAAATCACCGAGCATGATTCTCGATCAGGTTAATAGCTAAATATTTCAATAGGTTGAAAGCCGGAAGCACTTCTTAGATCCTGT
>JAFGIB010000013.1 GCA_016929805.1 Deltaproteobacteria bacterium | reverse complement strand
ACGTCTCGTTAATACCGGAAGAGTAGAATTGTACGGCTGAGATGTAAATAGAAACGCGACGGGAGTTAGGGTTCAGATTACGTCAGGAAACGTCTTCGCTATTTCCGCGTTTCTATCTACGCTTCCGAAAAATCTCGATTTCGATTGACGGACTGTAGTTTCGGGCGCTTTATAACTTCGATTTCGATCCAAAATTGGTTCCATTTTGAAAGATTTTGTACGGAAAAAGCAGGACTTTTTTATCGATTCTATTTCTGTACAGGACGGGATGTAAAGATGCCGTTGTGGGGGGAGAGGTCAGGATACGAGTAGGCGGCGTTACCGAAAGGGGCGCCACAAACCACCGAAAGTTAAAGGTCTGAAGGTACCGCGCCAGCTCTCGACCTCACGGCGATTATCGATCCTGCATCTCCCGGCGTATACGTTCGAACTCGTTCTGGTGAGACTTAAAGGCCGTCACAACATGGGGGTCGAAGTGGTTTCCGCTGCCTTCTTGGATCAACCGGCACGTCTCGTGATGGTCGAAAGCGGGTCGATAACAACGCTTTGATGTGAGCGCGTCGTAAAAATCGGCGAGGGTGACGATGCGTGCCGCGAGAGGGATTGCCGCGCCCTTGAGGCCATCGGGGTAGCCGCTGCCGTCCCACTTCTCGTGGTGCGATCTTGCCACGTCCACGCCCATGCGGAGAAACTGGTTGTCGGGATGCCGTTGCAGCACGGCGGTGAGGGTATTGCCGCCGAGCACGCAGTGCTTTTTCATCTCGGAAAACTCCTCCGCGTTCAGCTTTCCGGGCTTCAACAAAATAGCGTCGGGAGTACCTACCTTTCCGATGTCGTGAAGAGAGGCCGTCTGATACAGATGTTCGATGAAAGCGGGGGTCAACTGCGTCCTATACACTCCCATCTCTCGCATTCGCTCGGCCAGCATCCTGACAAAAGTCTGAACTCGCTCGATGTGCTGACCGGTGTCGTCATCGCGAGCTTCAGCCAGCTTAGCGATAGCAAAGATAGTCGCCATCTGGGAAGCCGTGACCACTTTGACCTGTTCCTCGATCCGTTGCTCAAGATGCAGGTTGTGCGACATCAACTCCACCTGGAGCTGTCTGAGACGCATATGCGTCTTAACGCGTGCGAGCACCTCCTGTTCCTGAAAGGGCTCGGAGACGTAATCGACGCCGCCGACACGGAAGGCCTCGATCTTGCTGGCGGCGTCCTGAAGCCCGCCGACGAAGATAACGGGAATGCTGCGCAGCCGTTCGTCCCGCTTGAACCAACGGCACACGTCCAGACCCGACATCTCCGGCATCTCGACGTCCAAAAGGAGGAGATCAGGAGGGTCCTCGATCGCAGCCTCGACCGCGAACCTTCCGTTTGTGATCGGTCGCGGAATGAGACCGCCGCGTTTGAGAATCGCGGCCAAGCGCCGTAGGTTCTTCGGCGAATCGTCCACGATGAGAACGCTTTTTTTTCTTTCTCCGGTTGCCATCGCCTTCCTCTTTCAACCGTTTAGCAACGAGAGAACGCGGTCATACTCAAACCCGTCCACCAACTGCCGCAATCCACTAGCCACGGCCGGTTGCGTGTGCCGCATGCTCTCGACTATCTCGACGATTTCATCATAGCGTGCAGCGATCACAGCCTTTCGGAGTTTGCGTAGGAGGTCTTGAGGCAGCGCTCGAAGTGCATCCCTGTCGAGTTTCTGCTCTGTTATCTCGGCGTCGGTCTTGACCGTCTGCACCTGCTCGTCATCAAGGTCGGTTATGCCCGAGTCCAGCACCTCTCGGACTTTCCGCGTCAGCTCGGCCGCGGTAAACGGCTTGCCGAGGAAATGTGCCTCGGCGTCAAGCACGCCGTGATGGACAATCGAGCTATCGGGGTAGCCCGACATATACAAAACCTTGAGGGTCGGCTGAGCTTTGGAAAGCTTTTGAGCGAGCGATCTACCGTTCATCCGCGGCATGACCACATCGGTCACGAGAAGATGGATATCGCCCGCATGCTGCGCGCAGATCGATAGGGCCTCGCCCCCGTCTGCCGCGGTCAACACCGTGTAGCCGGCCTCCTCCAGGGACCTTCTCGCGACATTGCGCAACGCCTCCGCGTCCTCGACCACGATGATCGTCTCGTTTCCCGTGGACCGCATCGGAACCGTTGAGGTCTTGGCGACCGTCGCCGTCATGTTAAGCTCTCGCGGCAGATAGATTTTGAACGTGGTCCCGTGGCCCAGCTCGCTGTAGACACAGATGTCGCCGCCGCTCTGCTTCACGATTCCGTAGACCGTCGACAGACCGAGGCCCGTGCCCTTGCCCTTTTGCTTGGTAGTGAAGAAGGGCTCAAAGAGCCTGTTCTTGGTCTGCTCGTCCATACCGTAGCCCGTGTCGGTGACCGCGAGCTGGACGTAGGACCCCGGCTTCGTGTCCAGGTGATGCGCCGCGTATTCCTCGTCGATCTTCACGTTGGAGGTCTCGATAGTTAGCTTGCCTCCCTCGGGCATGGCGTCGCGAGCGTTGACCACCAGGTTCATCAGCACTTGCTCGATCTGGCCCGGATCGCCCCATACCACGCCCAGGTCCGGCGCGAGCGACTGAATAAATTCGATGTCTTCGCCGAGAATCCGCCGGAGCATCTTCTCGATCCCTACCGCGACCTGATTCAGGCTCAGCGGAATGGGCTGCAATACCTGCTTGCGGCTGAAAGCCAAAAGCTGCCGCGTCAGCGCCACGGCGCGGTCGGCGGCTTTCTTCACCTCCAAAAGATCATCCTTGATAGAGTCAGAGTCGCCGTCTTTTTCTCCGTCGATCGCGAATCCCGTGTGGCTTAGGATCACGGAGAGCAGGTTGTTGAAGTCGTGCGCCACGCCGCCCGCGAGACTGCCGATGGCCTCCATCTTCTGTGACACCTGTAGTTGCTCCTGGAGCTTCTCGCGCTCCTCCTCGGCCCGTTTGCGCTCGGTGATGTCGCGGGCGATGCTCAGTATCACCCGCCTTCCTTGGTAGCGGACCAGGCGGGCGCTGATCTCGGTCGGGATGCGACGGCCGTCACGGGCGACGTGTACCGTCTCGAAGATAGCGCTTCCTTTCCGTTGGATGACCTCGGTGCGTTTATCCACATCCACGGAATCAGTTGGGTCGTCGAAGTTCCGGGGCGTCAGGGCTAACAGTTCGGCCCGCGAATATCCCAAACGCTCCGCGGCGACGTCGTTTACCTCGAGAAATTTCCCCGAGGGTTCGCGGATGAAGATGGCATCGCCAGCGCAGTTAAACAGGGTGCGATAGTTCTCCTCGCTTTGCCGCAGTTCCTCCTCGGCCTTGACGCGCGCCGCAATCTGGCGCTCAAGCTTCTGGTTGACCCGTTCCAAATGGGCCAGTTTCTTTTCCAGTTTGCGGGACACGGCTTCACCGTAAGCCCTGGACAGATCTACTTCGTGCGGGTAGGTATCTGCTGAAACGCGCTGCCCCCCGCTGCCGCGAGTAGCTAAAACTTCGCGAATAATATCGAGCAGAACCTCCGGATCCTGAGGCTTGATAACGTAACGCGCGGCTCCGAGTTTCAGCCCCAGGGCCTCATCATCCGTTCCGGTATAGGTGGCGGTAAAAAATATGAAGGGTATATCCTTGAGACGGTCGTTGGATTTCCACTCACGACAGAGCGTGAAGCCGTCCATTACCGGCATAAGGATGTCGGAAATGACCACATCCGGCGGGGAATTTCGGGCTGATTCGAGCGCTTCGGCGCCGTTGCGGGCCGATTGTACCTCAAACCCGTTTCCTTTGAGGAGCACTTCGAGAAGAAGCAGATTCTGGTCTATGTCATCGACGATCAGGGCTTTTTGCATAAGATCCGACCCTCCTCATGGTTTCTGACTCGAGAGATGCGATTCCACCTGCTGCAGGAACGTGTCGGGATTGATCGGTTTCTCGATATACCCGTTGCATCCCGCTGCCAGCGCCTTCTCACGGTCGCCGGCCATGGCGTACGAGGTTACCGCCACGATCGGAATTCTGGCAAGATCGGGATTCGTTCGTAGCTGCCGTGCAACCGTATAGCCATCCATGACAGGCAGCTGGATATCGAGCAGGATCAGATCGGTTCGCGACGTAGCGGCAATTTCGATCCCGGCACGGCCGTCCCGAGCCGCGACGACCTGGTAACCGCGTCGTTCCAGAATGAATGTCACAAGATACAGGTTCTGCTCGTTATCCTCAATATAAAGAATTCTTTTTGTCATTTCGGAATCCCTTCTATCGGAAGTGTAAAGCCGAACGTGCTCCCGGCGCCTTTGTCGCTCTTAACCCAGATGCTTCCCCCCAGTATCACCACGAGTTTCTTGCAAATGGAAAGTCCCAGACCGGTGCCCTCGTATTTGCGGCTCAAGCCCGTGTCGACTTGATGGAACGGTTGGAACAGATCGTCCTGCTCCTCCTCCGCGATGCCGACGCCGGTATCGGCTACGATGATCGCGTATCTTTGCGCTTCACGCGCGCAAATCACGCGGATATCGCCTTGTTCGGTGAACTTAACCGCGTTGCTGAGTAGGTTGAGTAAAACCTGCTCCACCCGGCGAACATCGCTGGTGCAGGGTAAAACCTCATCAATTCCGTCGACGGACAGAACCAGTCCCTTTTTCTCGGCCAGGGGGCGCACACTCTGGACGACCTTGAGAATCGACTCCCGCAGGTTGAACGGTTCCATCGCCACCGTTAGCTGTCCCGCTTCGATCTTGGAAATGTCGAGAACGTCGCTGATCAAAGAAAGCAGGTGGTGGGCGCTGGTTTTGACGATGTTTAGCTGTTTTTTCTGCTCGTCACTAAGCGGCCCGACCAGACCCTGTAGCATAATGCCGGTAAAGCCGATGATAGAATTGAGCGGTGTGCGCAATTCGTGAGACATGGTGGCCAGAAAGAATGACTTCAACTTATCGGCAGTCTCGGCGCGCTCTTTGGCGGCTTGTAGCTCAAGCGTCCGCTCCTTCACACGCTGTTCTAAATCTCTGTTGCTGTTAATGAGCTCCGTATTCTGGGCCTCGATGGTTTGCAGCATCATGTTGAACGACTGGACCAATACGCCCGTTTCGTCTTCTGTTTCCGTTGCCGCCCGCACCGAATAATCCTTCTGCTGGGCAATCAAGCGCGCGGTCTTGGCGAGGTTCTTTATCGGTTCCGACACTATCTGCTGAAGCCGGTACGAAAGTATAAAGGCCGCAAAACCGGCGCTCAATATGATCAGAATCGCGGAGATAAGGTAGTTTCGCCACGCTTCTTCAAGCTCGATGAGGGCTGCCCGCACACATACCGTTCCGATCCGTTTCCCTTCAAACATCATCGGTTCGAATACGACCAGTCGGTTGGGCTCGAACCGATGCAGCCGCTCCCGCTCGAGCGGGGGAAAAGCCTCCGGCGCGACACTCGAAGCGGTGTAAGAGGCAAAGACAGAACCGTCTTCCGCGTAAATGCTTGCGCTGGTAATAAAGGGTGCGACGCGGAGCGAAGCCAGATTCTCGCGCGCTAGATTTGAATCATCAAAAAGAAGAGCCGCGTTGCTCCGTTCGGCAATCAACATGACCAATACCGAAAGATCCCGCACCATGGATTTCTTGATGCGGTACCGGTCATGGGCGGCGAACGCTATACCGGACACTAAATCACCGAGCATGATTCTCGATCAGGTTAATAGCTAAATATTTCAATAGGTTGAAAGCCGGAAGCACTTCTTAGATCCTGT
>JAFGIB010000184.1 GCA_016929805.1 Deltaproteobacteria bacterium | reverse complement strand
TCCGTGTCGCCGTCGCCGTCGTTGTCGATTTCGTCGTCACACGTCTGTTCTTCTTTGTATTCGCAATCGTCGGCATTGTCGCAATCGCTGTCCGCGCAGTCGGTTTTGCCGTCGCCGTCGTTGTCAAAGCCGTCGTCGCAGCTCTCCTCGCCTTCGTATTCGCATTTATTCCCGTCGTTGCTCGTGTCGCCGTCGCAGTCGGCGTCCGCGCAATCGGTGTCGCCGTCGCCGTCGTTGTCTAAATCGTCATCACAAGTCTGTTCTTCTTCGTATTCGCAGCCGTTTTTGTTGTCGCAGTCGCTATCCTCGCAATCGGTGTCGCCGTCGTCGTCGTTGTCCTCGCCGTCGTCGCAGTCTTTCTCGGTCTGCGGCGCTGCTTCGCAGGCGCTGTCGTCTTCGCAGTCGCTATCCTCGCAGTCGGTATCGCCGTCGCCGTCGTTGTCTAGCTCGTCATCACACGTCTGTTCTTCTTTGTACTCGCAATCGTCGGTATCGTCGCAATCGCTATCCTCGCAGTCGGTGTCGCCGTCATCGTCGTTATCCTCGCCGTCGTCGCAATCGCGCTCGATTTTAGCCGTTGCTTTACAGGCGCTGTCGTCTTCGCAATCGTCATCCTCGCAGTCGGTGTCGCCGTCGTCGTCGTTGTCGACATCGTCGCTGCAATTTCGCTCTCTTACCGTCGACGTATCTTCGTTCCCGCCGCATGCCTCGTCGTCTTCGCAGTCGCTATCCTCGCAATCCGTATCGCCGTCATCGTCGTTATCCTCGTCGTCGTCGCAATCGCTCTCGGTGCACGGGTTCTCGGATTCGCAACCGAGATCATCGTCGCAATCGTAATATCCTTTGGAGCACTTCCGCTCGCAATCGCCGGAAGAACACGAGGCGGTTTGATGCTCCCCGGTCTCGCACACATTTCCGCATTTACCGCAGTTGTCGACGTCCGATTCGGGATCGACGCACTCGCCGTCGCACAATATCTCGGGATCTTCACACTCTTTTTCGCCGCCGTTACCGCAACTGACGCCGCCGGCCAGAAAGCCGAAAAAGACGATCGAAGCGGAGAGATTTAGTAGAGTTCGACACGTGGCTATTTCCATTGCTTAAACTCCTTTTCGAAAACCGATATCCTAAAAGATTTCTATTTCGAATAACCCAACGAACAATAGGTGGAACGAGTCCTCGTTTCGGCACGGAATAAAAAAGAATCCGTCCTCGGCTCGAAACGGTTTTAATATGAGTGCCTTGGAATCCCCCTTTTTCTCTCCCAAATCTAAAAACCGCGCGAGTGTCTCGAGGGTTTATTGCCGAATTACGAAAAAAACCCTTTTTGCATAATCTATCTTGGCTCAACGGGTTATAATTTTGTTTTCTGGGGTAACCTTAACGTTGCAAAAAACGTCGAGCGGAAACGGAAAAGATAGCGCGAGCCCTAAGGGCGTGCTCTCTCGAAACGCCGAGGTCTCGGCAACCCAAAAATCAGACCGCCCTCGCGCTACCGCGAATCGCGACGGTTTCGCAGACCGCGCTCAGCAACAAAAGCGGAAGTACGACGATTAAGTAAACCTCCGCCCGCGTTATTAATCCGGATAAATAGCCTGGGTTCCCGCCTATGAGATCTTGTCCCAGCGTAATGCCCATGGCGATGCTATAGAAAAAGCAGGGAAGCTCGATGAGCACGGTCGCGGCGCCGCAGAGGATGGCCAGCCGAGGCGCGGGAACCCAATCGCTCGGGCCGACGCTGGAAAAACCCAACAGGCCCTGCGCCTCTTGGGGTAGCGAAAAACACAGGGCGAGGACAAAACCGGTTAAAACCGCGACGAGCTTCGGCAAAAGCGGGTGTACTCCCAGGCTCATATAGAGGAACATCACCGCGCCGTTGTAGAGAAAAATCGTAAAAGCGATGCGCAACAACCCGGGCTTGGGGCCGAATAACCTGGCGAGCGCTCTTAAAATCCATTCCGCGGCCTGCCGGCACCCCTCGCGGTTGAAGCGCATCATCGGGAGAACCGCGACTGCTCCGAATAAAAAATATAGAGCCGCCACGCAGGCCGAGAGAAAGTGGTCGACAAAAAGGTACTCGACGGCTTCCATATCATCAAGCTCTTGCCCTGTTTGGCTAGAAAAGCTCGCCCTCGCTCTCCTCCATGGCCTTTTGAATTTCCTTATCGAGCTCGGGCGGCAAACCCTCTATATCGACCTTTAAAAACCCGCGCACGATCATCGCCGTGGCCTGGTCGCGCGTGAGGCCCCGCGACATCAGGTACTCGACCTCTTCTTCAGCGATTTTGCCCACCGCCGCCTCGTGCGAGAGATCGACCCGCGCGAGCCTTCCGGTGAGCTCGGGAATCGCGCGGATCATTCCGCTCTCTCCCAGAATCAGGCCGCGACATTCCAGATGCCCCTTGACGTCGACCGCGTTTCCTTGAATGTCGCCGCGCGCTATGATCTCGCCTCCGTTGGAAATCGTTCGAGAGATAATCTCTCCCTTTGACCCGGGGCTATCGAGAAGAATCCGCGACCCCGAATCTATTCTGGAGCCTTGTAGCGCGACTAAAACCGAGTTGAACCTCGCGCGCGCGTTGGGGCCGACGCAGCGAGCGCTGGGATACATCTGAATGGCGTGAACCGGTTTGAGCGCGAGGTAGTTACTCATAAACACGCCGTTCTCTTCGATAATCGCGGCGCTGCGCGGTCGAACCTCTACCCCGGGCGCCCAGTTGTGGATCATGGTGAAGCTGAGCCGCGCGCCTTTCTTGACGTAAAATTCCGACACCCCCAGGTGAAGCCCGGTTGACATCGGATGGCTGGAGCAACCGGTGATAATGTGAAGCTCGGAGTTCTCTTCGGCGATGATGACGTTATGTACGCGCTGAGCGAGCTTTTTATGACCGAGATACAAGCAGGCTTGAACCGGTAGGGTCGTGCGCGCGCCCGGAAGCGACCGGATGAAATAGCCGTCGGTATGCTCCAGCGCGACGTGGGCGGTGTATTTATCCGCGTCCACCTCGATGGCGCGCCAAAGGTACTGATCGAGCCAGTCGTGGGTTTTTAGGGCTTGTGAAAGGCTCAGGACTTCCACATCCTCTTGTTTGGTCGAAAAGTGTATCGGCGACTGGTCTTTCAAGATAAAGGTCGCGGAGCGTTGCCGCGTGCCGTCCAAAACGATTCCCGTGTCCAATAGGGTCTGTCGCTCGTCCGCGGGGACCGCAGACAGATCGGCGAGATAGCCCTGTTCTTCGACCGCGTGCTCGTATTTACCGAGGTCGAGATCAGGACCAAAGGCCGCTCTCTTCTCCCGCGCCGCGCGCGCTCGCTGCTCTCTTTCTCGATGACTTACCTCTGACATGACATGCACTCCTTGTAGCCGCTGCGCTTGATGCAGTCGAGCATGTCCAGCGGATTGCCCTCGCTCCACAGTTTTCCCTCGATCATGACATAACCCCTGATGGCGTTGACGTAATCCAGAATATGCCCGGTGTGGGTGATGATCAGCCCGGAGCGACTGCGCGTGCGGCGCAGATCCTTCTGTAAGAGCCGGTTTGTCATCTGGCCGACCAAAGCCATATTGACGAGATCGACGCCGGATTCAGGCTCATCCAACAGCACCAGGCGGGGCGCTTGCGCGAAAAGCTGTAGGAGCTCCGATCGCTTGATCTCGCCTCCGGAAAACCCGTGGTTGATCTCTCTATCTATAAGCTCCTCCAGGCTGAGCTGCCGCGCCACCTCAAGGATCTCATTTTGCACACCCGCGTTCGGGTCGAGCGAGCGGAGGATGTCCCGCGTTTTGACCCCGCGCACCGCCGGCGGCCTTTGAAACGACATGCCCACCCCCAGGCGCGCGCGCTCGTCCATCGGTAGATCCGTGATGTCTTGTCCCAAAAACCATATCTTTCCGGTGATAACGCGGTATCGCGGAAAACCCATGATCGCCATCAAAAGCGTTGTCTTGCCGCTGCCGTTGGGGCCGAACAGCACGTGCGTCTCGCCCTTCGGCACGCTCAGACAGACGTCGTGAAGGATTGGTTTATCTCCGATCGCCACCGAGAGATTCTCGATTTCCAACATATCGGTTCTCCTTTTTGATCGCTCCGCCGTGCGAGCCGGCGCCCGCGATATCGCGGCTTATTCCGGGCGCAAGAGTGGGAATAATACCACGTCCCGAAGGGTCGAGGCGTCGGTCAGCAAGGCGACCATTCGGTCAACTCCCATACCCCAACCCGAGGTCGGAGGCATGCCGTACTCCATGCATCTTAGAAAGTCCATGTCGATTTCCATGGTTTCCTCGTCGCCCCGACTGCGCGCCCCGGCCTGGGCGACAAATCGATCCGCCTGGTCGATCGGGTCGACGAGCTCCGAATAGCCGTTGACGATCTCCCAGCCGTTGACGACGAGCTGAAAGCGGTCGACGACCGAGGGGTTGCGGTCGTTCTTACGAGCCAGGGGGGATAGATCGAGCGGATGTTCGATGATGAAGAGGGGATCGATGATCTTCGGCCGCGAGACCTTTTTATACAAGAGATCGACGAGCGTTGCTCTGCTGACCTTATTTATCTCGGTCCGGCTTTCCAGGGTGATGGCTCTCTCTGTCACGGCCGACAAGAGCGCCTCTTTTGTCGGGTACGCGTCGATGTCGATATCCGAGTCCTTGAGGATCAAATCCCTTAATCCGATAGCGGGCCATTGTCCCTCAAAAGATATGGCCGTTCCCTGGTAGCTGATCGACAGCGCACCGCTGACCTCTTGGAGCACGTGTCGAATAAGCTTTTCCGTAAAGCTCATATTGTCTAGGTAGTTCCAATAGGCGCTATAAGCCTCGAGCAGGGTGAAATCCGGCAGATGGGAGCCGTCCACCCCTTCATTGCGAAAAGACCTCGCGAACTCGTACACCTTATCAAAGCCGCCGGCGATGGCCCGTTTGAGATAGGTTTCCGGAGCGATCCGAAGGTAGACATCGATATCGAGCGCGTGGCTATGCGTGACAAACGGCCGCGCCAAAGCGCCGCTCGCCTTGTTGCTCAATACCGGCGTGTCGATCTCGGTAAACCCGTGCTCGTCGAGAAACTCTCGAATGGTCTTAACGATACGCGTGCGCGTGCGAAAGATATGCCGGGTCTTGTCACTGCTTATCAGGTCGAGATAGCGCCGCCTGAGCTTGAGCTCTTTGTCGGCAAGTCCGTGAAACTTTTCGGGCAGCGGCCGCAGCGCCTTGGATAAAAAGGTCCAGCGGTGAACATCCAGGGTGACCTCTGCGGTCTTGGTAACCCAGATTTCGCCCTCGAGACCCACGAAATCGCCCGTATCGACCATCTTCTGAAAGAGCTTGAATTCCTGATCGAGAAGGTTTTTTTTCAGCGAGAACTGCATTTCTCCCTCGAAATCGTAGAGTTTCCCGAAGGCGAGCTTGCCGAATAGACGTATGGCGACGACGCGCCCCGCGATCCGAACGCCTTTCGTGCCCGCCTCGAGCCTTTTGGCTTGCGCCAGACCGTGGCTTCTTTGAAACCGCTCCGCGTAGGGCATGCGGCCCGATTGTCTAAGGGCGTCGATTTTATCCCGCCTGACTGCCATTAGATCGTCAAATTCAATAAGCGATTGCACTTTTAGCCCTCGATTCCGATAGACGACCGGTGCGTAAAACCGGAGGATCGCGTGCAAAATACGGGAGCTGAGGAGAGTAGTCAAAACCATTTGTTCAGGCCCGAGCCGTTCCCCGTGGCCGCAAGCCAAAAAGAGTCGAGAAGCTCGTAAAAGAGTCATCCCGCGGTGCTTGTCCCGCGCTTGTGGCAATTCTTCGTTTTTCTCTTTATGTCGCCAATAAACCTTAACGTTGCAAAAAACGTCGAGCGGAAACGCGAAAAAAGCGATGAAATAAGGGCGCGCGGAACTTTTTTTGGGCCGCAGC
>JAFGIB010000183.1 GCA_016929805.1 Deltaproteobacteria bacterium | reverse complement strand
TAGGGATATTTTGAGGATTTCGCGATTGAGGAAATGTGACAATCCGCCCAATATGGGATGAAAAAAGTGAAGTTATTTTTTCGCGAGCCCTTAGTTCGTCGCTTTTTTCGCGCTTCCGCTCGACGTTTTTTGCAACGTTAAGGTACATCGTCGTCGCTCCTTGCAGCCGGGATTGCCGCGCTCCAAAACCCTTCGGGCGGATTTTTCAGACGCGCTCTAGAAAGAACCGATTATACTCGCGCCGACGCTATGCGCGGATACGTCATACAAGTCGGTATTGGACCACTGTTTGGTAAAGCTATATTCCAAACTGAATTGTAATTGAACGCTAGCGTCGCCTTGATCGGTTTGCCCGATGTCCCAAAAGTAACTCAAACTAACGACGGGCGACAGCCGAAGATCATGTCTCTCCTCGCCCGTGGGGACGCCGGACGCGTCAAGCGCCCGCCAACCGGCGAATTGATACTCCTTGAATCGAGCCGCTATCTCGCAAACCCAATCTTCGCCTAATAGCTGTTTCAGCCCGACCATGGCCTGATTCCCAGAGTAAAGAAAGCCTTGATCTAAATAGGAAAATTGCTCCTGGGTCAGCTTGCGCAACAACAAGCCGCTTTCGCCGACGGCATACGCATAAGCATAGTCGAGCTGCAAGCCTGCGTTCTCCCAAAGCGCCTGGCTGAAATGGGCTCCGATCTCGAGTTGCTGGTCTTGATCGTCGGCCGCCGCGGCCAGGTCTTGATCGGGATAATAACGATATCCGAAGGCCGCCCTGGGCGACAGAGTGCTCCAACTAGGTAATGTAAACGATACTTCTGCGTTTCCCCAAAAGTCCATGGTGTTGGACGGCTGATCATCATAACACCATCCGTATGCGGCTTTGGCACCGACAGTCCAACGAAACCAGCTCTCCGGTTCCATGGAGAGCCGGGCGAACAAAACCGGCCGCACGAGATTATTGGCTGAATACTCGCTTTGGTTGCGGAGTGTTTGGACGGATAATTCGAGTGAAAATTCGTGCTCTCCCTCCGGGCCCCAAGCGGGGTTGAGAAACAGGTAGAGTTGATGCCAGTGCGACAGAAGCTCTTCGTGCTGCGTGTAAACGTTAAGCTCGCCTGAGTATCCCGCGGTATAGAAGTCGGCAAAATCTACGGCGAGCTCAGCCATGGGACGTAGAACTAAGTCCCACTCTAGAGACCGGTCTAAAAATACGTTGTCGGTCACCCAAGTGGTCTCGCCGGCCTGCGCCCGAAATCCGTCGGCGTTCAGACCCGAGGGAATCACAAAACAACTGGATATAACCGCTGAATAGATGAAGTATCGATAAAAAGTAGATTGACTGTTCATATTCAAAACCCAGTAGCGAGCGGATATAAAGCGGTTAGGATAGCAAGAATAACGAAGACTGCTAATCGAAGACCCGACTATAATCTATATCGCTCGACAACCAGGAAACCCATATGGCACTAACGTCTCCACCCTTGCGTAATTTTAATAAACCTTGATGTTGCAAAAAAATGTCGAGCGGAAACGCTAAAAAAGCGATAAAACAGGGGCGCTCGGAACTTTTTGTGGACCGCAGGCTAGTGCACCCTAAGTGAGGTTCAAAAAAAGTGAGCACGCGCTTCGTTTGTGCGCTTTTTCGCGAGCGAAGCGGTTTACGCCGACGCGGTTTTTGCAACGTTAAGGTAAACAATCGGTTTGTTACATAACCTACCATTACTGACCTCGTCGGCCCTGTGAACCCCGCTGCGGCGTATCTCCTGTTGCGCCGTAGCGTTGTCGAAGCCGCACGACTCGTTGCGGAGACGTCGCTTCGCGACCGCCGGCTTTGTCGCGTCGATACCGACCTCGAAATCGGTGCTCCTTGCCATCTCGTAACCCGTCACCGTCCCGGTCGACGAAACGATCTTGTGCGCGGTTACCTTGGGTCGACGCTTCGCTCTTAGGTTTTACTTTACCTACCTTTTTGGGAGACGGAGTAGTACGAGTTGCGGCTTGCGTCTTTTTCTTATTCTCAGGCTCGCTTTTGGCCCGAGGCGTTTGCGCGGTGGCAGCTTTCGAATCCGAAGATGATTTACCGCCGGCCGCCGTTGTTTCAGAGACCGAATTCGAACCGCGTCGTACGTCTTTGGGTTCCTCCGCGAATGCCGAAAAGGTTATCCCGCATAGCGCGACCGCAAAAGAGATGGTAATAAATCGTCTTTTTTTTTCCACGGCGAAGCCCCTCCGGTCCGAAGGAGGTCCGCGGCGAGCTTCCGCGGACCTCCTGTTTCATAACTCAGAACTATATTCTACTATTATCGTCTTCCGCCCATTTGTCTACCGCTACCGCCGGTGACTGAGCCCGAGCCCTGTTGTCCCGAACCGGTGCTGGTACTCGATCCAATGGCCGCGCCGGTCGCACCTGATCCTTGGCGAGATCCAGCGCGTTTCTGGTAGTTATCACAAACGCCGTCGCCGTCGGCGTCGACAAATCCTTGTCCGTACCCTCTTGTACCTCGACCTTGCCCGGAGCCGGCTAGGCTTGTAGCGGTCGTCATATTCCGATACCTGCCGCGCGCCATGCTACCCTGGCCGACGCCTTTTCTATTCCCCTGACCACTGACTACCTGTTTTTGGGCGTTCTTTCTCGCTTTGTCGTTAATTCCATCCCCGTCGCTATCTACGAATCCCTTTCCGTCTCCGGTTCCATCCTTAGCTTGGATCTTCTTCTTATCGCGGGTTTGCGTTTTCGACCGATCCGCTTCGCCTTGCCCGGCATTTTTATTTTGTTCCGAGGCTTGCTCGCCCTTTTTAGCCTGCGTTTTTTCTCCGCTGGCTTGACTACCTTTCGCGACGTTGGATCCTTGTTTCTTAATGCCGGTTTCGATTGCTTTACCGGAACCGCCGGCTTTCTTGCTATTATTAGCTCGTAACTCGGTCTTTACCGCGTTCTTAGCTTTAACTTGGTTCTGGGCCTGGGCTTGCGCCTGCGACTGTTTAGTTCCGTCGCCCTTCTCGCCCGCTCTTTGCCCCTCGCCCTGTTTATCTCGTAGCTGAGTCGCCACCTTGTAAGAATTATTGGCTTTGGTCGGCGTATCATCGACCTGAGCAAACACGGTTGAGGTCGCCATCAGCGCCCCAAGCCCGATTCCCGTTAGGTATTTGGTTTTCATTATTCGTTCTCCTTGTATTTTTGCCCTAAAGCGTTGCTACTTCGTCTTCTTGTAGACCAAGCACAAAATGTGCCACGGCCTAGAAGGGCGAAAGGGCCTCAAGGCACGCGCTTTTTTCCATTCTGCAAACTTATTTTTGATCCTCGTCATCCAACCTGTCGACGATTCGGTCGTCGTATTTCGACCAAATGGTCGACAAATGGATCACTAAAAAGCATTCGCGCTTCCGATTCGCCGACGTTCGAATCACCGAATAAACGAGATCCTACCCTGAGCCATCCCCTCATATTACATCAAAAACCTCGTTGAACACGGCGTGCTCGGAAACGATCTTATCGAACGCCTGCAGTAGC
>JAFGIB010000182.1 GCA_016929805.1 Deltaproteobacteria bacterium | reverse complement strand
CCGTAAAACCGGCTTTCGTCCTCGCGCCGGCTCGTCAGGTACAGCAAGTACCATCATTGCCGGCCCTGCGGGCGCGCTCGGTTTTACAGGCGAATCGGCCGCCGACTTGTTTGCCGCCCTGAACGCTTACTTCGAATAAAAGGCGCTTCGCTCCTCTTGAGTTGAATTTTTGAAATAATTTACTTCCGGCGAATGTAGTAGATAAAAGAATATAACCGATGCTGGAGAGATCATGACCCGAACATTTATAAGAAACAAGGTGAGTCGTTTTTTCGTCGTATTAGCTTTAGTATTGGTAGCCGCTGTGGCCTGCGGCGCGGCGGGGGCCGAAAAAAAAGCTTCCAAGACGGCAAAGGGCCCCGTCGAGCCGGTCACATACGATCCGCGGGTTTCATTAGCGCCGTTGGTCGAAAAGGTCTCGCCCGCGGTGGTAAATATCCGTACCCAGGTCGATACTCCGCAAATGCCGGGAATGTTAGGCCCCGATAGTCTTTTCGAGTGGTTTTTCGGACCTAGGGAAAAGCGCCAGCCGTTTTTAACGCCGGAACCCGAGGAGTCGCTCAGGGCTGTCGGATCCGGATTTATCATTGATCCGAGCGGACTTTTAGTGACCAATCACCACGTCATCGAAGGGGCCGATAAGATCGAGGTTCAACTGACGGACGATCGGGTTTTCGAGGTCGAGTTGGTCGGATCGGATGAACGCACCGATCTCGCGCTCCTGAGAATAAAAAAGGCTAAAGATCTACCCTTCGTTTCGTTTGGCGAATCGAGTCAGCTAAGAGTAGGCGATCACGTCATCGCCATCGGCAACCCCTTCGGACTTGACCATACGGTTACCTCGGGAATCGTGTCGGCGAAAGAGCGGGTAATCGGCGCCGGTCCCTATGATGATTTCATTCAAACCGACGCGTCGATCAATCCCGGCAACTCCGGAGGTCCTCTTTTTAATCTTCGCGGCGAGGTCGTGGGAATTAACACCGCGATTGCGCCCCGGGGTCAAGGGATCGGTTTTGCGATCCCGTCAGACCTGGCAAAAGGCCTTATCGATTCGCTTCGGAAGAGCGGAAAGGTGGTCCGAGGTTGGTTGGGTATATCCTTTCAACCTATGACCGACGATTTAGCTAAAGCGTTCCGGGTAAAAAGCGGAAAAGGCGCCGTGGTTGCGAATGTCATGCCGGATTCGCCCGCCGAAAAAGGGGGAATGAAAGCCGGGGATATAATCGTTGTCGTCAACGAAGTCGAGTTGTCGTCAGCCAGGCAGTTACCCCACCTGGTCGCATCCATTCGCCCGGGTACGATTGCGCCCTTCGTCGTCATACGAGAAGGTAAAAGAGAAACGTTAACGATAAAAATCGGAGAGATGGATGTAGAAGTCGCGACGGGTACGGCGCAGCCCGGCAAAAAGTCGGAAACAACCGCGGGCGAGCTCGGCTTCCGCGTAACCCCTCTTGACGACACCGCTCGTAGTAGACTGAGAGCTGAAGAGGTCAAGCAAGGCGTGGTGGTGTCAAATATCAAACCGGGATCTCCGGCGAGCGGAATCCTAAGGCCCGGAGACATTATCGTCGAAGTCAATCGCGAAAAGGTCAGCGGTGTTTCCGATTTTGAGAAAAAGATAGAAAAAAATAAAAAGGGAGACCGACTTCTATTGTTGATCTATCGAAGTAGGGTTTGGACCTTTGTGGTGTTAAGCATCTAAGGGCTCGCTTTTTTTAACCTCAATTAGGGCGCACTGCGGTCCTAAAAAACTTCCGCGTAAGCTTATTTCATCGCTTTTTTCGCGTTTCCGCTCGACGTTTTTTGCAACGTTAAGAAGGCCGGTCAAAATAAACTTGCCACGACCGGTTGCGTACGCGGAGAGCAGTCGCGAGCGCGCCCGCAGAAAAAACCACAGCGGTAGAAGCGCTATTTCGAGGATTTTTTCGAGGATGAAAACCGAGAGAGCGCCCGTGTACGCGGCCGCAACTGGCGAGTTTGTTTTGACCGGCCTCCTAAGGTTCATTCTGCGTTTTCCAGCGACTCTTTCCAGTCGCGAAAGGCGCCGCCTTTGACCACGGCTTTAACCACGGCCCGGCCGTGAGCAGGACCGCCTTGAGCAAGCATGTATTCAACCCAGGCCCAACGAGCGCTTACCGACCGCAGTGTCGCTTTTCCACCGATAGCGCGCCTTAGACGACGAAGACGGTCGTCGATCAATCTGATACCCGCAAAGGGCGCCTGGCTTAAGGGAGTGTTTAGCTTGGGTACGAACGGAGCGACACCTAGAGCGAGCGGATGAATACGCGCTAGCTCCTCGGTGAAATCGATCAACTCATCGATATCTCGGTCCTCTTCGTCCGGCAACCCTATCATGACGTAAAGCTTGAGACGCTTGAAGTTAAAAAGGCGCGCTAATTTCGCCGCTTGTATGATCTGATCCTGCCGAACGTTTCGTTCAACCCGATCTCTAAGCCTTTGACTCGCTCCGTCCAAGGCCGTGGTCAGCGTACGATACCCGGCTTTCTTAAGAGCGGTAACGAGTTGAAGGTCGAGCGCCTCAGGCCTAAGAGACGATAAGCCGACTTCGAGTTGCCGGCTCGCCAGGGTATCGATGATTTCAGTGATGTCGGGATGTTCGCTAATCGCCGCACCGACCAACCCAACCCGGCTCGCTTCGTCTGGAATCAACTCTAAAACGACCTGCTTCGGAACCACTCGCATGCTGCTTTCTGCCGAGCGTCGCATGACGCAATAGCTACAACGGTGGGCGCATCCGCGAACCCCTTCCACAAGGAACATATCGCTAAGTTCCGTATTCGGCGTCAGAATAGAAGAAAAGGCGGGCAACTCCGCTTTATCGCAAACAGCTTTTGTCCGCAAAGCCGCGCCGTGCACCGCTGGAACGAGACACGAAGCGATTTCGCTAGCTAGAATCTCTCGCGCCTCGTTCCGGCTACGACTGTCGAAAACAATATCAAGCGCCTGATGGATCGTCTGATCAGCCTCGCCGATTAAAATCGCGTCGGCAAACGGGGAAAGCGGCAGCGGATTCGAAAAGGTTAGCGGACCCCCGCACAGCACAAACGGATGGGATTGGTCGCGTTCCTGCCAAAACAGCGGAATATGAGCGAGCTGTAAAACCTTTACCAGTCCTGACAATTCCGGTTCATACGCAATAGAAAAAGCCACGATGGGAAAATCATAAAGGGGACGGCCCGACTCATAGCTGAAAAGCGTCGCTTTTCCTCTCTTGTCCGATCGGTCGAAATCGGGTAAAAAAGCCCGTTCCGCCGCTCGCTTCGGCTTGTCGTTGATCTGTCGGTAGATCGTCTGAAAGCCTAACGAAGACATAGCGACGTGATAGGGGCTGGGATACACCAATACCAGCCGTTGAGGCGCGTCTTTGTAGATCGTACCTCGTTCGATCTGCAGCCGTTTACGCACAACATCTCGCGGGTTGGTACTCATAGGGCTACCGATTATAGTAAAATCTGTAGCGTTCGAAAATCGAAGGCAAAACCCAAGCTCGCAATCGGTCGGCGCGTTTTGAATACGAACGACTAGACCGCCCTAACCTTTCGGTCGAACAGGAAAAGCACCGGAAAGGGTCATTGCACGGATTGGAAGATACGACTCCAACGAAACCCGTCTCGATCGTTGGACCAGTAAATAGCCAAAGCTTTTCCTTTCAGGCGATTGAAAGGAATCATGCCGATGCTGCGACTGTCATTCGAGCTGTCGCGATGGTCTCCGAGAACATAAACGTGTCCTTCCGGCACTCTGATAGGAAGACGAGTTTGAAATAAAGGCACCCCGCTGGTGCGATATTCTTTATCGTCTATTCGCGATAACCGCACACGACATTGCGGTGCCCGGTACTTTCCGCGACCCTCGACGCAGGGTCCGATGTCCTTTAGGCCCATCGGTTTATGATTGCGTAAAATTTCGTCCTGGCGGATTTCAATAATATCTCCCGGTAGCCCGACAACCCGCTTGACGATATCGACGTTGTCCGCGGGACTCTTGATGATAACCACGTCACCCGGTTTGGGTTGACCCCAGTTGAGAATGCTCTCTCGTTGAAAAGGTAAAAAGAGTCCATAATAGTACTTTGCAACAACCACCCGATCGCCGTTCAGCAGCGTCGGCTCCATCGACGGTCCTTCGATCTCGAAGGCTTCAAACAGAACTGTACGGATTAGCAGGGCTAGAAGCACGGCCCCGCCGATGGTCTTAATATTACTTATAATACGTTCGCGACGGGTTTCTTCGCCCTCTTTCGACTTCTTCTCATCGGTCGCTCGTTCAACAGCCAATCCATTTCTTGTTCTCATGTCTTTTCCGTTGCTACGAGCTTTGCTCTCATCTTTCGGAATCATCGTAGACGCTGATTTCGCTCCTACCTGTCATATTACTTCGCCGACGGGACTACCGCTCGTAATTCGCTCCAAAATAAGTTCATAGATTTATTGTTGTGTTCGCCTATCTCGGCTAAAAGCTAGCTGCAATGCGGATCCTAGCTTTCGATACCTCAAGCGTTATCGCCTCGATAGCCGTAGTGCGTGATGGTATCACGCTCGCGGAAACTGAAACATACGTTCAGGCTAAGCACGGTGAAATGCTTTTACCACGAATCGATTCCGCGTTAAAGGAAGCCCGGGTTGAATTTAGCGAAATCGATCTCGTCGCTGTCGGTCTTGGGCCGGGATCGTTTACCGGTATACGCGTGGCGCTGGCCACGGCGAAAGGGTTCGCGATCGCAGCGGCGAAGCCTTTTGTTGGGGTGAATTCGCTGCGCGTGCTGGCGCGCGGCGCTATCCGCGGGACTTGCCTCGTCGGCACGGTTGTCAATGCATACCGAGGCGAGGTCTACCAGGCTTTGTATGGAACGGATGATCAAGGTCGGATTAATGAGCTTCTAATGCCCACGCACGCGCGGCCAAAAGAGGCTGCGGAGAGACTTCTTTCAGCGAGTGGAGGCGCACCGGTATGCCTCTGCGGCGACGGCGCACGACGCTACGAGCGACAATTCTTTGAGGTCTTTGGTCAATCGCTGGACCTGGCCGACCCGGCCGCCGATCGTATTCGAGCGGCGAATCTCTCGTTCGAAGCAGAACGCATATTAAAAGAAATCGGACCGAGCGATCTGACCGCAACTGAACCGCTTTACCTGCGTCCCAGCGACGCCCAGCCGCCAAAGCAGGCGCTACGAATTTAGGCAACGCGAGCTAGGGGGTCTCCCTAAGGAGGCTGTTCGAAATAAACCCGCCAAGACCGGACGCGATCGCGAGCGCGCCCGCAAGAAAAACCGCAGCCATACCAGCGCCACGGCGAGGATTTTTCCGAGGACGAAAGCCGCGAGCACGCCCGCGGGCGCGGCCGCAGT
>JAFGIB010000181.1 GCA_016929805.1 Deltaproteobacteria bacterium | reverse complement strand
CATAAAAACAGGAGAAACTCCTGTTTTTATGGGTCTTCCCTTCGCGAAAGGCTTCTTCGGCGATTTGTCCAGATCAGGATGTCTGAAATTAGGGTCGATGTAAAAAAATCGTTAGCCATCCTGGCGTAAGCCGCGCAACGGATCCAACCGTGGCGTGTTTCGGGGGTACGAATTCGTAGGCTACGACTGCGGTAGTCCCGGCCCCACACCCGGAGATACCGAGCCAACCGGTAACGTCTATAAAAGTCGTGGCGAACACGTCACTTCGAGCAAAACGAGCGATCTAAAACAGAGATTTCTAGCGCCTCGAAATGACATATTACGCGGTCTTAAAGGCCATTTTAAGCGCGTAAACGTCGCCTTCGATCCTTCTATCTATTTCAAAACCCATGTTCTCGAAGACGCGCAGCATGGCGCTATTCTCCAATAAAACCTCCGCGGTGAAACCCGCGAGTCCCTGTTTTTTCGCAATCGTCGCGAGATAAGTGACGATCTGTTCGCCGATGCCTCGATTCTGATAGGTATCGCGAACCACCAGGGCGACCTCCGCGTACTGCATCGACTCCATGATATCGTACTGGCCCAGCCCGACCACAAGATCATTGCCGTCCTCGTTTATCATGGCTAAACAGACGATTCCCTTGCTGAAATCAACGACGACATACTCTTGCAGCCGCTCGTGAGGCATGTCGGTGCGGCGGGAGATGAACCGGCGGTACATACTTTTATCCGAAAGGTCGTAAAAAAAGTCCTTTAGTAGAGGTTCATCGGATATCTTGACCGGCCTGAGCAGGATCTCCTGACCCGTCTTGACGGTGCGATACATCTCCAATTCTTCCGGATATTCGCCCTTCTTACCCGGAATAAAGGCTTGATCGCGATAGATATAGTTCAAGCGTTTGGCTTCCTCTATCAACCAGGATCGATACTTCGGGTGCGCAATCGCGATCAAAGCCATGGCTCTTTCGCGAATATTTTTTCCGTGCAGATAAGCGATGCCGTATTCCGTCACCACATAGTGGATATCACCGCGAATAAGCGTGACCGCCGTTCCGGTTTTTAGAACCGGTACGATTCGCGACACGCTATCGTTCTGGGCCGTGGAGGGAAGCGTGAGGATCGTCTTGCCCCCGGGCGCGAGCACCGCTCCGCGCATGAAGTCCGCTTGCCCGCCGATACCCGAATAGATCAAGCTACCGATCGATTCCGCGGTTGATTGTCCTGTCAGATCGACCTCCAGCGCGGCGTTGATCGCGGTCATATTTTTGTTTTGCGCGATCACCAACGGGTTATTGGTGTAATCAACCGGCGCGAATTGGAGCGACGGATTGTCGTGGATGTAGTCGTAGGTCTCCTCCTTGCCCATGCAAAAGGTCGCCACCGTCTTACCTCGGTGAAGTGTCTTTTTACTATTATCGACGACCCCTGCTTTCATAAGTTCCGCGATGCCGTCGGAAATCAGCTCGGTGTGAACGCCCAACTGCTTTTTTTGCATGAGGTTCGCCAAAATCGCGTTCGGCAGCGAGCCATAGCCCACCTGGATGGTGTCGCCGTCTTGGATGATGCGGGCGACATAGCGGCCGATGCGATTGACGATTTCGTCCGGGGCGGTGGACACGTATTCGAGCAGCTTCTCGTCGTGGTAAACGAGGAAGTCGACCTCGGCAACGTTGATGAAGGTATCGCCGTGAACGCGCGGCATAAATCCGTTCACCTGAGCGACGACGAGCTGCGCGTTCTCGACCGCCGCCTTGGTGATGTCTACCGATACCCCGAGAGACATGTAACCATTGATGTCGGGAGGCGATACCTGGATCAGCGCGACATCGATCGGCGTCGTCTTGCGGTAAAATTGCGCCGGGATCTGCGAGAGAAAGATCGGTGTATAATCGGCGAGTCCCTCGTTGACGGCCTCTCGCGTTGTCGGGCCGATAAAAAAGGAATTCTGCCTAAAATTACTCTTAAACTTCTGGTTCGCGTAAGGGGCGAGCCCGAGCGTCCACACGTGAAGGACCTCGGCGTCAACGAACGCCTTGGGATTAGACTCGACGTAGGTGACAAGAGAAGCCACCAGGTACTGAGGTTCGCCGCAGGCGGTCCCGATGAAAATACGATCCCCCCGGTGGACGTTTCCGAAAATCGTTTCCAAAGGAACTATCTTGCTCGCGTACCGGTTTTTCCCGGTTCGTTCCGCAAACATCTTGGTCTTTTCGAGTAGGTTCATGCCTATTCCTTTTCTCGCTAACGAGGAAAATTTACCTTAAAGTCGCGAAAGAAATCGAGCGAAAAGGCGATATGGTGCGTAAAATATGTCAAACAAAGCGGTTTACGCCGACCGAGTTATTACAACATCAAGCTGACCTCGCTTGATCCAAGGCGCTGATGATTCCCGTCCGGTCAATACCTTGGACGCTAACCGTTTTGATTCTAGAGCGCTTGCCTCGGACGATGTTAATCGCGGACCTCGGTAAATCGAGAATTCGAGCGAGCAATCTCACTAAAGCGATGTTCGCCGCATCGTCCACTGGCGCGGCCGTTAAAGTCACCTTCAACATCCCGTCAACCACTCCAACAACCGCGGAGCGGGATGACCGAGGAATGACCTTTACTGAAAAAGTTACGCTATCGCCTTTTTGCTGTAGCTCGAGTAAATCCACGCGGAATCAATCAATCCAAAAAAACGAGAGAACAACACCTATCTATTCATCGTGTTTCTCGATAATGCGCTGGGTTACAGCGCTCCTTCGCAGGTCCTGTCCGTTCCGACAAGAGCCTTCCATAAGGGCGTCGCGCAACGCGGCGAGCGCTTGCTGGTGCACTTTCGGAGGATTTGGTTTTACAGCCTCCCATGCAAGGTTTTCGATTCGCTTGAGTCTTTCGAGTTCGCTTTCTTTCATTTATGGATTCGCGGGAAATAATGGAGCGCCTTTCAATTATTATTATACCTCTAAAACCGCGCACGCGAAGCGCCTTTCGAGCGCTAGGGCGCTCGCGCCGCAACGCTTACCTTACCCCTCGCTTGCAAAGACCTACTGGTCTTATTATCAGCGTCCATGTGTGCGATCTTTACAGTTTATTCGAGAAGGGGCCGTTTTCGTAAAAAAATCGCCGGGTAACGGTCGGGCCCTAAACAAGGAGGCGGCGGACCGGGAATCCCCCGGGTGAGTGATTACATCTGGATGAATGCTTTATTTTTCGCTCGATGGTTGTATTAAGGGCGAATCCATGGCTCAGAAAACGCAAACATCTCCGGCAAAAGGCTGTCGCGACTTTTTACCGCAAGAGGTTCGCAGACGGCAATACGCGACCCGAATCATCCGTCAGGTTTTTGAGAAATACGGATTTGAGCCTCTTCAAACGCCGACATTCGAGCGACTGGAAACTTTACTCGGAAAATACGGTGAGGAGGGCGATCAACTGCTATTCAAAGTTCTATTGCGCGGACAACCGCTTCTGCAAGGCATCCGTCGAGCGAGCGAATATCTAAGCCAGCCGGGAGCGATTGTGACCGGTCGAAGCGGGGAGACCGCGCCAGGAGCGGAAATGCTGCTGGCGGACGTGGGACTTCGATACGACCAGACGGTTCCTCTAGCGCGCGTATACGCCGCCTATCAAGCGAAACTACCGCCGGTTTTCAAGTCTTTTCAGATCCAGCCGGTTTGGCGTGCCGATACTCCGGGCAAGGGCCGGTTCAGGGAATTTTATCAATGCGACGTGGACGTGGTCGGATCTTCCTCCTTATCGGCGGAAGTCGAGCTGGGAGCGGTTGCCAGCGAGTGCCTGACTCGTCTCGGATTCGAATCGTTCAACATAAGAATAAACCATCGCGTGTTGTTGCGAGCGATTGTCCAGCTCGCCGACGTGCCGGAAACGCTTGAGGCTGAAGCCATAACCGCCATCGATAAATCGGATAGATTGGGAATACCCGGAGTAGAGGCGGAGCTCGAAAAGAGAGGCGTCGACAAGCAGGCGCGCATGAGCCTCCTGTCGCTCGTGGGAGAAAGGCCGAGTTTAGAACGTATCAAGCGCCATGTCGCGGGCCATGCGCCGGGCCGTCAAGCAGTGGAAGAAGTCGAGGCGGTTCTTTCTCTCAGCGAGGTTACGCCCGCGGCGCGCCGTTTCGCCTTTGACGTCAGCTTGGCTCGAGGACTCGATTACTATACGGGCTGTATTTTCGAAGCGGCGGCGCCGAATCTCGCCGTTTCTCTCGGCGGAGGCGGTCGTTACGACAACTTGATCGGAATGTTCATGAACAGACGAGCGCCGGCCTGCGGTTTTTCCTTAGGCCTCGAGCGCATTTTGGTCGCCATGGAGGAAGGCGGCCTGTTTCCCGAATCGCTCGATCATCTCGATCTGGTAGTCGCTGCCTGTCGCCAGCAGGAGCAACGGGCGGCGATCGAGCTGGCGGCCAAGCTGCGTAGTGCGGACCGGCGTGTGGAGTTGACGCTGAACGCGATGCAGCCGGGTAAACTACGCAAATACGCCGACGAACGCCGCATTCCGATGGCCGTGTGGTTGGAGCCCGGCGAGAGCGAACGAGCCAGCCTTTGGACGCGGGCGGACGGTTCCATACAGACCGGGCTGAGCTTTGATCAGATTATTCTGCTTTTGACGCGTCGAGCGCAAGCCGTGTAGTCACGATATCCCGGGGCGCTCGTGCATGGTTGAGAGGAATTAGAAATGTCTTTTTTAGAGGAACTCGAGTGGCGCGGACTGTTACATCAGACCACGGCGGATAGAGAGATTAAAGAGCATCTCGCGACGCCGGGTCGTGTCGGCTATTGCGGTTTCGATCCGACCTCTAACAGTCTAACCATCGGCAATCTAATACCCATAAAGCTGCTCGTGCACTGGCAACGGGCGGGACATAAGCCGATCGTGTTGATCGGAGGCGGCACCGGATTGATCGGCGATCCTTCCGGCAAGGACGCCGAACGACAGTTGCTCGATCGCGAACAGGTAGACGCGAACATCGCCGGACAACGCCCCGTCTTTGAGCGCCTGCTCGATTTCGATCCCAAGAAAGAAAACGCCGCCGTGATCGTCAACAACGCGGACTGGCTTACAAAACTCAATTTTATCGAGGTATTGCGGGATATCGGCAAACATTTCTCGGTCAACGCGATGATCCAAAAAGATTCGGTTCGAGAGCGTTTATTAAATCGGGAGCAGGGGATCAGCTACACGGAATTCAGCTATCAATTGCTGCAGGCATATGATTTTCTTCACCTCAAAAAAACCGTCGATTGTTCCGTGCAGATAGCGGGCTCCGATCAGTACGGCAACATCGCGGCCGGTGTCGATCTGATTCGCCGCAAGCTCGGGCGCGAGTCGTCTCAGCAGGTGGCGGCATTCGGCATAACGACGCCTTTGGTGACCCGTTCCGACGGAAAGAAGATCGGCAAGACGGAAAAGGGTGCGGTCTGGCTTACGGCGGACAAAACCAGCCCTTATGCGTTCTATCAATTCTGGATAAACGCTGACGACGCTGACGTGGTTTCATTTTTGAAGTGGTACACTTTCCTGGAGAAAAACGCGATCGAAACGATTTCGCAACAGCACGCTCAATCACCCCATCAACGAATCGCCCAACGAGAGCTTGCGCGTCACATGACCGAGTTGCTGCACGGAGCGGATGCTTTAGCCAAGGTCGAGGTCGCGAGCCAGGCGCTTTTCAGCGGCGATGTTCGTAAGATAAGCGAAGAGATGCTCGACGAGGTATTTGCAGACGTCACCCATACTCAGCACGATCGCGCGCTGTTGTCGGGAAACGGCCTTTCTCTCGTCGAGCTTTTACCTCAAACCTCGCTCGCGAGCTCAAAAAGAGAGGCGCGACAATTTCTCAGCACCGGCGCCATCACGGTCAACGGCGAAAAAGTTGAGCCGGAACGCCAACTGACCACAAGCGATTTGCTATACGGTCGAACCATATTGATAAGACGAGGCAAAAAAAATTGGCACGCGACCCGCTGGCGCTGAACCGCGCTCTAGCCGATAGCGCTTTGTTCGTTACACGAGCTGTCGAGCCCCAAACGGGCGCTTCGAGTTCTGAGCTTCTCAAGAGCCTCGGCCTCGATTTGTCGAATGCGTTCGCGACTCACTCCTAAATCCTCGCCGATTTCTCTCAGCGTATGATCGCCGCTTCTTCCAATGCCGTATCGCTTGCGAATAACATACAGCTCTCGCTTGGATAAAACTTTGAGTATTTTATTGGTGTAGGCCGCACGCTCCTTACGTATCATTTTATCGTCTTCCGGTTCGACGGAGGCATCGACGACGAAATCTCCTAAGGGTCGATCGAACTTGCCCGCAAGCGGTGAATCCAAAGAAAGAACCGAATTGGGGGCGTCGAGGGTATCGTTGATTTTTCGCAGCGATAAGCCCAAGCCTTTCGCCAACTCCTGCGCAGTCGGCTCTCGTCCGAGTTTGTTGATGTACTGGTTGGAAAAGCGCGCTATCTTCCAGAGAT
Organism: Deltaproteobacteria bacterium; assembly: GCA_016929805.1. Classification (GTDB taxonomy): domain Bacteria; phylum Myxococcota_A; class Polyangia; order Polyangiales; family JAFGIB01; genus JAFGIB01. The sequence continues at coordinate 23,287 of JAFGIB010000181.1, read as the reverse complement.
GCTCGTTGGTGCGTACCGGCAAGTGAATCGGCTGAGCGTGATCGATAATGGCGCGTTTCATCGCGTGTCGAATCCACCAGATCGCGTAGGTCGAAAAGCGGTGCCCGAGTCGATAGTCGAATTTTTCCACCGCGCGCATAAGGCCGATATTGCCTTCCTGAATCAGATCCGCCAGAGGGATCGGCTTTTCCACGAATTTCATCGCGAAAGTCACCACAATTCGCAGATTTGCTTCTACCATCTCGGCCTTGGCTCGCTCAGCCTTGTCGTATGCGGCCTCGATGCGTCTAACGATGCGCGGCAAGTCATCGACTTTTATTCCGATGTACTTTTCCAGGTAGTTGCGGCCACCACGAACGCTTGAGGTCGAACGATCGCGGCGAAAGCGCTCGCGCACACGATAATCGCTTAAATGATTTAATAACTCTACCTGCTCGACGGCCGAGTTCGGTGAAAACCGAATCGAAGTAGCCCGTTTCGACGAATAAGGTCTACTCACGAGCGACGGTTGAGACGTGCTGCCCAGGCGAGCCGCCAATTGCTTAAGTCTAGCCAGCGTTTCGCGCCAAAACCCGCTGCTGATGCGCAAGGCCGAGAGTTGTCGCCGTACCTCGGAGCGGATGCTTTTTATCTGCCTTATTATAGCCCGCTTTTCTTCCTTTGAGAAGCGGCCATCATATAAAGACTCGTACAGGCTGAGTCGCTTATGTTCGAGAGCGCTCACCTTATGAATGATTTGATGTACGACACGTTTTTCTTGCTCTTCCCGACCTTGATAAGAACCGTAACGCAAATCGATAAAGCGAATATCGCCCGTTCGAATGCGCGGATCGAGCGTAATCAGCTCGTAGAGGATCGCCCCGGAATCGAGGATTAGGTCGCGCAGCTCGTCTTGAGCCTGCTCGATGCGTATGCCGATCTCCACTTCTCCCTCTCGGGTTAACAACGGTAGGCCGCTGAGCTGAGAAAAATAGAGATACGAATTCACATCGCCTCTCGCACGTGACGGGTTTTTCTTCTTCTCGTTTACGTTATCGCCGTACCGATCGTTCTTTAACTGCCTCTCTCGAATGTCGATTCGCGCTTTTGCCATCGCGTCGATCAAATTGTCCAAGCGTTGGGGAGACAACACGCTCAGCGATAACGCGTTGTTAATATCGCTGTAGGTGATAAAACCGTCGCGCGTTCCTCGCTCAAACAGCGATCGTATCTTTACGTTACGCTTTTTCTCTTCTTTATCGTGTTTCATCACAAAGCCCGAGGTTATTAAGAGCAGTTAGAGCATACGGAGTAAATAAGCAAAAGCCGTGCCACGAAACGCTTTCGAGACCTCAACGAGATTTGCTGAGCGTTCGAGGGTATTCCGCTTGATTGCCGGGGGATGCGTTGATAGTGATACGGAGCTTGGCATCCGATTTGCTTTATACGTGTTTTAGACACCAGGCACCGCGCCGTCGGGTTGCGGTTTGCAACCGAGCGCGATTTGCTATCGCTTGATGAGAGAGGAAATATGAAAAAATACGAATGCACGGCTTGCGGCTATATCTATGACCCTGCAAAAGGAGACCCTGACAGCGGAATAGCGCCGGGAACAGCTTTTGAGGATATTCCGGATGATTGGGTCTGTCCGATGTGCGGAGTATCCAAGCAGGATTTTGAGCCTCTGAGCTGACCGTATCCAGGCCTCTCTATCGCGCTGGCGCTTTTAGCTTTTGAACAAATTAACTCTTTGGTTCACCGATTCATTCCAAAGCATTTTTGTCTCTAAACCGTGTCTCATGGGACGAGACTCTGAACCATATCGTGAGACAAATTGGCGGCATAGATGACTAGCAAATCCAAACGAATCGTTGTAGTTGGCGGCGTCGCCGGCGGCGCCTCGGCCGCGGCGCGGGCGCGGCGTCTTTCGGAAGACGCAGAGATCGTTATCTTCGAGCGCGGCGAGCATATCTCCTTCGCCAATTGCGGGCTGCCTTACCATATCGGCGGAACCATTCCCCTGCGGGAGCGGCTCTTAATTCAGACTCCCGAAAGTATGGCGAAGCGCTTCAGGGTTAAAGTACGCGTCAATCACGAAGTTCTCCGCATCCATCGCGAAAGCAGAGAGGTCGCGGTACGCGACCGCGTTAGCGGCGATGAGTATCGCGAATCGTACGACTCCTTGATACTCAGCCCGGGGGCGGCGCCGATCCGGCCGCCCATCCCGGGAATAGACAGTTCAAGGGTCTTAACGCTCAGATCGATGAACGATATGGACGCTATTATTCGGCTCATTGTAAGCAAGCCGGCGAGCAGGGCGCTCGTGGTAGGTGGAGGCTATATAGGTCTGGAGGTTACGGAGGCGTTGCGATACCGAGGCGTATCGGTGACGCTGGTCGAGTTGGCCGAGCAGGTCATGGGAGTGATCGATCCGGAGATGGCGTCGCTGCTTCATCAAGAGCTTCGCTCGCAGGGTGTTGACTTGCGTCTGAAGACCTCGGTTGTCGGGTTCGCGGAACGTGGAGAAAAGCTCGACGTCTCTCTGAGTTCACAAGAGCTGCTGCCTTGTGATTTCGCCATTCTAGCGATCGGTGTCAAACCGGAAATCAAGTTGGCGCTGGAAGCCGGGTTGCAGATAGGTAGTCGCAACGGCATCGTGGTCGACGAGCAAATGCGAACCAGCGACCCGGATATCTTCGCCGTGGGCGACGCGGTCGAGATCCGCAATTTCGTCACGCAGAAAAACGCGGTGATTCCACTCGCCGGACCGGCGAATCGCCAAGGACGAATCGCGGCGGACAATATTTTTGGTAGAAATAGATATTATAAGAGCACTCAAGGCACGGCGATCTGTAAGCTATTTAATCTTACGATTGCCATGACCGGGGTCAACGAGACGACGTTAAAACGAGAGGGTCGATTATACCAAAAGATCTATTTACACCCGGCGAACCACGCGAGCTATTACCCTGACGCGAGCAGCATCAGCCTCAAGCTGCTATTTGAGGCAAAAGAGGGCAAGATTTTGGGCGCTCAAGCCGTCGGCGAAGAGGGCGTCGATAAGCGCATCGATATCTTGGCCATGGCGCAGCGGCTGGGAGCGACGGTCTATGATTTGGAAGAGGCGGAACTCTGCTATGCTCCGCCCTACGGGTCGGCCAAGGACCCCGTCAATTACGCGGGGTTCATCGCGGCGAATATCCTCAAAGGCGACTTAAAGATTTGTCATTCCGAGGATCTTCTGACTCGAAGCGACGATCGGATTTTAGTAGACGTTCGAGACGCGGACGAGGTGTCCCGGGGAATGATAGAAGGTTCAATCCATATTCCTTTGGACGAATTGCGCGATCGTCTGGACGAGATCGATCGGAATAAAGAGGTTATCACGATTTGCGAGGTCGGCCTTCGTAGTTACCTCGCGTACCGGATTTTGACGCAAAGAGGCTATCGCTGCCGAAACTTGTCCGGGGGTTATCGCACCTATCTGATGACGATAGGTAAGCCGTCGTAAACAAAATAGATATTTCTCGTCGCTTTTAACTCCCCGAAACAACAGTTCACCTTAACGTTGCAAAAACCATCTTTCCCGTTTTCCGGGACCGATATAGATCGATAGCGATGTCTAGTGCGCTCCGCAGCACTTCTTGTATTTCTTGCCGCTGCCGCAGGGACAGGGTTCATTACGCCCGACGCGAGTCTTAGTACGCGGCTTTTGAGCCGCAGCGGCGGCGGCAATCGCGAGATCGCGGCGAACACGTTTGAAAGAGTCTTCTGTCGCCACGATAACGGATCCCATCTGGCTACGAAGCTTCTTCAGGAGCTGTTGCTGGGAACTCTCTGATTCCATCTTATGAAGTAAATCCTCGGCTACGAGATCGCGCCGGCCGCTCAAATACGCGAACGGCGCCGCAAAAGTCCAACGCTTCTCATCGCGTACCCACTCCGGGTCGAGTAATGCGCCCGCGATGTATCCCTTGGCGAAAAGTCCACAGGCATCTTCATCGTCGTCTTCGGGAGTCATCGTCATCTTCTTTTTAATACTCGATAGAACGTCGTTATAGCATCGTAAAACAAACCCGACGATTTCCCGCGTGTTTTCTCCTTTCTCAAAGCCTTTATCCGGAAGCGCCTGCCTCAACCACGCCGAAGGCGGCACGAGACTAGGAGCAACGGCAACCGAGTGCAAAAGTCCCATTAGCCCGTCTATGCCTAACGGAGTGTGCTCGTCGCAAAAATCTGCTAGACGCGAGTATTCGTCGTCACTCAGCGGAGAAGTAAAATCGATAGATTTCATGGTGCGATTGTGGCATTTCGTCGTGCGGTTGTCGAGAACCGACGGAAAAATCTGGAGTAGCTATCTATGAATTCCGCTATTATCTGGTAGTATAGCCCTTCAAGCGCCAAGAACAAAACCCGAAGCCATTGGCTATATAGGTGACCTAATGAAGACAGAATCTCCGCTATTCGAGGTATCGAACCACCACGTTATCGATTGCGGCAAACCGCCGACGGTTAATGGTGATACGCCCGATATGTATTTTGGTTATTTTGCCAATGAGTATGGTGAACAAGCGATTTACTACTACGACTACAAAACCGGTGAAGCCGTCGTTAGAATGGGCGACGGCGGTTGGGCAAACGTTTATCGCATTATTGAGGGTGAAGTCGAAGGCGTGATATTAAACGACGCCGAAGCGACGTGGCTCCGCGCGTGTTGGTTGGCAACGGGAAAGAAACGAATGGGCGCTACGCGGCTGGCGGAAGACGGTTTGGACGATAAGGGCTAGCGCAAAAACAACTTCGCCTCAACGTTGCAAACTTTTTCGTTTTGACTAGGAATCGTGGATAGCTTAAAGCATACGATTTCAGAATGATGCCATCTATGCAGCGACATAAAAATCTTTAAGAACTTCAGGACTATGCCGTTTCTCTTCCCATGCCGACCTCGGACGAGCCAGTTCGTGTTCTTCGGTCGCGCCCCCTTTGTATCGGATCTGCACCTTGATCGTTCGCTCGCCTTTGGTCAAAGTCACATCTTCGATGATAAGCCTTACCATGCGTTTGCGGTCCTTATCCTCAGTCGTGCCGCTGTTCCATAGACGCGCAAAATCACCAATAAGCTCAAAAACCTTTCGCTTTTGCTTCTCGGTAATCTTGAGCTGGTATTGTTGCTTTTTACACTCGTATTCAGTTTGCAATTGACGAAACACTTGGGGCCACACCAATCTCGGTAGATATGACAAAGGCCGATAGCTTAGAGAAGGATCTTGCAGGCTGCTCCGTGGTTTTTCACCTGGCTACCGCTGATTTCCTAGGAGGATAGGACCATATTCACCGAATAAACGTAACCGGAACCAAAATGTTGGTTGAGGCCGCCAAGAAAGCGCAAGTACCACGGTTCATATATATCAGCACGACAGCAATCATTCTCCGAGGAAAACCTGTCTATGATGCGGATGAAAACCTCGTAATTCCGGGCCTACCACGAGGTAACTATAGCAAAACAAAAGTACTGGCAGAAGACATTGTACTGAGTAACAACTCGGCAGAATTTGAGACCATTATTCCGTTTTCGGCCTTGGTTTGCCGATTCGAAACCGTTGAGACAGGGGGATTGATCCGTATTTGTTTCGACGCTTCGGTTCAGATGATGTTTTTCGGAGACTTTTTCGTTTTCTTTCTGCAAACGGTTTAGTCCGATTCCGGTCGATCATTCCTCAGCAACCGCGCCAATTGTTCTTCTACTCTGACCGATGGGGTTTTCGCGGACCACGGCACTTTCAATTACATATTCTTCCGCTGAATCTGCCATTTCGGATCACTGCATAACTTGCACGCGTCGCCGTAGAACAAATCGCGTGCTTTTTGGTCGTTTTCGAGATGGATTTTGAACCAACCCGTCACTCCCTCTAGGATCGGCGAGGGGTCGAGACCGGGCATGAGGTGGTCATTACCCATAGAAAGCCCGAAGACCGCGGGTACTCTTGCAGCGCCAAAAGCCGCCTCGACGCCCGCCGGATTGACGATGTCATCCAACTCACCAGCGATTAAAAAGGTCGGACCGTTTAAAGCCGCTACACTTGCCGCGTTCGCTCCTTGGATCGGAACAGTGGCGACGATGCGCTCATCCGCGCCGACCACCACGGTCGCCATGCTGCCCTGCGAATGACCGCAAGCGCCTAACATCTTCGTGTCGATTTTACCGAATAAAGCGCTACTCTGGTTTTCGTTTTCGCTTAGTATGAAATCGATACCCCGAAGCATTTCCACGCCGCTCGCGACCCATCTCCAGTTGGTGGCTATGATGATGAAACCGTGCGATGCCAAGTGTTCGAGCAGCTCGACGAACAACAGCGGGTGGGAACAGGTGCCATTGCCCCAAGTGATGGCCGGATACTTCTTGCCCGCTTGCAGCTCGGCCGGGCGGAAGAGCGTGTATAGCTGTCGATCCATGTCGGGCGGATAGGTGGTGAGCTCCTCGACGATAGCCGGGTCGTCGCTATTCATCATGGCCATGAAAGCCTGACACATGGCGGTGTCGTCCGATACGTTGTTGCGAAAGGCCTCGCCAACGTTCTTTTCCACCACGACCTCGTACGGCCCGCGCGCGCCGTAATCCACGGGACCCGTATCGATTGCGCTATCGCCAACAGCACTGTCGCCCGGAGCACTGTCACCAACCGGCGCGACGTCAACGCCTCCGTCTAGTGTCTGGGTTTGGGAATCCGCCTGCCCACCGGCTTCTGTTTGCGGTTTCGCGGCATCCCGCGTCTCTACGGTCGTGCTCGCGTCACTAGTAGCTTGAGGTCCTGCACCGTCAGACGTAGGAGAAGCGTCTTGCACGCTCGCGCCTCCCTGTCCGCCCGCCGGGATTCCAGCTCCGGTTTGCGGCTGCGTGCCGCCGGTTAACTGCGTCACAGTTTGTCCACCCGTGCCGGTTAGGAAATCATCACGGGTGGATTCTTCCGAGTCGCATCCCACGATCAACGAATAAAACGCCGCCACGAGAAGCACGCAATAAAATAATGAAAGGGTGTCGTTCGGTCGATTTTGGTTCTGAGTCTTAATAGATGTTTTATAAAACATGACTAACCTCTTTGAATAGAATCCGTGTTTTTTGCGTATTCGGTTCCCAAACCAATACTGATGTGAACTGCCTAACGGACTGGTACAATAGTGTATGGTAAATACCACACATTCGGTACATTTTTAAGGAGATGAAGCCAGTTTGAGGTAGAAATCTCGGCGCAGGCGACGAAATAACCAGCCCTGCTGCGTCTACCGACATTGTGGAGATTTTTGTGCGAGATCCCGGAACGGTAATCGGATAAAGGCCGAAAAGAAAGGATCCGTCGGAACGTGATCGTCGAGAAACGCCCATTTGCGAGATGCCACATTCGGTCTCGACGTTTTTTGCAAGGTTAAGGTACACCCAGCGCACTGACCACCGAAAGTAGCTCACAATCCTTGAAGCCAGCACCGCCGTCCCAATACATCAGATCCATCAGACCGTATAAACTGATAACCCGGTACAGGATTCGCAACACCGCATCCGCCTGCTCGCTGGTGCAAGCGAAAACATCCAACCCAAAGCGCGTGGCGTTATCCAGAAAATACACCGCCACACGTTTCGCACGCAAAAGTCCCGCGCGGAAGTGTTTGAAATCCGCTACCACCATCTGCATGCGTTCGGGGTAACGAAAACGACGCATGTCCGCTTCTTTCGGATGCTTGCGACGACTGGTTTCGATACCCATGCGGCACATGGTTCGCCACACGGTGCTGCGGTCGAGCTGCGCGCTATCCGCTATTAGCTCGTACTGCTCGGCCCGGCGCATAAGCTCCGGAATCGATGCATCTCGATCCCGCTCGCGCTCTTGAGCTATAGATCTCAAAAGTTGCTCGTCCAATACTCGAGAGCCTTTTAGTTTGCCGCGTTCGGCAGGTCGAAGGCCGGCAACCGCTTCGTCGCGGTACGCGGCCAACCAGCGATAAACCGTGCGCTCGCTGACCTTGCGCTCGCTCATGTCGTCATACAGATGACGCTCGCCGGCCACGCGGCGCACCGCTTCGCTCAGCCGCAGTCCCGAGTACTGATGGGCCTTGACCAATGACACGATTCGGTAACGAAACAGAGCTTCTCGGTCGTTCAGAGCGTTTGGTTCGCGGGGCATGAGCTTTTTCCTAGCTTGCCCCTTAGGCTAATCGCACCAAACGCCGATTTCGGTTGCCAACTCATGGAACTTTTCTCGCCCGCTTGTCGCTGCCTTTGCTCCCCATCGTTCCGTCGCTCAGAACAACATCACCGCTATCAAACGCTGCTGGGCATCGGCATAGAAGCTTCGGCCCAGGCAACCCGCGACTCGTATCCCGCTTTGAGCAAGCGCCACAATAACCCGAGACCCGCCGAAATCGCGGCGGCAACCACTTGCATCACCGTACGGCCACGCTCTCGGAAGCTGCTGTGCGCGTATCGACTGCGTGCCTCGAGATGTTCGTGCAGCGAAATGCCCAAATGCATGCTCACCTTTTCGCCCTTTGGCACTTCGCACTCAAGACCTAATAGAGCGCCACAACGGCGAATCTGACGCCATTGTGTCGACCACCAGCGGCCGTCGTCGCCAGTCTCACTCCAACGCTTTTCGCCGGCCGACGCCTCTTTTGCCGCCGTAAATATCGTCTGCTCGTCGTCATCCTCCTCGACAATCAGACGCTTTCTGCCGTACGGAACGTAGCCCGGTGGGTATAGCGTAAAGTACCGGCGGTGATTCACGCATTCGATTACCACCAGCGGATGACCCGGGCCCGTACGCCGCTCTCGAACGCCGTGTTCGCGGATCCGACATTCTCCGCTGCGGCCGCACGGCGCGCTTTTCGGCAACTGAACATTCTATTCGTCGTAATCGTCTCGCTCGTATCGCGTAAATATGAAAGCGCGCTTGCGTCCCGCACCCAGCTCGCGGCATACTTGTTCTACTATTTGCGGCATAGCAAATACTCCTTGAAGGCCGGTGCGCCTACACCGGCCTTCGCTATTTTTGGGTATCTGCTCGCCTAAAACACTGTCACCGATTCTGAAACCGGAATGCTAAACAACTGCCATTGGGCACGCGACGTAACAAATGGATTGGTCGTCAGAAAATTGCGATCTAGAACTTCTATCAAAAGTAAAGATGCCGCTATCAGGTTGAACAAGGGATCGAGATTTATTATCGTTATTCGATTTACAAGCAATTTGGTTTTCAGCTCCTCGTATATCTTGTCTTCTCCCCAAGCGGGATTTTTTCTGCCTATTCGCTTGATGAACTCGATGTGTTTGCGTGGTATTCGTGGCCGACCGACCTTACTGGTTCGTGATCGCCAGCGCCAAAACAACTTGAATCCCTGACGGTGCCAACCGATGACGGTATTTGGCTTTGCTATGACGAGAGTCGATTTCCAACCGTCCCAAATACGGGACAAAAACACCTAGAAAAGCCTATCCAAAGGCTTGAGTCGCGGAGACCGTTTTCCTTTGCGAAGATAGACGCCAAGCTGTTGCCGGAGTGCAAGATTCTCTAGGACCAGGGCTTGTTTTCCTCTCAAAACTGCTCTGAGTACGGTTGCGATTATGTTGAGGAATGTCACCATCTGGGAATCTTAACACATCCCGAAAAGCTCAATGATTTCAACGCAGACGGGATTTTCGCGGAGCACGGGGACGGGACACGATTTCGCAAGTAATCTCGATGTGATATAGGAAGCTGCCACTACAGTTGGGCGTTAGATCGTTTAGAAATAAACCTTGCGATAAACGGAATAAAGCAGAGTAGAAGTGTCGTACTTGTTCCGAAAATCGAAATGGGCAATCCATAGGTCAAGGCATATGGAATGAATATGAAGTTAACCTTGTGCTTGCCTTTTTCTAGTATGCATCCCATAAAATCGCCGTTTACGCGGTATAATATATCTTTTTTACCGTCGACAAAAACCTGCCATTCCGGATGGTAGCTTTCGGATAGTACCAACATCTGACGACTGGATGTTTTCGCGTCAATAGCGATTTCACCATGCTTATTTCCAACGACCACGGCTTCGCCTAATTCGCCGTCTTTTAGTTCGGTAAAGCGCGTAACCAACGCCGTGTTCTTTATGTCTATTTTCTTAATATCGCGAGACGGATTATGACTAACACGAGTTCGGGTTGCAAAACGAACTTTCGGCAATCGATTTGGCACATGGATCCAATCGGTGTGTGCGCGACCGCCCGGCCTTGAACCAACCGGTCGACTTTTCCCTCGAAACACCCACTCGACATCCGCAATTCGAAGAACATCTAAGTCATCGTAATCCAGTAGCTTCTTCGGAGTCATGCCGCCGGTATATCCGTTTATTAAACTATAATCTAGCAAGTATAACAGGTCTTCCATAGCGTCTCGGTAGAAAACGCGTCCGCTTCCTCTGTATGGCGGCTCTTCGACTTTGTTTTTCCACTGAGCATACGGTCGCGCTTCAAATATTGTATGTCTTACCACCGGCAGCCCGAAATTGTAGTAACCGATGTCAATAAATGCAATAATGACGAGTATGAACAATCCCGTCTTACGTCCTCTGATCGCTAGCGACAATCCAATCGCTGCGAAGAAAAAAAACAACGGCGCGGGATAGAAAAATGCTTCTTTATCAGACACCGGAGTTATGGAAGCCGTATTGGCAAAGAATACCGCAGATAGTATCGATAAAAGCGTTATTATCCAGGGCAAAACTTCCTGCCATTGCGAGGTTCGTCTTTTGTTTGCTTTTTTTACGAGATCGCCAAAGGCGATAGCAGCAATTAGACAGATACCGAACTGAGTTAGAACGAGATAACGGGCCGGCGCTCGTAAATTAGCAACTATGGGTATTAATCGGTGTAAATCGTAGAGACCCCCGTACAAACCGGTAGCTAGCCACGTGGATATTAGAATTAGAACCAGTGCCATTAGTCCAAGCGTCTCGTTACCGGTTCGTTCTTCGCGATTAACTAGCTTTTTATATCGCCGACGAATGCCTAAAAAGAACCCCGATATCCACCAGCCGGATAGAAGCAACGGAACCGTTCCGAAGTAAATCCCTCCAAAGCCCGGCACCCGATTCCAAAAAAGGTAGGGAGCGACAGCTCCCAGATAAGCCCGCGGAGGTAGAGAAAAAAGGTAAATATCCGCTTCCGTATAGTCCAGCCTTGTAGAATTACGGAAAGCGCTATAGGTTGCTATAAGTTGTACAGCCCCTAAGGAAAAGCCGAGTATCTTGCCGGACAAAAAAAACGCGCTCGCGAATAAGAACGCCTTTTCGCGCCGAATGAATGATAAGAGATATCCCACCTCAATTATCAAGGAAAGCCACAATGCGTGAGGATGCCCGAATAGAATCTGCGACCCCGTTAGAAACCCGACTGCTGCACAAAGCACGGGCCAACTCCAAAGGCCAGAAGAAGAAGCGACATTTACTCGTTTAAGAAATCGTGGTTCCGACGATGGCGATGAGCGATCGCCTAGCGACAACTCGTTTACCCTTTCAGTGGTCACAAACATAAGATCCATCGCCAATAGTATCCACGGGGTGTGGGCCATAACGATATTCAAATGCGGGTACCCGATATTCGTCATAAAGAAAAACGAAAATGTCCACAATGCGGATCCCAACAACGCGCTCGATCGATCGATTATACGCCGTAGGAAAAGAAAAACGCCGAGGAACGACAGCGGAAAAGGAGCGATAAAATCGAGAGTAAAAGCGGTTTCGAAACTGAGCCATCTGTACATTATAAGATGTAACGGATGGTAAGTGCCCATTTCGCCTTCACCGGACAGATAAAAACCACCGAGCAAGTGCGGCATCCAATCGAAAGCTTGTCCGCTTGTCAAACAATCGTAATAAAAACGTTTTGCCGGAAGGTGGTACGCTTCCAGATCACCGTATAACGGTACCGTACCAAAAAGAAGCGGCGACGTGACAATCAATAAAAGAACTAACGAGCCAAATAAAACGAAAGCGAAGAGAATAGATTGTCGATTCATAAGAAGTCAATTTTACTACCTTCGACTCCGGCCGCAAACAAAACGCGCTACCGGGAAACTAGCCTTTTGCGATTTTGGTAAAATGCGGTTGTGTCGTTTTTCGTTTTCAAAATATGTATGTTAGATAATTTAAAGTAATTCTAGTGGGACGGCGTTAGCCATGGCTCGCTTACCCACGATATCGGGATGTATATTATCGCCGTCCGTGTCGTATTCTTCCATTATACTATCGATGTCGTCTGGATCGCGAAGCGTTTCATCGAAGGGAAGCCATCCTTCGATGCTCGTGTGGTTGCGAATCCAGTCGTTAACCCTGCGGCGTTTATCATCGCCCCCGGGACTGCAACCATCTAAAGCGCCGGGGGGGATTGTGGCTATAAGAACCCGTAAACCCACCCGATGCGCCTTATCGACCATCTGTTGAAGACCGTCTATGATCGCCTCTGGATTCATTTCGGAGACGCGTAGATCATTAATTCCCATAGAAATAATCACGGTACGCACGTTGGTCTGACTGATTACGTCTCGGTCGAAGCGAATCGGAGCCGCTTCCAATAGTACAGCCATATTAGTTGATGTTTCCGATAGCGTGGTTATCATATTGCCCGAGAGACCCATATTAATGACTCCCATGAGAATTCCGGCTGCGTTTAGTCTTTCGGCCATGAGCCAAGGCCAACTGTCAAACGGACCCTCATCGGCTCTAAACGCGCCCTCGACTATCGAATCGCCGAGCACAACGACAGTGCCCGGCGTGTTGGGACGGAAGACATCCAATCGATTGAGATAGGGGCATCCGAATCCAAAGATATTCGCCTCCGTAAACGAATCACCCGTATCGTCGTCCGTCCTATTACCGCTGTTAGCGGGCGTACTAAAAGATCCGAAACAACGTCGCGTTATGGTCGGCGCGTTGTTCTCTCCGACTACGTAGAACGATACAGCGAGGTTATCACCGAACGCGAATTCAAACCGTATGGGATCGCTTACGACGTCTTCGGAGACGGGAATCGTAACTGTGGCGCGACCAGCAAATCGAACCGGCGTGTTCGTTTCGGACTGAACCGTCGCTGTCACCTCTCTCCAACTACCGTTGTCTCCAACTATAAAATTACTCAACGCTATTTTGACTGAACCGATCGTCACCGAACGCGAACCGTACATGTTGGAAAAACCCAAACGAACCGTCTCCCCACCCAAGGTCGGGCTAATTATTAATCGCAGGCTCTGTTCATAAGCGTGCGCGGCGAAATAACTATCGATCCGCGTTCGCGGTCCACCCCAAACACCAACCCAATCGCGCTGCTCCTGCATCGACTGTCCGCGGTCGATCGTCGGATCCGTCGTTTCGTCTAAGAACTTGGTTTGGCTTTCAACGCATCCGGCGAAAAGATGCAGGGTATACGTGAAGAGTAGAATGCGCTTATCGTCGATATGCGACATAGGGGGAATCCAACTTATTGGAATACGATACGAAGCGCTTTGTCTTCCCTCGCCTCGGATCTGGTATGGTATACTCCTGCTGTACGTATCGGCATTCTTTATTTTCGCGTGCGGGAGCTCGGACTACAATAGAAAAACGCCGAGTTATCAACAGCCGATGTAAGTCGCCCAGCTACGACCACGATCATTCAGGCTAAAACCTTCCCATATTCGCGATTTGACCCCAAAAAGCCGCAAAATGAGCATCGTCGTACTGATCTCCCGGAAGGCTTCAAGTTGTAGGGTGGTTATGCCCTAATCGGCCCAAACGACTGCTCATACTATCAGACTTTGTGCGATTCGAAATGTCTTGTCGGGATTTCTCCTTGACTCAAATCGAGTCGTTTCAATTGTTCCTTTCATGCTAATCCGGAAGACCAAGCAATCTTACGATCCGCGTCTTTGGGCAGTCTTCTATGAATCCAAAGACCCGAATATCTTACCTCAACTATCAATTCTAAAATCGACTCGGTATACGTGGTGTAAAAGAAAGCCTTCGGAGTTCATTTCTCATGAGTCTTTTGACAAGACCAAAATAGAACTCATCGCAGAAAATGAAAAGCTGCCCAAGCGATTTAGTTTTGTCCCGCTTTGGGGAATAGCGGTGTTATTTCTATATCTAATGCGTGTCGACTGTCCAAGCAGCCCTGCTGTAGGTATCGACATTCTGTAATTTCGCGTACGAGATCTCGGACAACAAAGGAAAAACGCCGAGTTTTCGCTCGCTGATATAAGTCGCCTGGATTTTCCAGCGACATTGACAATACTCAGTCGATGTCAACGAATACCCCTTCGCCGAAAACCTACGACCATCGACTCCGTAATCTCGTCCATGCAACGAAAGATGTTTCTCTCGCACTCGATCTGGGAGTAAGAGGGGCGACGGTTAAGTTATTAACTTACTATTTTTACGTTTCTTATCTAACACCATTTCATAGAGTAAGATTTTACCTCGTTTTTCAAAAGGTTAAAGAGTTAAGAGCCGCCCTTCTCCCTCATTAGGACTCGTGTCAAAATAAATGTTGTGTTTGGCGCCCAGATTTAGGTCATATTTGCCTCGATCCGATTTCAAGAAACCGGAGGAATAGCAGCGCTATTTCGAGGATTTCGCGAAATCGAATCGAGGCAAATATGGCCTGAAGATGGGATGCTAAACGCAACATTTATTTTGATCCGAGGCCTTAGTACTGTATGAAAGCTTTCCCCATAAAGCGGAACAAGTTAGAAAAACTACTCGAGCTATTCGAACAGCTCGAGGCCGAAGGGGTATTAGTACGTCAAAAAGAAAATAACCTTTATGTTCTCTGGCGATTCGATTTGCTCCGCTTCGACGGTCAGACGTACTGCGCTAAATGCTACTCCGGCAAGAGGGGGTATAAATTATATACAACCATTCCCGGCTTGCAAGCGCTGGTCAACGCGGGCACTATAAGAGATATAAAGAACGTGCTCAGTTCAGCGTCGGCAGTTAGAGCCAAAAGGAACGTATGTTCGTCGGGCAACCCTTACGGTCGGCTAGAACGAATACTCGTAGATCAAAAGAAAAGCGCCGAAGTTTCGGCGGGCATACGCCTACAAGAACGTGACCTATCCAAGGACCAAACAGAGGTCTTTCAACAGGTTTTGAGTTGGGTCCGACGATCTAAGGGGAAGGTACTAAAACTAGGCGGGTACGCGGGAACGGGCAAAACCACCTTGATCGCTTTGCTGGCGAATACACTGGTAAAGAAGCGACGCGTTGCCTTCTGCGCTTTCGCCGGAAAGGCGGCAAACGTATTACGACAGAAGCTACGGCGCTCGGGTGTGAATCTTCATGGCGTCTATTGTGGTACTATCCACGGTCTGATTTACCATCCGTTGGTGGATGATAAGACCGGTAAAGTAACTGATTGGATTCTGCGTCCCGAATTAGAACAGGACTTGCTGGTCATAGACGAGGCTTCCATGGTGGGCTATGAGCTCTGGAAAGACCTGCTATCTTACGAGGTGCCGATACTGGCGGTGGGCGACCATGGACAGCTACCTCCGGTATCCCGCACGGAAGGCAAGGAGCGGCAGATCTATCTAATGGAAAAGCCGGATCTACTGCTTGAGCGGATTCATCGCCAAGCTGAGGCTAATCCCATTATCAGGCTTGCCACCCACGTACGCAAAGGCGCGGAACTGCTAGACTTTGAAACCCTGGATAATCGAATCCGATTCGTTAACGCCAGCGCAGAGGATTTCGCGAGTTTACATTACTTGTTTTATCCGGGCCATGGGCATCTGGATAGCGCGGTGCTTTGTTTTACCAATAGCACTCGAGTAAATCTCAATCTCGCTATAAGACGACAAGCCGAGTTTGCTGAGACCCCCCTTTGTTCAGGTGAGACCGTGATATGCTTACGAAATAACCGGTTTGGCAAAATGTCGATCTTCAACGGCATGCGAGGACGAGTAGAGAAGGTTCATCCCGTCGGAGAACACCACTTCGATACAGTGATTGATTTTGTCGATGACGGCCTCAGGCTAGAAGGACGCTTATCACGACATCAATTTGGGCGTAGTTATACATTTGACTCGCTGAGTCACTTTAGTGAACAGACCGGTTTTAGGACATGGTCTTGGGAACAAGTGGGGCTGCTCTTCGACTACGGCTATGCTCTCACCGTCCATAAGGCTCAAGGAAGCCAGTTTGCTGAGGTTATTATGGTAGCGGAAGATAGCTATTATCTAGGAAGCGATCCCGAATACCGCAAACGTTGGCTCTATACCGCTATCACCAGAGCCGTGGAAAGGATCACCATCATGGTTCCAAAACAATAGCCGAAGATATCGACGAGGCGCGTCGAGCTTGGCGAGCCTTGAAATATCGACGGCTATCGATCTATTACCTTTGTACTCTGCGAAAAAGCCGTCGGCCATATAAAAGACGATACAGGGGCCGAGAAAACGCCGAAAAACAAACCCTTGGGCTCGGTTTACCAGGCATTCTTCGTGGCATTCGAGCCGTAGGTAATGTCTTTGGGAATAGCAGCGCAGAATGTCAGTGCGGACAGCAGCGGTGCAACTCGAAGTTGACGTCGAAGTGAACCTCACGCGCGAGACGGCTCGCGTTTTGTTTTGCCGAGTCGTCCTCGAGCTGAAGATCCTTTTGCTGCGCCTTAATAAACCGCGTCGCTGGCAAGCGGATCGTCGCGAAAGAAATCCGCGCGAAATTCCAGAAGCTGCGAGACGATCTGTTTTCGTATAAATAGGGATATCGGCAGCGGGAGATCGTTTATTTCGGGCTCTCCCGAGGCGCCCGGACGCACGACTCGCGCCACCAGTAGATTTTTTCGCGGATCGCGGGGACGTAATTGCCGATCAGACCGAGGAAATCCTTAGGCAACTGTGCTACAAACCAAAGATGAAGCGTATGATCGATAATATAATACAGATGCCCGATCGAATTGACGGCCTACCGAATATCTGCGGAGCGGACGGTCAGATCGCGGATGTTATGTACAGCACGGAACCGATGGTCCTCAACGAATGCGGGATCGATTTTTCGCGATCAAAAAGCGTGTTCGCAATTGCGCTTCACATGCACCAGCCGTTGATTCCCGCAGGCGGGGGAGATCTACGAACCGCGGAGGTTATCAGTAACCTTAAACACATGCTGGACAATCCGACAGTGGGGGATAACCACAACGCGCCGGTCTTTATCGATTGCTACAAACGCATGGGCGATATCGTCCCCCAACTGGTAAGCGAAGGGAAAAACCCGCGTGTCATGCTCGAGTATTCCGGGTGCCTTCTACACGGACTTCGCGACATGGGATTGGACGAGGTAATCGATAATCTTAAACGCATTACCCTCGACCCGAGATATCGTCGTTGCGTCGAGTGGCTGGGCGCGCCCTGGGGACACGCGGTCGCACCTTCTACACCGGTTCAAGATTATCGTTTACACGTCCGAGCCTGGCGGCACCATTTTGCTGCGATTTTTGGTTTTTCCGCGCTACAAAGAGTGCGTGGTTTCTCTCCTGCGGAGATGGCGTTGCCGAATCACCCCGATGTCTGCTTCGAGTTTGTCAAAACGTTGCGAGAGTGCGGTTATCGTTGGGTACTGGTGCAAGAACATACGGTAGAAACCGCACCGGACGGATCAGCGTTGCGTAACCGACATCTTCCTCACCGTTTGGTCGCGAAGAACTCCTACGGCGAAACGGTCAGTATTACTGCCGTCATTAAAACCCAAGGCAGCGACACCAAACTCGTCGGTCAAATGCAACCTTACTATGAGGCTCGAGGGCTTTCACGAATGACGCTTGCCGGGCGATCGCTGCCTCCGATCGTCACGCAGATCGCGGATGGAGAAAACGGCGGTGTAATGATGAACGATTTTCCGCCAAAGTATTTCGAAGTGATGAACGAGGCTTCGAGTTCGGAAACCACCCCGTGCAACGTCAGCGAATACCTAGAATTTTTGACTTCTCTAGGAATCGAAGAAGAAGACTTTCTACCCGTTCAACCGGTCATGCAACATCGCATCTGGGAACGCATGCCGGAGGGCGGTGGGCCGCAAGCACTACAAAGCGTGATCGAAACATTGAGAGAAGAGGACCACCGATTTCATATGGAGGGCGGTAGTTGGACCAACAACATCTCTTGGGTCCGCGGTTACGAGAACGTGCTGGGACCGATGGAAAAAGCAAGCTCGCTCTTTTCGCAAAAGGCGCTTTCCGGGAATGTATCTCACACCGAGAAACGTTTTCGAAACGCCTTGTTTCACCTCCTCGTAAGTCAAACGAGTTGCTTCAGATATTGGGGAGAAGGTGTATGGACAGACTACGGACGCGAACTATGTCGCCGTACGATGGACATACTCGAATACGACTTTTAGTCCGCATCGAGACGGCAAAAGGATGTGATGATAACAAAATCCTCGTCCGGTTGTTTTGCTTAGTTCGCGCTATTTTTCGCGGGCGAAGCGCTTTACACCGACGGATTTTTTGCGGCTTTAAGGTACAATTGGACCAGTTGTTACGAGAGCGATCGGTCATCTTTCTCGTCGCGATCGGGGTCATCGTGAGATAGATCTTCGGCCATACCCATGGCTTCGTATGCCGCCGCTGCAATGTCTTCGTCGTCGGAGTCGGCTAGATGGACCAAAACAACTCCTGCTTCCTTCGGGCGTATGCTGCTTACGGCTTGCATAGCAGCCAGTAGCAGTCGTTTGTCCGTATCTTTCGAAGTGACCAGTGCTGATATGTGCGGCCAGGCACCGTCGAGTCCCCAAGCTCCCGCCGCGTTAACCGCCTCGTATTGTATGCTCTCGTTATCGCTTCTAAGCGCTTCGAGTATCTGCTTGTCAAACCCGCGAACCCAACGCATCGAGAAGACCGCTGTCAATTTCCAATCGTCGTCATCGATGGCGTAAGCGACGCTAATAGCGTTTTCATGCCACGGTTGTGGTGCCCGCACAGATGCTTCGAGAATTCGCCGGCGTACCTCAACCGGCACGCCAGCGTCGTTATATAACTCGCGAAGTGTTTCTTGAACGCTGAGAAATGTACTCTCGGTAATCGGCACTTCGTCGGTATCCTCGAACCCCTCAACATCCGCGTGCTCGAGGACTGGACCTAAAGCTATTGCAGCCGTACCCCGTAGCTCCTTTGACTCGCTATTGTTTTGCACAACCGACAGTAGAGATCTTACGAGATCCTCATTGATGACAACGAGATCTCCGGCGAGTTCCGCGGCAATGATTCGGTCAGAACCATCGGCCTGAGCATCGTCGAGAATCTGTAGCAACAATTTCCCCGCGCCTTGGGGCCATTCCCAAGGTGGTGTGTCGAGCAATGTTTTTAGATTCATCTTTCCTCCACGAAATCTCCTGTTCTTACCTCTTATTGATCGATTTTTTAGGTATTGCTTTTTTAGCGGTAGTCTTTCGCGTGTTTTTCCTCTTGCGAACCGTGGTTTTTATGGATTTTCCCTTGGCGACCGTCTTCTTAACCGCTGGCTTTACCCTTGTCTTTTTATTGGTTTTCGCCGCCGCTTTTTTTGCGGTTCGCACCGGCACTCGGTCGCGTTTGCCCGGCGGCGTGAGGTCCTGCTCGGGAACTCTCGCCATATCGATATCGACTCCAAAAACCGATGATAAATCGTCGGAAGCAAAAACGCGACCGTTTCTCGATCTGCCAAACCCCGGAGGTTGCTTGATTGCAGCCTCAACCATCTCGGCTGGATCGACTCCCCTCAGGGTGAACAGCAGCTCGGGCTCGTGGTCGAGACGCGCGCCTACTCCGTAAAGCGTTGCAGCCACGTGCTTACACATGGTCGCCCAGTCCGGACACGAGCAGCTCAGCGAGATTTCCTCGGGCGACGGAAAGAGCCCCTCGCCCTTGCGGGTTACGATCTCCATTACACCCTTGGATACGGACCCTCGTAGCAGTTCCACCAGCGAGCCGATCCGGCCCGCGCACTGTCCCGTGATTTCCGACCACCGCGGCTTCGCGAGAGGCTTAATCATAATATCCACCTCGTAGATGTCCGAGCCGCTGACTAAAGAGCGTACTCGCCCGGCTTCGATCTGTAGATCGATCACAGAACCGTTGCGAACATAGGTCCGCCCGCGTGGCAGACGATTGGCATAGTCGCCGTATTTTTCAAGGTTCTGACACCAGGCATCGCCCCAAAAGGTTTCGGCGATCTTGCGACCGTTGATCTCGACCGGTGAGACCGCGCGGCCCGCCTTTTTCATCTTCGCTACTTTCTGCGCGGCCCGGCGGCGCCGCTCCGCCACCGAAACATAGGGGGCCCAGCTATAAGAAGAATACCAACCCATTATCGACCTCTTTCAGTTCCTGCTCTCGCACGTTATCCTTCGAACGCGCTCTTCAGGTCAAGCGATACCATCGAAATTAGCTGCTCGTTGCTCATCTCGGTCAACGCCGATTCCGCTCCTCCGGAAAAGATTTCCTCCGAAAGATGCTGCTTGTCCGCGATGAGTTCGTCAATGCGCTCCTCCACTGTACCCCGGCAAACGAACTTATGGACGAGCACATTCTTTTTTTGCCCGATGCGAAAAGCTCGGTCCGTCGCCTGGTTCTCTACCGCCGGATTCCACCACCTGTCGAAATGAATGACGTGCGAGGCCGCGGTCAGGTTGAGCCCGGTACCGCCGGCCTTAAGCGACAGCACCATGAACGGCACCCGATCATCCTCTTGAAAACTTAGGACCAGTGCCTGCCGTTTCTTGACCGGCGTTCCGCCGTGGAGCACGAGACCCGTCCGGCCAAACACATCGGCCAGATAGCGAGCCAAGGGCTCGGTCATCTCGCGGAATTGGGTGAAAACGAGCAGCTTATCTTGCCGCGCGCCGATCGATTCGCATAGCTCACGTAAGCGCCACAGCTTGCCGCTGTCCGCGGGTTCGTAGCCGCCATCACCCAGCCACTGTGACGGGTGGTTACAGATCTGTTTGAAACGCATCAAAAAGGCCAGCACCGCGCCCCGGCGCTCCATACCGTCCAGTTGCTCGATTACCTTTGTCATCTCGTCGACCGATTGTTGGTACAACGCGGCCTGGCGTTTGCTCAGCAGGCAATACGCGTTGATTTCGCTCTTATCGGGAAGGTCGGCGATGACGCTCTTGTCGGTTTTGAGCCTTCTTAAGATGTACGGCTGTACCAGCCTGCGAAGCGGCGCGTAACCGCCCGCTTTGCCCGACGCCATGGATTTGCAGAAGTTATTGAACGCCTTGGCCGAGCCGAGAAGCCCCGGGTTAAGAAAGTCGAAGATGGACCATAAGTCGCCCAGCCGGTTTTCCACGGGTGTTCCTGTCAGCGCCAAACGCCACTTCGATTGTAGGGTCTTGACCGCCCTGGTCTGTTTCGCGCTTGGATTTTTGATAGCCTGCGCCTCGTCTAGAATCACATACCGCCACGGGTACTGCTTTATCCAATCTGCCCGCATGGCCGTGCCGTAGGTGGTAATCACCGCATCGTATGCCGCCACTTCGTTTTTGGATAGATTCTTCAATTCTAATGATGGAATGCGCGATGGATGAGCGATGAGCACCTTGAGCTCCGGAACGAATCGTTCGATCTCCAGGCGCCAGTTATCGATAATCGACGCGGGCACGACGAGCAGATCCGTACCCGTTTCTCTTTTGCGCCGGCTCAGAGATAACACCGCCAATACCTCGATGGTCTTTCCCAAACCCATGTCGTCGGCCAGACAGCCGCCGAGCTCTAAGCCGCGAAGCGTCCAAAGCCACTGCACCCCGAGTTTTTGGTAGGGACGAAGCTCGGTTCGGAGACCGGCATCGGCGTCGATCTCCGACCGTAGCTCAGCAGAGCGCAGCGCGTCGAGTCTTGACGACAGCCATTTTCCGGCGATAACCTCCGACCACTCGGGCCGGGTGTCCTGCGTGTTATCCCTCTCGGCGCTATCGATTCGAGCGCCCGCCAACATACGCATGGCCTCGCTGAAGCTGATGCCGGCGTTCTCAACTCTTGTTTGAACATCGCGCCACTGCTCGAGGACCTCGCCCAGTTTATCGCGGTCAACCTCGACCCATTTACCTTTGATGAGCGCTAACCCTTCGCTCGACGCGAGCAGGGATTCGATCTCGGCCCTTGACAAAGGCGCCCCGTCGATTGTCAGCTCGACACGGAAATCTAACAGCGCGTCCATACCTAGTTTCGAGGGCGTTTTTCCGCCTACGGTTACCGAAACCTTGGGACGCGGCCGGCTTCTCGCGCTCCACCAATCGGGCATGCGAACGACCAGGCCCGCCTGTTCGTACAGGACTATCTCACAAAGAAAACGATGCGCTTCCCTCGGCGTCCACGATAGCGGATGATAGATGTCGCCGGTGTCGACGAGTTCTCGGATAAACTCGCTTTGCTCGGCCGCGCGCGATAACGGGGAAAGCAGCGCGAGTAGCTTCTCGCGGTTCTTTGCGCCGGCGTATTCCTCTAATGCCCGGCCGAGCGGCAAGTGTTGGGGTTTCGCTTGTTTTGAGACCTTGTGAACGTACGTTGCGATAAAAGCGAAAGGGAACTCGGGGTCGCGTTTGTTCTCGGCCAGGTGAAAGCAGACCCGGCCGACCACGTTCCAAACCGAGTTGTGCGTTTTTAGATAACCCTGAACCCCATCGCTGAACCGAACGGCTTGGACGGTTAAGGCCTTGCCAATATCCGTCCACAAACCTTCGAGCATAGCCGTCGTGATCAACTCGGCACCCTGCATGGGCGGCGCGGCCTGGACAAAAGCCGTGATCTCGTCGGGATCCGGGCCGGGGATGACCAGGGACTTCGGTTCGACGGGGTCGAGCGCTCCACATACCTTGGATACGAAAGCTCGACCGATATCGCGCCAGTACGAAAGCGTGGGGTGTAGATCCGTGCTCAGCTCGGCGGCTCCAAGATAGAGCACTCCGTGACCCCGGCCCGCTTCGAATGCTTCGAGAACGCGTTGCTGTTTGGCAGCCGGTAATGCAGGACCATCTCCCAACTCACCTCGACTAATGTCGATACGGCCGCGTGGGGTCACGCTACTGATCAAGGTGTCGCCGTCGGTGGGGATGCTGAGGGAGAGCTGTGTCATTCGCGCTCCGTTGTATCACCAGACGGTTTACCTTAACGTTGCAAAAAACGTCGAGCGGAAACGCGAAAAAAGCGATGAAATACGGGTGCGCGGAACTTTTTTTGGGCCGCAGCTTAGTACACCCTAAGTGAGGTCCAAAAAAAGTGAGCACACCCTTAGTTCGCGCTATTTTTCGCGAGCGAAGCGCTTTACGCCGACGGATTTTT
>JAFGIB010000180.1 GCA_016929805.1 Deltaproteobacteria bacterium | reverse complement strand
GCCCAATCTGCGGCGTCGCTCGCTCCTCGAAATAGCGCTGCTAGTCCTTCGTCGCGGCTCCTTGCATCTTGGACCGTCGCGCTCCGAGATACTCGGTCAGACCTTATTAAACACGCTCTTAGAAAAAAGCGATGTTGGCCAGCAGGTCGCTCACTCTGGCCTCCACCAGCGCGCTTCTGCGCCGCGCTATAAATGCTATCAGGGCTGGCGGCCACTGAAAATGCATCACCTGTAAGGTCTGTAGGACCTGCCAGCGAATAGCCGGCTCGTTCGAGGGAATCACCCAAAGCGGGAAGATTATCGCGCCGGCTACGAGGGCCAACGCGCCCAGAACCAATAGGGCGTAAGCGGCTTTTTTCATCGTGCCGTTCAGCGGCAGGGTATCGATGGTCCAACTAAGCCGGGTGCCTTTCAGCCCGCGTACGAGCCGGCAGTGCAGCGACGCTCCCCGCTCGTCGTTTTGCAGTAGCGACGCGGAGTAGACGCCCGGATACAGAGTGACGCGCGCGGTCACCTCTTCCGAGGTGCAGGTTAAAATACGAACCGAAAGCCCGAAAGACTGCGCGGTCAAGCGACGCGCGATTTCTTTGCAGGCCTGGTTCGGCTCGAGGTTGACCTCGACCGCTTCGCCACGGGTGTCGCTCTGCCTTGGGGCGAACGCCCGCAGGCTCATTCGCAGGCTGAGCAGCCAGACCAACGCGCAGGCAGTTAAGATAGCTGCCCAGATGATGTACAGGATCGAGATATCGGGCCCGGCGTCCACGGTAGAGCCAATGATAAGGTACACAGGCGGTTATTTCAATTAACGCTCTCTCGATTTTCCGATAGCATTCCCACGCAAAGTGTCGCTACGAAAAGCGCGTTACATCTCTATCAATCAACGCTTCCCGCGTCGTCGAGGCAATTGACCCCATCCGATTGCCAATTGTTCTGGCAGGTAAATGTCTCCATGATTCCCGAATCAACATCGCAGCCCGGCGCCGGGGAGTAAAAGCATTGTTGACCGGGCATATAGCAAGTCGTATCACGATGAGGCGGTTCGGGCGGGCAGTCGGGTGGCGCGGGATCACAGTGGATATAATCGGACCGCCACCCTTTTGGCCCGCAGGTAACGGTCTCCCTTTACATCCAAACCATACGGTTTTATTGTTCCGGCATTCCCCGGGAGTTCAATACGACTCAATACCGAGCCTGCTACACCGTGAAAGCATTGCTCATATACCCGGATATTCCGGCGACTTTTTGGAGCTTCAGGCATGTACTGAAGTTCGTTTCGAAAAAGGCCGCCTATCCGCCACTCGGTTTGCTTACCGTTGCTGCCATGCTTCCGGATGAGTGGGAGATTCGGCTGATCGATATGAACATCGAAAACCTGCGGGAGCGCGATCTCGAGTGGGCGGATTGCGTCATGATCAGCGCGATGCTGATACAGAAGCGATCGACTTTGGATGTCTTACATCGATGCCGTGGTCTGGGGATCAAGCTCATCGCCGGAGGTCCTCTGTTCAACAGTACACCGGAGGATTTTATCGGTCTGGTCGATCACCTGATCTTGAACGAGGCAGAGCTCACCCTACCCGCGTTTCTCGCTGATCTCAAAAAGGGGACACCGAAGAAGGTCTATCGCTCCGATGACTTTCCTCCTTTGGAGCTGGCGCCCGTGCCGCGCTGGGATTTGCTCAAGATGAACAAGTACGGTGCGATGCTGGTTCAGGCCTCTCGAGGCTGTCCCTTCGATTGCGAGTTCTGCGATGTCATCATCCTCAACGGCCGCACACCGAGGGTTAAGGCCGCGGATCAGCTCATACGCGAGCTCAATGCCCTCTACGAGCTGAAATGGCGCGGCACGGTTTTCTTTGTCGACGACAACTTCATCGGCAACAAGCGGAAAACCAAGGCAATGCTGCCGGCTTTGGCTGAATGGATGAGATCCCACCACTACCCCTTTACGTTTTTAACGGAGGCTTCCATCAACTTGGCCGACGACGACGAGCTCATCGATCTCATGGGCGAGGCGGGGTTTTCAGCGGTATTCGTGGGCCTGGAAACGCCGGACGATAGCGGTCTCAAGGAATGTTCCAAGCATCAGAACTGCGGTCGCGACCTTACCGCCGCGGTCCAGCGGCTCCAGGCTTCCGGCTTGCAGGTACACGGCGGCTACATCGTGGGTTTTGACAGCGACGACGAAGGTATTTTTACCAGACAGATCAAGTTTATTCAGGATAGCGGCGTCGTCACCGCCATGGTGGGCCTGCTACAGGCGCTTCCCGGGACCAGATTGTGGGAACGACTCAAAGCGGAACAACGCCTTTCCGCGGGCCTCACCGGAGAAAACACCTACGGCTCCGTGAACTTCATACCCCGAATGGATAGGGAAAAGCTCATCGCGGGCTATCGCAGGATGGTCAGAACCATCTACAGTCCCCGCTACTTCTATCAGCGGGTAAGCCGCTTTTTAGAAAGATACCAGCCCCGACGGCCGCAGAAGATCCGCGCCGCCGATATCAAGGCATTTGCTAAGACCTTGTTCTTTCTGGGTGTTCTCGGAAACGGCGCATCTCAGTGGTACTACTGGAAGATGCTCTTCAAATCGCTCATATTCTATCGCGGTTCATTTGCCGAGGCCATGACGCTGATGGCTTACGGCTATCATTTTAGAAAGATCGCCCGGAAAGTCTAATAGTGCTAGAGCCTTCCTCCGCGAAAATCCCGTCTGCGTTGAAACTATTGAGCTTTTCTGGATGTGCTAGGATTCCCGAATATAAACGCTACTGAGCGTAGTCGTAGCCACTTGCTCCGCGAAAACTCCGTCGGTCCCGAAATCATTGAACTTATCCGAATGTGCTGTGATCCCAGAAATCAGTCCGTACGGAGAAGGACCGCGCTTTTTGATACATGACAACGAAGGTATCTTTGGCCGATTCGGTGATCGTTAGAAAAAGAAAGACGGTAAAAGTTATCGATGCGCTTTTGACATGTGGTTGGATAAAGCGATGGGTACTGAAGGGATTCCTATTCCTTACGCTGAACCAAATGCGAATGCACGTTTGCAGAGATTCAACTTGACACTTCTAGTAGAAGCGCTGATCGTTCTATATTCTTTTGCGAGAAGGATATTTATAGGGTATGTCAGGAATACATTAAGTATTATAACCACGGAAGACCTTCGCAAACGCTGCATGCGATTGTCGATCCGTATCCTGAGTTGATGAAGCCACCGCAAAGGGACGGTAAGGTTGTCACCCTGCCGATTCTCTGTGGCATTCATCACGATTACCGATTGGTAGCGCAAGTCTCCTCCGTTTTCGGCCTTGGTTTGCCGATTAGAAACCGTTGAGACCGAGGGATTGATCCGTATTCGTCTCGACGCTCTGGTCCGGATTATGACTTTCGGAGACTTTTTCGTTTTCTTTCTGCGACCGGTTTCGTCCGATTCCGGTCGATCAATCCTCAGCAATCGCGTAGATTGTTCTTCTACTCTGACCTACGGGGTTTTCGCGGATCGTGGGGCGAGCATCGGTGGGTAGCTCTCAGCCGGGCAACCGACGTGTAACAACAGCAGCAATCCGGCGGCCGTCGTGTGCCAGTCGGATTCGCCGAGGAGGTTGCTGGCGGTTAGCCAGCCGCCGTCATCGGTCTGCTGCGCGATCACACGTTCCACAAAGCTTTCCTCGACCAGCTCCCCCTGCCCCGCCATGTAAAGAAAGGCCGCGGCCTCAATCTCGAGATCGTCGATCGCCCGGTCGTCGCCGATCAGCTCGGCGTTTTCTCGGTACATCATCTCGATAAATCCCTCCGATAGCGGCACCCGGCAGCCGTTGTCCTGCCACCAAATAGACGCCAGCAGCACGTGCGTGAGAAGATAACCACCGCGCAATACCGCCTCTTCGAGCAGCGCCGGGTATTCGCTAAACAAACCTAGACGGTCGCAATATAGAGCGGGAATCGTAACAAAATCAATATCGACCGATATCGCTTTCAGATCGTAGAGCAAAAGCGGGTTATCGTGATCAGCGATACGGCGGAAGAGACGCAGCATGGGAACCTGCAGCTCTGGATTCTCCGATATCAGCTCGTCATAGCGCTGAAGGGCATCGGCAAAGGAAGCGATCCCGAAACGCCGATACATCACATCGAGCATCAGCAGCGCGTGCGGCTCCAGCGAATCATCGAGGAAGCGGATTGCATTGGCGACCGCTTGAGTCAGGTCGGCCGGTCCAATCTGCGTCGGGGAGGTGCCGGGCGCGGAGCACTCGGCCGAGCAGTGTGGCGCGGTTGCCGCGCAGCTATAGCAGATTGAGCAAAGAGGATTTGCATCAGAGTCGCTGGATCCGCTATCGCTAGACGCGCCTCCGCTATCTCGAGCTCCCCGCTCTCGGCTGATCTCGTGATCGGCATCGCCCGCCGCGTCTCGCTCCGGCTGCACGGTTTCGGATGCAACCCAACAAGCCGAGCTCGAGAGGTACAGCGCCATTGCGCCGCACACGACGACACGCGTACGCCAAATGCGATCGCCGACTGGACGCCGTGAATCGCCCGAAACCATGCTTGATCGTTACCCTAAGCGGCTTCTAACGTCCACTGTACCGGTCGATTGAGCGACCGTTCCTTTTTGCTTACGCACGAGTTTTTCGCGGATTAAGGGCCTCCTAAGGACTCGTGTCAAAATAAATGTTGCGTTTGGCGCCCAGATTTAGGTCAGATTTGCCTCGATCCGATTTCAAGAAACCGGAGGAATAGCAGCGCTATTTCGAGGATTTCGCGGAATCGAATCGAG
>JAFGIB010000179.1 GCA_016929805.1 Deltaproteobacteria bacterium | reverse complement strand
CCGGCTTTCGTCCTCGCGCCGGCTCGTCAGGTACAGCAAGTACCGTCCTCGCCGGCCCTGCGGGCGCGCTCGGTTTTACAGGCGAATCGGCCGCCGACTTGTTTGCCCCCCTGAACGCTTACAAAAAAAGGGCACGGGCACGTTGAGCTCCTCTCAGATATCTTCATCTGCTCGCCACCCTTTTTTTAGAACTTCCGGCAGGGGGAAATATCCGTGCGAAAGGTAATCTAAACCGTAGCGGTTCGATATTTCCGTTGAAAAGATGAAATAGCTTTCACTCAAAAGAATTCTACCTCCGACGCGAATATGATAATTTGCACCGAGGTGAAAACCCGGGAACGTACTTCGTAGACTCTGGTTTGTTACGGAAAGAATCTGTTTTTCGCGGAATGAACAGCTATACAAAAACCGAAGATTCGATTTTTCGGTTAGGTGACCGATATCGCACACTTGAAGTGTTGGCCGAGGGAGGAATGTCGGTGCTATACGCCGGGATCGATCAGCGTACCGGACAGAAGGTCGCGATTAAGCTGATGCGACATTACGACCTTCAAAAAAAAGGGCCGCGGAAACGCTTTGAGCGCGAAATACAAACCACGCTATCGCTTAAGCACCCCAATATTATTGAGGTCATCGATACAGGCGTGAATGCGCAAGGCACGCCCTATCTCGTGCTGGAGCTGTTACAAGGTCGTTCTTTAGAGGAAGAGCTGGCGGTGCAAGGCCATCTCTCGGTGGAACGTGCTATTGAGTGGTTACTTCCGCTAATCGGCGCGCTGGCTTACTCCCACGACCGCGGGATCGTGCATAGAGATATTAAACCATCAAACATCTATCTCGTCAGGGACCGGGAAGGACATACGTTTCCCAAGCTGCTGGACTTCGGCATTGCGGTCGCGTTCGATAGCACGAGGATTACCAGAAGCGGATTGGTGGTTGGGTCGGTGCAATATATGTCACCGGAACAGGCTAGCGGAGCCGAGGTGGGGCCGACTACCGATGTATGGTCTATGGCGGCGGTGCTTTTCAGGTGTTTAACCGGGCGCGTGCCTTTTGAGGCGGAAACGGCCGCGGGGCTTCTTTTGAAAATAGTTAAGGATTCGGTTCCGGCGCTCGCGACTTACGCTCCGAGCGTTGGACCACGGATTTCGGCTGCGGTAGATCGAGCGCTCGAAAAAAACCTCCGGCTTCGATTTCCGGACATGAGAAGCTTTGCACGGGCGCTGTGCGAGGGAGCCTTGAGCGCCGGCGTATCCCTACCCGCGAATCCAGACCCGATAGGTCTTCCACGCTGGCCGACATGGTGCCGGATTCAAGGGCTTCAAAACGCGATCACCGCTGACTTTGTACCGGCGGGCAATTCGAGCGAGGAGTTCGATTCCGATGCGATAAGCGGGCTCGCGACCGCCGCGGCTTTACCTCATCTATCTAAGCAGTCGCTAACAACCTTTGTCGAGCGAGATCACGAGTGTGAGACTCTAGATAGCTGTTTCGAAATGGCGAGACAAGGCTTCGGACGAGTCGTCGGCATCGTCGGAGAAGCGGGAGTGGGGAAATCCAGGTTGTTGTGGGAATGGCGGCGCCGATTTCCCTCGGGGCAATTTCTTTATCTCGAAGGTCAATGCCAATCGCATAGCGAAGCGGTGATTTATGCGCCGTTACGCGAAATGCTTTACGAACATTTTCGGATTTGCGAAAACGACCAGCCGAACGGCGTTAAACAAAAGCTTATCCACGGTCTCGAGTCCTTCGGCGACGAAACGATGAATTATTTGGCGCCGATTTCGGAGCTGTTTTCCCTGCCGGTTGAAGATACGCTGTTTCAAAGCCTAGAACCGAGCTTAAAGCGCGATCGCATTATCGAAGCGGTGATATCGCTTTTAATTCGTATCAGTCAAGATCAGCCGTTAGTGATAACGGTACAAGATCTGCATTGGGTGGATAAAAGCACGGAGTTTTTCCTCGAGCATTTTTGCGAGGCGATTGTCCAGCATCGCGTTTTATTGATCGTGCTTTATAGGAACGACTATGTACCGATCTGGATAGACCAAAGCAATTTAACGCAAATACGCCTATTAAGCCTTCAGCGGGGGTCTATGAACGCGGTGTTACGCTCACTTCTAAACACCCAGGCCGTAACTCCCGAGCTCGTTGAATTTATTTACGATCGTTCCTACGGTAACCCGCTTTACGTGGAAGAGCTTACGCGTGTTTTGTTGGAAAACGGCTTGATTCAGCGCGAGCAGGGACGTCTGATGGCGAATCCAAACGCGATAGATTTGATCATCCCCAAAACGGTTCAAGAGATCATAGCCAATCGCATCGAGCGTTTAGAGGAAGATCTTAAACGAACGGTTCAAATGGCGGCTGTTATCGGACCGGATTTTGTTTCGAATATTTTACAAATCGTCAGCGGCAAACAGAATGAGCTTCGCGCTCATCTATCAAAACTACACAGCATGGAATTGATCTACAGTAAGGCAATCCCCTCGGAGGGGCGTTTTGCCTTCAAGCACGGTTTGACGCGCGATGTGGCCTATCAAACCCAGTTGGCGGACAAGAGAAAGGAATCCCATCAAAAGACGGCCGAGACCATTGAATCGGTTTATGCAGACCGTTTGGATGATTTGTGTGAAGCGCTTGCTTATCACTATTACAACGCTGAGAACTGGCCGAAAACTTTGATATTCGCTAAGCGGTCAGGGGAGAAAGCGCTGCAAAATTACTCAAATTGGGAAGCCGTTCGTTTCTTCGAACAAGCGCTTCTAGCGTTACAACGCCTGGGCTCAACCGACGACAATAAGAGAGAACAGATTGCGATTCGCCGTATGCTCGATATGGCGCTTCCAGTTGTGGGATGTTACGAGGACGCTCTAGAGAACCTGAGGCGGCTTGAACAGCTGTCAATCGATCTAAAAGATGCTCGGGGTCTGGTAATAACCTACGTGAGGATGAATACGCTCTATAGTCATCAAGGTAAGCCATTGAAAGTGAGGGCCTATACCGAGAAGGAATTCGAGCAGGCTTGGGAAAGCGAGGACATCGACTTGATAATGACATTTTCGCTAGGCCTTTGTGAAACCTACGCGTTGTCCGGCGAGTACTATAAGGTGGCGGATTTCGCTCCCAGGGTGGTGGCTTTACTGGAAAATACTCAGAACAAAGGGAGGTCGTCCGTATACCCGATTAATACGTATACCTATCTCTGTGTTAGAATCGCAACTTCACTAGCGCTATTAGGTAAATTTAAAGAAGGTTGGCTATACTGTAGCAAAAACCTGAATAATGCCGCGGAGCTGAATGACATATTCAGTTTAGGATTAGCCGAGCTCGGTGTCGGAAGCTATTGGCTCGCAAAGGGTAACGCGACACTATCGATCAAGCACGCGCTAAAAAGTATTGAATTTCTCCAGAAATCCGAATGGTCTTGGTTGTTACGCGATCTATGGGCAATTCTATCTAGGGCGTACGCGTACTTGGATGACGCGGCCAATGCCATAGCTTTTGCACAGAAGGCGATTCAAGGGCGTGATGAAAAATCGCCCTCGTTGCTGGCGCCTCTCCCGGAAATTTCACTAGGAGCGGTGTATCTCGAATTGGGTTGTTACACCGAATCGTCGGAGTCGTTGGAGCTCGGCTTGAAGGTCGCGCTGGAAAGAGGAGATCGTTTTTTCGAAGGGGTGGCGCGTATCTCGCTCGCGAGGACGATGAATCG
Source organism: Deltaproteobacteria bacterium (assembly GCA_016929805.1). GTDB lineage: Bacteria > Myxococcota_A > Polyangia > Polyangiales > JAFGIB01 > JAFGIB01. The sequence goes on along the minus strand of JAFGIB010000179.1, from coordinate 1,969 downwards.
CATATCGGAAAGCCATCGTCAACGGGCGGAGCAAGAGATCAGATTGGGCATAGAGATCCTGGAACGGTTGCGATGTCGCGTATATATCGCTCTCGGTTCGATGTTTCTAGGCGAAGTTCTTTTTGATCAAGGCAAGCGCGTAGAAGCAATCGCGGAGGTCGAAAAAGCGAAAAATATGTTCCTGGAAATGCAAGAAGAATACTGGATACATAAAGCAAGCCAGATACTTTCGGAATATAAGGTAAGGTAAATCCCGACTCAAAGCGTATAGACGCGCACGTAATCGACTTCCATATGTGCCGGAAAAGGCGTTGAGCCGTCCGGATCACCCGGCCAATCGCCGCCCACCTGCAAGGAAAGATTCAACCAGAAGGGATCATTCGAGCCTGCGGCGGCATTGATCTCGTAGTGTTCCGTCAATACGCCGTCGACGTACCAATAAAGATCGGTTTCCGTCCAGGTAAAGCCATAGATGTGATAGATGCCATAGACGTTATCGATCGTGTAAGTCGAATCCGGACCCGCTGCTCCTTCGATAAATTCGCATCTCCCTTCGGATACGGGATGCGGAAACCCGTAGATTACGCCGTCGATGATTTCAAAAACATCCCACTCGGGCGGCCAACGTTCGGAGCTGGTCAACCAAAAAGCGGGCCACAATCCCTTTCCCTCGGGAACTTTGACGCGGGCCTCGAAATAACCGTGGGTAAAGGTGCCGTTCGTGGTAATGCCGCCGGAGCTGTAAGGCTGTCCGTTGGTGTCGCTTCTACTCGAGGGTTGCGCGGTAAAGGTCGCTATCCCGTTGCTCAAGCCAACCGCGTCCGCAACAAAGGCCTGTTTTTGATCGGAATCGGAGTACCACTGGACGCCGAAGGGAGCGAGTGTATTCCACGTCGAAGTATCGAGAGAGCTGGCGTTGAATTCGTCGCTGAAAGCGAGTTGGTAACCGTCCGGGACATACTTTGTTCCGGGATCAGGTTGACCATCGACCTCGATTTGATCCGAGACGCAGCTCAAGCCTACGGCATGATAGTCGTCTTCGCAGATACACATCGCTCTTCCACTCTCGACCATGCAGACGCCGTGCCCCGAGCAAGTCTGTTCGGAGCACGTATTGGTACCGATAGTAACCTGCAAGCTGACGCTGGTCGTATGGTTGAAACTCTCGCCCGGCGGACTGTCCCACGCGTATACCGTCCAGATCGTCGAGCCCGTAGCGAGCGACGAAACATCGATCGTCGTGGTAAAAGTACCGTCGCCCTCCGGGGTCGCTTGCGCGAGCGGAGGCTTTTTATGTTGCGGGTCCCACACTTCGACGTTCAGGAAGCCGGGCGCCATACCGCTTACCGTTACGCTGCCTTCGAGCATATCCCCGGAGCTAGGCGCATTGACCACCAAGGTATAATCCTGAAGCGCCGGTTTCTCTACTCCTCCTTCCGCGATCGTCTTGCCCCCATCGCCGTAAGATGCGTCCGATTCTGCGTGGTTGTTTTCGCTACCCGCTCCACCGCCGGAGTCTCCAGCGTCCGCATCGTTCGCCCCGTTCATCCCGCCTTCATCGCTCGCGCCTGCTCCAGCGAGCGAGGCGCGGCCGCCGAGAGTATTGTCTTTGTCGTTTTCCGCGCCCGCTCCCCCGTCACCGGACCCCGAACCGTTCGGGTTCGTACCCGACTCGTTTTGTATCTCTTCGACCGCGGTCGCATCTTCGCGGCTGCAAGCAATAGCAAACCATACTAAGGCTAATAAAAAAAGAACGGTGTTTTTTCGATAAAGCGCTCTAACCATGTTTGAGAAGCCTCCTATTTACAATAGGCGCGATGCTCGCGGCGCGCGGCTCAAAAAAATGTAACCGTTCAGGGGGATCTTGCTGTTTGGCTACGAAGACGGCCAATTCATCCCGTAAAACCGGCTTTCGTCCTCGGGCCGGCTCGTCAGGTACAGCAAGTACCATCCTCGCCGGCCCTGCGGG
>JAFGIB010000178.1 GCA_016929805.1 Deltaproteobacteria bacterium | reverse complement strand
TGTTATCAAGAATAACGACCCGTGACTTCGACGCGGCGTAAAATGTGCCGTTACTTCTCACGAATCCGTTTTTTGGATCCGTCCCCGCCGGCCTCTCGTAATGCCGACCATTTGTTCTGCGGTGGCGCACTTACAAAAGGTAAAATACACTAGTATATGCATTCGTGGGAACTCTGATAAATGTAATAATTGTTACAAAGAGAGGCGTGTTGAATGATCATTTTTAATAGGGGTCGACATCTAATGGGGGTTGTCGTTGTAGCCGGTGCCGTTATGACCGGCTGTTCTGATTCGAACGATCCTAATGAAAGGGACGCGACTCAGGATGTAGAAGCCACGGAAACCGTTGACGGATCCCGTCGAAACGGCGAAGCGTCGCTTGATGACGCGAAAATAATCGAAAACGCAGGACAGTCCGAGGATACCGTAGAAGACGCCGCTCTTAGCGACGTTACGCCTAAATCGGAACAAGACGGAAATTCGGATAGCGCTGAAGAAACCGTTTCTAACAGGGCGTCTACGGATGCGGAAAGCGATAAGGCTGAAAAGAACGAGGGGCAAGACTCGACCTCCGATAGCGCGGCCGCGATTAGCGCAATAACCGGCGCCGTTCAGAAAGGGCCTTTTATCCTCGGAACCTCCATTAGGCTTCAAGAGCTGGATAATACCCTAGTACCCACCGGCCGCGTGTTCATCTTCGAAACCGTGGATGACCTCGGCCGTTTCAATATCCCTTCTTATGTATCTTCGACCTACGTTGAGATCATCGCTTCTGGATACTACTACGATGAAATCTCCGGAGAGTTATCGACTAACCAACTGACGTTACGCACGATTTCCGACCTTTCGACGAGTAATATCATAAACGTCAATCTTTTGACCAGTTTAGCGGCTAGCCGCGAACGCGCGCTAGTGGCGAACGGGATGAGTTTTAATGACGCGCGAGATCAAGCTGAAAGCGAAGTACTCGACGCGTTGGAATTTTCGTTAGGTTCAGACACCGCTTTCGATCAGATGGATGTATCGCTTTCAGGCGAAGCAAACGCGCTTCTGCTAGCCGCATCGATTTCGTTCGAGATGCTTGCCTATTTGCGCGACCCGGGTTCACCCGTGGCGGCTCTTTCGCAGTTGCTTTCATCGATCAGTATGGATATCGGGGCCGACGGTACGTTCGACAATGCCGCGATTTCGGCCGCTCTTCGTTGTATCGTGCCGTTCCGACTCAACGCCGGGTTTATTCGGGCTGCCATGCAAAAATACTACGAGTCGCTCGGCGTCGAGATCACGCCACCTGAATTCGAACCGTTTCTCGTGGCTCCCGAAAGCTGTTGCGAGCCCGATATGCAACGTTGCTCGGAAGATACGATTCAAACCTGCGATGAGAACGGTCGCTGGCAAGACACGACCGCGTGCGAAGTTGACAGACCGTTCTGTAAAGACGCGTACTGCGCGGCGCCATGCACCTCGGGAGAATCCCGCTGCGGGGGCCGAACCGCGCAGACTTGCGATGCCGACGGTCGCTGGCAAGACGGCGGTACGTGCGTCTGGGGGACGCCCGTCGAAGTCGCGACCGAGGATGGTCCGATGGATTTTGACCAAGGGGTCGACGCATCGGGAAACGTGATAGTTGTTTGGATGTTCAATAGACAAATTAAAGCGATTCGATTCATTCCTGAGGTCGGTTGGTGCGCCCCCGAGATTATCTCGCCGATCGATGCGGAGTCTCCGAGCGTACCGAGCCTATCGGTTGCCGCGTCAGGCGACGCGGTAGCGGTTTGGACGGACGCGGAAGGCGTAATCGCGAGCCGATACCATCCCGGTACCGGATGGGAGGGAGCAGAGCCGATTTTATCCGATGAGGTCGAGTCGATTCACGTCGAGGTCGTATACGCGGGAGACACTCCTATCGTAGTCTATGCTTCTTCGAACACGCTCCGATCAATCCGGTATCACCCCGAATCAGGCTGGACGCCGCCGGAGTCCATTGCTGCGGAAACTTCGGAATTACGAGTAGGAACGCTTCGCTTGACCGGAAATTCCGCGGGTTATGCGATAGCCGGATGGGCCGAGTTGCATGATTATTATTCGATATTCGCCGCGCGTTATACTCTCGAATCCGGGTGGGAAGAACCTTCTATCATAGCCGATAAGTTGTTTATCGCGGACTTCTCCGAGGGGACGGGATTAGAGGTAGCGATAGAATCGGGGGGTAACGCGATTGCGATATGGAACGTGCCTTCCCAGATATGTACTCCTCAATCTACTGTATGTGGAATTTGGACCAGCAACTATCTCGTGGGCGCGGGGTGGGGTGGCGCCGAGCGACTATGGATCGGCTTCGCACCGGATATGACAAACTTGAGCCTGGCGGTCGATTCCGACGGCAATGCATTCGCGGTCTGGATGAATTATGACCTACCCAATAGTGAGTATTCGAAAATCGACACGTATATACGAGCAAGTCGGTATTTGAACCGGCATCGATGGACAGAAGCCGAACCGACTACCGCTGTAATGGAAGAAACAGATATCGCCGGTCCTCGTATCGTAATAGATGCAAACGGCTACGCGACAGTTGTTTTTCGAGCGTCTACGCAGTCGGCCGCTGAAATTAGTGTGAGCCGATATATCAATCAGGTCGGTTGGGAAACAGAGATCGTCTTCTTAGAACCGGGATGTGACTGGAATTCGGCACCGGAACTCGTGGTTGATCCTCGGGGGCGCGTGACGGTATTCTGTAGGATACGTCATTCCGATCCGCCTTACCGCTACGCTATATTCGCCTTGCGATTTGATTAGTCGCATTTTTAAAAACTATTAACAATAGTCCTCGATAGCATTTGGTTATGAAATCAGTAATTATTAGAGAGCGTAGTCAATTGGTCGGTGCTATATCTCTTAAAAGGGGGTAAACATGGCATTATCTGTTAAGTCCAGACTTTTGACGGGACTATTTGTTTTAGGATTTCTTGGCTTTACGAATTGTTCTTCATCGGAAAATTGCAATTTGGTCTGTGACGAGATAATAGACGCTACCGCAGAGCGGGACGCTGAAAACTCGTGTCAATGTGGTGAAAGCGATGCGTCATTTGACGCGGGTAAGCGAATAGATGAATCCGCGGTAACACGCGATAGTTCAATCGATAGTCATATGCTAGATGAGGCGAGCGACGAAATAATAGATACGTCAGCGGATAGGTCCATTACGGACGATACCGTTGACGCGGACGGATGCCCGGCAACCGACAGTTCCGCGGAGGATATAGACGAACAAAGAAAGGATGCCTCTACTGAAACGGCAACCGAAGCTTCGTCAACGCCGCGTCAAGTGGCCGGCGCTATCCAAAAAGGCCCCTTCGTCCGGGGAACATCGGTAACCTTACAAGAGTTGGACGATACTCTCGCGCCCACGGGCCGGACCTTTATCTTTGAAACCATCGACGATCTCGGACGTTTCAATATCCCGTCGTACGTGACCTCGACCTACGCCGAGATCATCGCTTCCGGATACTACTACGACGAGATCCGCGGTGAGTTATCGACCAACCAACTGATGCTGCGCACGATATCCGATCTTTCGACCAGCGCTACCATCAATATCAACATACTCACCAGCTTGTCGGCCAGTAGAGTACGCGCGCTGGTGGCACAAGGAAGTACTTATGCAGAGGCGCGCGCTCAAGCGGAAAACGAGGTCTTACAGGCGTTAGATTTTTCGCTCAGCGCTAATACCGCGTTTGATCAGATGGATGTATCGCTGGCGGGAGAAGCCAACGCGCTGCTTTTAGCCGCATCGATTTCTTTTGAAACGCTCGGGTACTTGCGCGACCCCAAGTCACCGGTCGCGGTGTTGTCTCAAGTCATGGCTACCTTTGGAAACGACATTGCCTCCGACGGTATTTACGACGATGATGCGACGGCGAGCTACCTTCGCTGTATTGTTCCCGGAGAGATCGATCCCACAGCGATCCGAAATAATATGGAAGCATATTACCAGGCGCGCGGGGTAGAGGTCACGGTGCCCGATTTCGCGGAGTTTTTAGTCGTACCGGAGAGCTGTTGCCGCCCGGATACGAAATGCTGTTCCGGGGACAACGTTCAAACCTGCGATAAAAACGGGCGCTGGCAAGATACCTCCGAATGCTCCGGCGACAGACCGTTTTGCAAAGACGCGCGATGCACGGCGCGGTGCATTTCGGGGGCAAATCGCTGCGGAGGTCTAGCCGAGCAGACCTGCGATGCGAGCGGTCGATGGCAAGATACCGGTAGCTGTTTCTGGGGAACTCTGGATGAGATAGAAATCGGCGGCGCAAACGATTTCTTATCAGAGCATGGTCTCGCGGTGGACGCGATGGGAAATGTGCTCGCGGTTTGGAAGCGTAACGAGGAGGTCCGGGCGAGCTGGTTCGCCCCTGATTCCGGGTGGCAAGCGGCTCAGACGATTAACCCGATTGAGGTCGATTCTTCGGGAACTCCGAGCGTGGCGGTCGCCCCCTCCGGAGACGCGACCGTCGTATGGCCGATATCCGGAGATGTGCTTGCGAGGCGGTATCACCCCGGGACTGGATGGGAGGACGTGGAGTCTATGCAAACCGACGGCGAACAACAAGCCGACATGGCGCGCGTGGTCTACGCGGGCGATGTGACGATAGCGGTTTTCGCCTATCGAACCGCGGGTATAGTTACATCCAGCCGTCGAGATCCGGCGTCTGGATGGACGTCGGAGGAGAGGTTAAATCCCGAGACTATTTTCTACGGTTGGGATAACTACTTTCCGCTGCAAATCGCCGGTAATACCTCTGGTCATGCCATGGCCGTATGGGGAAACTACGGATTTCATTGGTCCGACATTTACGCTTGTCGGTATACTCCCGAAACCGGATGGCAAGAACCGATGTTAATCGGCAACGGGCTTGATCGCACGGGATTAGCCGTTGCAATGGACGACGCGGGTAACTCGGTGGTGGTGTGGATGACCACGAATACCGAGAGCTTCTGCCCCTCCGGGGCGTGCGGCATTTGGACAAACCGTTATCGTATCGGTACGGGTTGGGGCGTATCTCAACGCATTTACGATGGTTGGTCATTTGATGACTCGGAAGACCTTACTTTTGCGATGGATTTTGAGGGCAACGCGTTTGCTGCATGGAAACAAATATACGAGCTCGATGGAAGCTTTATCATACGCGGCAGCCGATATTTAGCGGGACAGCACTGGACCGAGGTGGAAGATATCATAACCGGAAGCGTATCGAATTCGGCTCCGCGAATCGCTGTGGATACGAACGGTTACGCCACGCTTGTCTTCCAGGCGTATCCTCCATCTTTAGCTGAAATTCGCGTGAGCCGATTTACGAATGAAATCGGTTGGCAAAACGAGACGGCACGCGCAATACCGAGTTCGGGTTGGGAGACAATGCCGAAGCTCGTCGCGGATTCCCAAGGAATAATCAGCGTGATCTGGCCAGAATATCATACTGACTCCGGCAACTATTGGACAATTTCAGCCCTGAGATTCGGGTATTGACCTTAACGTTGCAAAAAATCCGTCGGCGTAAATCGCTTTCGCTCGCGAAATAGCGCACGAACTAAGCGCGTGCTTACTCTTTTTTAACCTCACTCAGGGTGTACTAAGCTGCGGTCCAAAAAGAGTTTCGCGCGTCCTTATTTCATACGCTGTTTCGCGTTTCTGCTCGACGTTTTTTTGCAACGTTGAGGTCAAGTTTAAACTAAAGCAGAACAAGGCCGCGTATCCTCATTAGGTCCCCTCGTTCAAGGTGGCGAGATATCGATCGTAGACGAATATGCGATTGCGCCGCTTACCGGTTAACTCCCGAGCGATTTTTAATTGGACCAGCAACTCAACGGCTGAGGAAGCCGCAGGAAACGATAAGCCGGTAGTGCGACTCACTTCAGACATCGTCAGAATCGCCCGGGTCTTTAGCGCCTCATGAACGCGTAGCGCCGATCCCGCGCGTCGACCCGCCTTTTCGATTCGCGATCGGTCCTTTAGAAACAGCTTCGAAAGCTGCCTGGCCGTGACCACCGCGCCCTCGGCAGTTTGCTGAACGCCCGCGAGGAAAAAGTCTAGCCACTCTTCCCAGTCACCCTCGCGTCGTACGCGCTCCAAAAGATTATAATAGACTGATCGGTTCTGTTTGAAGTAAAGGCTCAGGTATAAAAGTGGCTCTTGCAAAATGCCCGCGTGACATAGCAAAAAAGTGATCAGCAGCCGACCCACACGGCCGTTTCCGTCAAGAAAAGGATGGATGGTTTCGAACTGAACATGGGCTAAACCCGCCCGGATCAGCGCGGGAATGTCGTCGTCCTCAGCATGAAGAAAGCGCTTCAGGGCAGCCATGCAATCGGGCACCTTGGCGTGCGGAGGCGGTACAAATACGGCGTTACCCGGACGACTACCGCCAATCCAATTTTGCGAGCGTCTAAACTCTCCCGGACTTTTTTCCCTACCTCGACCGCGCGAAAGAAGCACTCTGTGAATCTCGCGCATTAGCCGATTACAGAGCGGAAATCCCTTTCGCAACCGAGTCAGGCCATGTTCCAACGCCGCCACGTAATTAGAAACTTCCACGACATCATCTAACGGCGCGCCCTGTGCCTCTTCCAACTCAAACAGCAGCAAGTCCGACAAAGACGACTGGTTACCCTCTATCTGTGAAGATAGAACGGCTTCTTTGCGAACGTAGGCATAGAGAAATAGCGACTTTTCGGGTAACAGCGCCGAGGCGCCGTCCAAACGTCCTATCGCTAGAACGGCCGCTTCCAACCGACGCTGTAAGGGTCCGTCGAAGGCAATGGGAGGATTAGGCGGTAGCGGCTCGGGAACGAAAGCGCGAACTTTTTCCCCGGCAACCCGCGATACCGCGTACTCGCCAATTAAGCCGCGTTTCATAAGGTTTCCTCGAATTTAGCAAAATTAAATAACCGTTTTCGTTATTAATATTTTTGGAATGAAGTTTAAATAACGATCGGCGCTAATGCAAGTGGTCAGATTAGCTGATAGTCAGATGTAGCAAAGTTCGGGAAGCGGGGAAGCGGGGTGTGCTCTACAATTTCACTTTCTTTACATCCATACTGCCTTTTTCCGATCGGGTTCTAAAATAAGTAAAAAAGCTAAGCGCCACCCCGCTCTCCGGGGAGGGCAACTTCCCCGGGCCACCCGACAGCTAGTATGGACAGGTTGCTTCTATGTCAACTGTTAAATTTGTTTATTGCTCGTTGAATTCCTGATTTTTATGATTACTACACACTAATGACCATACCAGATAGTCGACGTAGCTAGCAGGAGGCTTTCATGCTCGATCTTGATTCCTTGCCAATGTGGTTAGCGATAATCTCAAGAAGCAAGGTGTCGCCCAGATCTCAGGTGTGACATGTCCCGACCTCTGCGAGTCTTTACAAGCCTCGTTATTTAGTATCTAATTATCTTTGCTACTTAGCTATTCGTATCTATCTTACTATTTTTCTTCGATTCTGGAATAAGGAGGAGCGAGATGAAGCGGAGCATATTTTACTGGACCGGAGTCGCAGCTTTTGGGGGTTTTTTTGTATCCCTTTCTTCAGTTGCTCACGCTGGCTATCCCGCGAGCTTCAAATTAATTGATGAACAATGTACTGTAATGTCTCCGGATATCGACGAAAAGCACCGTCGTATTCAAACGTTTTCTGGAACGAAATCGATTAGTAACTGCTCTATCACCGGTAAAAAGGTGATATGCTATTCATTACCCGATGAGCCCTCTATCACATTTAGGGGTAATAAATCGACGGTAACAACAATATTGGAAATATTAGGTGCTGATACCAGTTTTCTAATCGCTAATAAAGACGATATATACCTTGTGGTTAGCTGGAAAGACCGTTCGTTTCACTGGGCCGAAACAATTATAAGTGAGAAGGGAGTTTTTCAAAAGCAATGCGCTGGAAGTGTTGTATTAGGAAAACAGCAATAGTGCGTAGAATTGCAAAAGAAGGGAGTCGGGGTTTAGCGGGGACGGATCCAAAAAATGATTCGTGAGAAGTAACTCGAATAAAAATACAGTAAGAGCGATCGCTTTTCGGATCGATATTTGCGATCATCGAGCATG
>JAFGIB010000177.1 GCA_016929805.1 Deltaproteobacteria bacterium | reverse complement strand
TTGAGATTACATTATGTATACCCTATTTTCGGAGGCTCCGAAAGCTTTTTTATGCTCTCTAACCCTTTTTTTATGCAACTGGGAGGTGTATCCTCGGAAATACGCTCTATTAGATGCTCGGGCAGACGCCGCGCTGTCTTGAGCAGCCGTTTGAGAGCGTCCGGTCCTTCCGCGCATACGAGCTCGTTGAGATCGATCTTTTCTTTGTCGTCGGACTTCTCGATGACGGCGATACGAACATCGCGCCCGGCGGCATAAAGCGCCTGGGCGGTTTCGATGGCTCCGGATTCGCCGGCACCGCTGTCCTCGGTGTCGTTGCAAATAACAATTTTCTCGCATCGTTCCGTTAGCGTTAAGAGCTTGTCGTGATCCCGCTTTCGAAAGCGGACGGTTACCGGCGAGATACAGGCGACGTCGCATTGCATGGCGCTGATACAATCGGTAACGCCTTCGGTGATAAGTAGCTCTTTGGCGTTTTTAGCCGCATCTTCGTTGTAGAAGGTGTCGTTTGTCACGAAGCGCGATACATAGGGATGCCGATCGGAATGCGTGAGAAGTTTTTTGTACTTGGCCTTTTCCCACGGCTCGTCGCCTGAATGTTCGGTCGCTCGCGCGATGAAGTAGACCACGCGGCCGTGCTTCCAGTAGGGAAAGATCAATCGATCGTGGAAGAAGTCTTCAACGCGACCGTCTTTGAGTTTGATAAAAAGGCCTGTGGCTAGGGCCTCTTCGCGAGTTGCGCCAAAGAGGTCGGTTAAGTGATCAAATAGATGACCGTTGGACCAACCCAGTAGAAAAATGTCAATGGTTTCGTCGGTGAATCCGTACTTCTCGACAAACCAAGCGCGTCTGATTTTGGAGGGTAGAACCGTATGGTAATAGGCAGCCGCTGCCGTCAAAAGATCCTGTATCCGCCGCCGTTCGGAAATGTGGCGCAGTTCCTCGACTACCGCTTGCGTCTGTGTGCCGGGAACATCGACTCCAACCCTGGACGCAAGGAGCCGCAATGCGTCCATAAACGTCACGCCGTCGCGCTTCTGGACAAAATCAAAACAATCGCCTCCGATTGAACCCCCTCCGGAATAATCGCACCAGGATTGAGTACGGGGCCAAACGATCAAAGACGGATGCTGATCGGGATTGAATGGAGAGCGGCCTTTGAGCACCGATCCCGACGGTTCGAGTTTTACCGATTCGCTTATTAAATCTACGATATCGATACGCTCGCGGACATTCTCTACGATTTGACGGAAGGTGATTTCGTCCATGAATTAGTTTGCTATTACTTGGGGAAGAAGGTGAAGCTTGCTCGAAACCGCGTCGCTCTCGACGGCGTCATTACCGAGGACTTTACGATATGCCCTCGAGCGGGCGGCGTGTTGCCTTCGCGCCATGGGAGAGTCATCGATCAGGTCGTAGAGAATAGGCGTATCCTTACCCGGATAAGGTCGCATCAAACGACCGAGTCGTTGAATCGTCCGGCTTTCAGCCCGAGCGGGAGTCGCGAGGATTAAGCGTTCTAACGTAGCGACATCCAGGCCCTCATCGGCGAGCGTTGTTGCGCATACAACGGAGAGCTCACGAGCGCGAAAGCGTTCGATTATCTCCCGGCGTTTTGCTCGTCCGGTATTTCCGGTAAGTGCCTCGGCTTTGATACCGGCAGACTGAAGCGAGCGTGCGAGAACACGACAATGTTCTAACCGACCGGAAAGGATTAGGACAATCTTACCATCTTCAACTTCCTGTCTGGCAAGATCGACTATCAACGCGTTGCGTTGGGGACTTTTTATCAACGATGCTACCATTCGTGAATACGAGGCAGCCTCAAGGGAACAACCGGTCTTTATCGAGACCACTCTTGGGATGACGAGATGACCGCTAGCGACAAGCCTTGCATGGTCTATTTCAAATACGACTGGTCCGATGCAGAGATCGATCAGCGGTGAAAGACCATCGGCACGCTCCGGTGTTGCAGTAAGACCGAAGCGATACTTGCCCGCAAAATTCGAGAGGGTAGAGCGAAATACGGTCGCGGGGCAATGGTGAGCCTCGTCGAGGACGACTATTCCAAACCGGTTGCCGATGGCCGTTAGATCCGCCGAATCCATGGTCGCAAGTGTCTGGACCATGGCTATCGTTACGATATCGGTTTGTAGCTTTCCATCGGCTATTATTCCGGCTTTCAAACCCAATACCCGGTAAATCAAATCCTGCCACTGACCGAGAAGGTCTTTGGTATGAACGAGCACAATCGCCGGTTGTTTTGTTTTCGCAATAGCCGCTATCGCAACCAGCGATTTGCCCGACCCACAGGGCATTATGACACATCCCTGCACTCGTTTGACCAGCGCGTTAGCCGCGTTCCGTTGATAATCCCGCAGCCCATCCACGGGTCGATAGTCGATGGGTCGCCTTACGACGCGCTTATCTATGATAGAAATCTGGGAACCGACTCTGGATATGGCGTCTCGTAAAACAGTGATTGCGCCGCGCGGAATAGACAGCGTTTCGTCGTTTCCGACTTGTATCAAAACGATCTCCTCAGGCGTAGACCCGACCCAGCGCCCGAACCGCGTACGGTTTACGTATTCGGCGTTTGCAAAGGTCAGGCCACGTCTGAGAATCTCTACGGCCTTTGGGTGGAGTTCCCTTTCGGAAAAGCGAATCATGCTGTCTACCGTCGCGATCACCGTTAGCTCACTAGGCAAAGGGGTCTATCTCAGCGCTCTTCTGAGGTGCTGTCATACGTTCGATGTACTCGCGCGCTTTGTTTTCGTCCGCGGCACGGATATCCCGAACCCGCTGCACTCCGAACTCGGCCAGAAAGGCGTCCACATCAGAACGTGGAAAAGCCTTTAGCTGTGCTACGAGCTCACCGGCCGCGCGCGGGTCTATCAAGCCGCCTTTTGCTTTTGGTTTTTCCGAAACGGTCTCGCTACTCTCTTCGCTGCCGATGTTTTCTAGATCGTGTAACTCAGCCGTTTGTATTTGTGTCCGCAATGCATCGTCGATTTTCTCTTCGGGAAGAATCGAGTAGCTGGTTTTCGGATTACCCGACTCTCCGTGCCGCTCGATTTCAAAAACCCACTTATCGAGACCGTATTTATCCCGCACCTTGAGTACATCGTTGAACCAGGTGCTATTTCCCTCGATGACTTTCATTTTGCTCTCTTCGACCACAAAGAAGTTGAGCATCATTCGAGGACTCGGCCGCTTTCCCGCACCGCAGTATTGACAGCCCTCACCCTTACACTCCTCATATTTCTCTCCGGTCCAATGAACTTCGCGAGAGTACGGGTCCCCGCAGAAGACACCCACGACCTTGTCGCCGTGGTTGCTCAGGCGAATAAATATACCGTTTGCGCTCGCGTGCTTTTCAGTCAGCTCTTTTGCTTTTTCCCATTCGTCTTTCATGGTTCGATCCTTTCTTTATAGGTTTGTCTCACGCGGCCCAATCCGCCGCGCTTTCCATTTCGTCTGCTAATCCGCGAAGGGGTCCTCGCGGATCAAAAGTCCCTGACTCGTTTGAATTGCGAAGTAGATGCGAATGATAGATGCGCCCCAGCGTTTCGGCGGCTGCTTCGGCAATCGAGGGATCGAGATCGTAGGTATTGAATATGCCGATAAGGCTGACGGTTATTTCGTGAAACGCTTTAGCCAGCGCGATATGAGTCTGTTGAGTATCCATGTCCCGTGTCCTTTCTCAGGTAGTCGTTAATCGAAATAGGGTATTCAACTCGGATCTCAGCCCCAATCCGGTCGTTCCGGGAGACCTAGGACGACGTCAATCCTTCGTATTCGTAGAGGCGGCGTCGATCGGCGCCGTCACGGGTATGTTCAACACTCTTGAGCCGGCAACCGACGATGTGCAGGCCGTGTTGGATGAAGTCGACGCCGAGCTGACGGAACATTTCACGGGAGCGTCGAGAAGGCATTCAGCCCAAGACATCGACGCAACGGCGCAACCAGGCTCTCCCAATTCCCTAACCGCTGGAACTGTTAGAACTCAGCTCGACGAACTGTTAGACCATGTCAACGATCACGAAAACGAACCAAACAGCGCACATCCCGCGTCCGCGGTTCCTTATTCCGCTGGACCAAACTGGGCCGACGGAACACCGAATCCGTTGGGATCGACACAAGGCCAACTAGATAATATTGTGGCGAATCTAACATCCACAACTGGGCAGCGAGGTGCCGGCAAGGTTACCGCTCCTGCCACGAGCAACTGGGCCGACGGAACAACCAACCCGGCAGCGAGGCTGGACCAACGAATCGATAAAATTGTTTCCGATCTAACATCCACGACGGGAGATTCCGGTGCCGGCAAAATCACGGCTCCGGCGAGAAGCGGTTCCCCGGATTCTCTAACCTCCGGAACATTAGCGCAACAACTCACTCAAATACTATCGCTTGTAAACGCCAGGGGGAGACTCGCCGCCAAACAGACCTGGACTCAGCAGCAAACGTTTCAGGGAAACGGCTCCGATTCAGCCATTCTTATCTCCCCACAAACCGAACCTTCCGCTCGCCCTAACGGCTCGATCTATTACAATTCGTCAAATCACTCTATCTACTCTATTTGCGATGGCGATAGACGTATCGTCTCAAAACGGCCCGGGATCCGGTCTTTTCACTTAAGTCTTCCCGATGGACAATCTCAGTGGTCTTCCTCCGCTAGTCGTCCCGGCTGGGACTACAGCGGAAAGTTTTGGAACGGCCGAGTCGACTCGCAATGGCTCTATTTCGGCCTGAATAGCAATCTCATATGCCTCAATGCCATCAACCTGTCGCTATGGATGGTTAGCATTTATGTTCGCGTAAAACCGGGAGTTGCGCGAAGTGGTAGTAACCGCATGCGCGTTCAATATTGTACATACGCGGGATCGACAACTACTGATCCTGTCGTGCTCGCGGAAGCCTATGACGACGGAACCAATAACTGGCAAAACATTGGACTAAGCGATATCAACTGGAAGGCTAGCACCGAAGGGAACGAGTATTTCATTCAGGTTCGATGTGGTGTAGATGGCGGAACCCATCAGACGGACAGTCTATGCTATATTTTGGTGTGGTATAACGATGTGGAGAATTTGCCGTAAGAAACTGGCTACAGAATGCAAATAACTAAGGAAAGGACATTATTACTGAGCGCGACGTCGAGAAATAGCTCAATCGGGGAGTATGGCTTTAACGTTGCAGGTTTCGTGCCGCCAGGGCATGCGTAGAGGTACGGATTTAGTATTAGGCTATAAAAAATAAGATGTCATTTATAGATAAATCCCTTGATGTCCTTTCGAAACAATGCCCGAATGTGAGACATGAAGACAATACAGAATACAAAAAGAGCAAAGAGAGCGAAAAAGATTATCGGCATGGTTACGACTTATCACGGCGATGAACACCCCTACTTACGCGGGCATAAAGTCATCATCATCGCGGTGCTGAAGAACGCGGCGAAACCTGGGATAGACGTCGACGGTCCGGAGTACTCCACCATTAACGACGATGCCCAGCTGGAACGCGCAGGCGGTGTCACGGCCGATGACCGGTTAGAGGTAAAGCCCTGGTTGAAAGAGGAAGAACGGTATAGTTTTGTTGCGAGCGATCCTCGCGCTATCGACCTGGCCCTTTTTCGTACGTTAGTAAATAACACCATACAAAAGACCGAGACGAAGAATAGTCGGACCAAAAACTTAAAGCGAATGAAATCCAAACGATACCCGGTACAGTTCCAAGGCGAGACCAGGCACGTAACCGTCCCAGGCTCGGGCGACCAGCAACCGGGACCTAACAACGAGACCGAGTTCGAGAAGTTTTTAGCCGAGGCTATCGAAGCCTACTCCGAGGCAAGCGATATAAATCAACCCCGCCTTACCCCCTTTTCCAAGACACGCGCGCTTAAACGATACCGCGGTCTGGTCGTGCGTATCGGCGAAAAAGAGTTCCGGCTTACAATCGTACGTTCTCGATGATAGTCGATATCTCCTTACCGTAAATCGGCATCGGCTAGCGTTCTTGATGTGAAAAGTCTAACTTACAACAAGAACCCAAGTACGAGTTGAAAGCTACATTTGCTTTTACTCGACCTCTTCAGCGTATTCGTCCAATAGCGTATCCGATACGTGTTGAAGATGCGGTATGTTCGCAATCTCGCGAACGCTATCGTACCCAATAAACGAGCAGACCTCGCTCAGAGGCGCGCGGTCGAGTAACGAAAATACGGGACGTTGAATTTCTGCCAACACCTTATCTCGCCGTTCTTCTGGTGCAACGAGGTGCAATTTGATGTCCATATTCGGTTGTAATGCGAGGAGATCTGCCATCCTGAGGATACCTGAATAAATAGCCGTGGTATGTTCCACTTCGAATGCTCGTACGATCGATCGGCGACGAAGCCATAATACATCTATTCGTTCTATAGTCTGCAACGTTATTTCGTCATAGTTAAGCGGAAGTCTATCGAGTATTTCTCCGTCCTTCCATTCAGACAGGACACCTTTTCTATCGTTTTTAGGAATCCAGATGCTCAAACCCATCTCTGCGCCTATTCGCGCTAGAAGAGCCTGTATTTTGATCGATTCTCGAGTATCTGTTTCCGTCGTTTTCGGTTCATCAGGCTCATGCTCGTCGGGAACGACGACAGGAATCGAACGATCGACGCGCTGGACCCGATGGATTTGAAGTTTTTTTCGTTCGTCTTCTTCCAGTGGAAATGCTCGCGACTTACCTGTCATGATCCCCTACGTGTTGCCGCATAAAAGCGCAAGGGCAAAGGGGGCTGCGGGTGCGGTAAAAGCCCGTTATTGGAGG
>JAFGIB010000012.1 GCA_016929805.1 Deltaproteobacteria bacterium | reverse complement strand
CGTTCAGGGCGGCAAACAAGTCGGCGGCCGATTCGCCTGTAAAACCGAGCGCGCCCGCAGGGCCGGCGAGGATGGTACTTGCTGTACGTGAGGAGACGGCGCGAGGACGAAAGCCGGTTTTACGGGATGAATTGGCCGCCGTCGTAGTCAAACAGCGGTACCCCTCTGAACGGTTGCGTGCCTTTGCTTGTTGTCCCTCGGCAAGCGCGCCATAGTTAGAGCGCGAACCAATGCAGAATCAGGAAAAATACATAAGCGGAATCGACGATCTCCTAGAGCCGTTTTACCGAGCTGAAAAACCGCGCTCGGCCTGGTGCGTGGGCGTCGAGGCGGAAAAATTCGGCGTCTACGCGGACACGGGGCTTGCCTTAACCTACGAAGGAGAGCGCGGCGTCAAAGCGATTTTTAACGAGCTATGCGATCGGCGCGGCTGGTCTGAAGAACGCGAGTATCCCGGGGGCGAGGTCATCGCCTTACGCCGAGGGGACAGCTCTATCAGCCTCGAGCCCGCCGCTCAACTCGAGTTTTCAAGCGCTCCGTACGCGACGCTTCACGGCCTCTGCCGGGCTTTTCGCGGCCATATGCAGGAGTTACAACAACTATCGAATGCGTTGGGCGTGGTGTGGCTCGGGCTCGGTTTTCATCCCTTCGCCCGGCAGACGGAGCTCGATTGGGTACCGAAGCTACGATACGGCATCATGCGCGAGTATCTGCCCACGCGAGGCGCCCGGGCTCTGGATATGATGCGCCGCACGGCAACGGTTCAGGCGAACTTCGATTATCAAAACGAGGCGGACGCGATTCGCAAGCTCCGGGTCGCCTTGGCGATACAGCCCGTGGTCAGCGCGATGTTCGCCAACAGCCCCTTTATCGAAGGTCGGATCGGGACTCGGTTGAGCGAACGCGCCGCGGTCTGGCTTGAGGTCGACCCGGATCGCTGCGGAATAATGCCGTTCGCCTGGGAAGAGGATTTTTCCTATCGCAAGTATGTCGAATGGGCGTTGGACGTGCCGATGTTCCTGGTCAAGCGAGGCGATAGAGTCGTTAAAAACACCGGTCAAACCTTCCGCTCGTTTATCGAGGAAGGTTTTCAGGGAGAGCGCGCGACGCGCGCCGACTGGGCCGCGCATCTAGGCTCTCTCTTTCCCGAGGTCAGGCTCAGAAATACCATTGAGGTACGAGGCGCGGACGCGCAGTCGATCTCGTTAGTGTGCGCGCTGCCGGCTCTATGGAAAGGGATTCTTTACGACGATCGAGCGCTCGGCGAGGCGGAGCGCTTGGTTTCGGGCTTGACCGCTCAAGAGGTTCAAC
Source organism: Deltaproteobacteria bacterium (assembly GCA_016929805.1). Lineage (GTDB taxonomy): Bacteria > Myxococcota_A > Polyangia > Polyangiales > JAFGIB01 > JAFGIB01. The sequence continues at coordinate 7,820 of JAFGIB010000012.1, read as the reverse complement.
GAGCCAGGCCCGAGATCGCTCGCATCGCCTTGCGGGCGCGCTTGGCGGGCCGGCTGGTGCTTGAATGGGCGTTGCAGGTCGTGGAAATCGCCGACCAAGGGCTACAACGGCTGCGCTGTTTAAATTCCCAAGGAGAAGATGAGACCATACATTTGGCTCGACTTCGGCGTCTTATCGCCGATGCGCGTACACCGGCTGAAGCCTTGTTGGCGCGGTTCAATCCGGCGATAGATATCAAAAACCAGTTGATCGAGCACGCCAGCCATCCGAGCGCCAAGATCGAAAGCGACCCGTGGATGCCGAGCGACCTCGGGCTCGATCAAATCTGTGATTGCTGCGGGACGGCGATTTCCCCTTGAAGAACCGCTTGATACGACACGAAAACCGTTGTTTTAGAAAAGCCATCGAACGGCGAAGCTCGCGAGGCTAAGACAGGGTACGCGGAGATCTCGCTCGCATTTTCGTCGTTTTATCGACAATTAGATGGGAGATCTATTGCCTTAATCGGGCAACGAGTGCACTGTCTTCGGCGCGCTGATGAGAAGATAGATCCGGGCGGAGATCCCTCTACTTCAATTGAACTTTTTCGTCTCGATTGTTTAATTAAGCAATATGGCTGGGCTGGCTGATTCCCTTCCGACGACGGTCGACAAGTATAGAGTTCTGCGCGAGCTCGGACGGGGCGGCATGGGCACGGTTTATGAGGTCGAGGACAGCTCGAGCGGCAAACGGTTGGCGTTAAAGCGACTTGAAGTTGAAACATCGGATGAGTCCGCCTATATCGCGCGACAGTTTGAGCTTGAGTTTTATAACCTCTCGCATTTCGCCCATCCCTGCGTGGTTCAAGTATACGACTTCGGTCGCGACCAACAGGGCCTACCCTACTACACCATGGAGATTCTCGATGGTGGTGACTTACGCAAGCTGTCGCCGCTACCCTATTGGGATTGCTGTAAGGTGCTGATAGACATCTGTTCGGTTCTCTCGTTTCTTCACTCGCGCCGACTGATTCATCGCGACGTAACTCCTCGTAACATCCGGTTGACGAGTAACGGCAGGGCCAAGCTGATCGACTTCGGCACGCTCGCGGTAGTCGGCCCGGCGAAAAGGCTGGCCGGTACGCCGCCTTTTTGCGCTCCTGAAACGCTCACCGGCGATCATATAGACCACCGGGCGGATCTCTTTTCCCTCGGCGTAACGGCCTATATGGTGCTTACCGGCCGCCTTCCTTATCAAGCGCGCAGTTTTTCCGAGTTGCGCGACGCGTGGAAAACGCCGCTCAAGCCGCCTTCGTTTTTTATCAAAGATATTCCCGAAACGCTCGACCGGCTGGTGACCTCGATGCTGAAGCTCGATCGCGGCCTGCGGCCCTCGGGAGCCCCGGAGGTGATGGAACGGCTCGGCGTGATTGCCAATCTTAAACTGAGCGAGGACCAGATCGTCCGTCAGGCCTATCTATCGATGCCGACCGTGGTTGGGCGCGAGCAAGAGCTTTTGCGCATTCGGAAATTGTTGGTGCGCGCTCTGCGAGGCCGCGGTGGAGCGGTGCTCGTCTCGGGCGCGGCCGGCAGCGGTCGCTCGCGCCTGTTGTCGGCCTCGGTGTTGGAGGCCAAGCTGCTCGGTTTGACCGTTTTAAGGGCCGACGCGACCGACATTTTGCAAGGCGAGTTCTCCGCCGCGCGAGTGTTGCTGGAGCAGCTAATCGAGGCGATGCCCGAGTTGGCCGCTGAAATACGCCACGAGCAATTGGAGCTACTCGCGCTGCTCGCTCCGGCAATCGCGAAAATGGAAGAGCAAAAGAGCGGGGAAAACGCGCGCAGCTCCTCGCCGCCCCCGTCCTGGCGTCCTCGATCCGAGCTTTCAGAAATGCGCTCGCGACTTCAAGTCGCTTTGCTCGAGCTATTATTGCGCGCGACCGAACAAAGGGTATTGCTGGTTGCGATCGACGATATTCACAGCCTGGATGAGCCCTCCGCCTCGCTGATCGCGTTACTGGTAGAGCGCACGCTCAACCGGCGGCTGGTTGTCGTTGCGACCGCGGCCGACGATGCGCTCGCGCGGCCGGATGAGTCGCTGAGGTTTATCGCCGGCGCCGCCGCGGGCGTCGCGCTTTGCGACCTCGGTTTTGACGATACCTATAAGCTGCTCGAGTCGATTTTCGGCGATGTCCCCAACCTGCGGGCTCTGGTGGACCATCTTTTCCGGTTGTCCGCCGGCGTTCCGGGCGTAATCATGCAGCTCGCGCAACACCTCGTGGACCGCGGCGTCGTCAGCTACGGGGCGGGCGCTTGGATCTTGCCGAACCGAATTCGCGAGGATGGGCTTCCTCGATCGCTGACCGACGCTCTCGCGCTCAAGGTCGAACGGCTTTCGCCGGCCGCGCTGACCGCGCTACAGGTGCTCGCGTCCATTACCGAGCGCGCCCTGAGCCAGGAAGATCTGTTGCAACTGAGCGGGCTCGAAAGCACTGAGTCGTTGATGAATGCCGTTGACGAGCTGGTGGTCGCCGACCTCGTGCTGGTAGACCGAGCGTGCTATCGCATCGCCCACGGCGGCCTCGGCGCTATGATTCGCTCTCAAATCGATCAAGAGACGTTGCGCGGCTTACATCTGCGTTTAGCCCATTTATTTCAAGAGAATTATCCCGACAACTTAATCGTGGTCGATAAATTGGTGCGAGCCGGTGAAATGCGGCGCGCGTTGGAGATCGCGCTGCCGCGTATTGCCGATATCGAAAACCTTCCGGTGGAGACCATCATCGCGTCGGTGAGAACGCTACCCGCGGACTGGAGGGCCGCGTTGCAATCTTTAGTAGCGTATTGCGACCGCGGCGGACGGCCGCGATGGGAACGCTTTGAGGTGCAGTCGTTAATCGTCGCGGTAAGCGCGATCACCGCTTCCTCCGCGAGTAACGATCTATATGAGCTGTTACAGCAAACCTATTGTGACAGCGGGCTCGATCTCTACCAGCAACTCGATTCTAAGCTTACACCGGACGAACGGCTGATGCGCGCATTAGAGCTGGCGCAACAGCGCTACGACGCGACCCCCGAGGCCGAGCGGGTCGCCTCTCCCGAGGTGGCGATTCCGCGGCTCGCGCGGACCTTAGTCCAAGCCGTTGCGATTTTTGACAGCGGATATGACAGCGTAATACGCGATAAGCTGCCGTCGTTCGAGCCGCTCAGCTCGCTCTCGCCGGCGTTGAAGATCATCGTGCGCACCGTCTATACCTCCCATCATATGCTGATCGGCGCTCATCACGAAGCGCGCGAGGGCTTTCTCGAGATAATCGACCGGCTCGAGCAACCGGATCTCGGCGGTTTTGATCCGGTTCATAACCGCTATATTCTGCTCAACCTGCAATATGGTATGGCCGATCTAGAAGTTCAATACGGTATCCCGTCGGCGTTGCGATGGGCGGATATCATCGAGGCCGATCCCCTGTTCGAGGTTCAGGCTTGCCGCATACGCTTCTTGTACGCGCTGGTTTCGGGCGACGCTGAAAAGGCGGATCGCTATCGCCGTCGCGCGGAGCTATTGCGCATCCAGAACGGTCCGCCGCAGTTGGTCGAGCGCCGCCTCTTAGTGCTGGAATGCGATTGTTACGCCTTTGTCGGCGATCTCGGGCGGCTCAAGCAATGCTTGCCCGAGATCGAAGTCATGGTCCCGAGGAGCACCGGCTGGGAAGCGGTCTTATATTGGGCGCGCGGATTATATCGACAGCTTTTAGGAGAGTACGAGGAGGCGTTGAACGAGTTTCGCGCGGGGCTCGGGAAAGCGCGCGCCGGAGAGAACGGCGCCTATCTCTATTTAGCGGCCGGCTGCATCGAAACGCTGACCGCGCTCGGCCATCTGGAGCAAGCGTGTATCGAGGGCGAGAGGTTTTTATTAGCGGCGCGGGAAGCTGACCTCGGACCGCTGATGCACCGGCCGCTTCAGGCGCTGGCGAAAGCCTACGCGCAGAAAGGCGAGCAAGCGCGCGCCGTGGATCTCGCCGAGGAAGCGATCGCTCGGCTCGAGGGTTTTATGGCCGGCGGAATCGTGCTCGGCGGCGCGTACGAGACCCGAGCTCGGGTGGCGTTGTCGGCGGGCGACGAGGCGGGGTATCGGGAAAACATAGAAAAATGTTCCGCGCTCTACCAGGCCGAGCGACAACCCATGCTGGCCCCGCGCTACTCGGCGCTGCTTCAAAGCGCGATTCCCACCGAATACCCCGCCGCGGCCGAGGCTGAAAGCCGCTCCCGCCGCCCCCCGGATGCGGCTCTTAGATACTCATCCACGGAAATGACCACCATCGACCGGCGCTCGGAGCGGACCTTTAAGACCAAGCAAATGGAATACGCGCTCAAAACCCTGGTCGAGGCGGCATCCGCGGTTGCGGGGCACCTTTTCTCCATCCAACCCGAGGGACCGGTTCTGAACGCCAAATACGGAGACTATGCCTCCCCCGACGGCTTGAGAACCAACGTGGAAACCTTCCTCTGCGCCGAGATCGACAGCGCCGAGGAGGTAAAGGTAGGTCCAGCCGAGTCCGCGGCTCTAACGGCCCCGTTTTGCTGGGCCGCCGCCGACGGCGGGCTACACTTCCCTACCTTGCTCACCCATGACACCGAGGAGGGGACCATGATCAACGGCGTAGTGGTGCTGCGAAGTCCCGACGAGCATCCGGTCTACGCCCCGCGCGACCTATGCGTCGCGCTCAGCAGGACGCTACAGGAGAGCACCGACGTCAAGACCTCGCTCGCGGCGAGGTGATGGACGGGTCGGTAACCTCGGTCACTTCCGAGGGAAAATATCAGCGACGGAAGAAATTAACGAGCCGAAGCCGATCACCTTTTTCAGCCTATAAAACGTCGCTATCCCGACGTCTTGCCGCATAAAAGCGTGATTCCCATACCCGGGTTGAAGTTTTGCTCAAAACGTGACGAGCTTGAGAAATTTTGAACGACTTATTCGCGCGTGCGCTATGCGCCACGGACAGACGTTCGACAAATCCGCTCTTGCGAGTCAAGTCGGCGTGAGCATGAAAGCCACTGATTCGTGGTTGAGCGCGCTTGAAGCGTCAAATCAAAGCGATCAGTATCTTTAAATAAGAGCAAAAGTTGTATTTTATGATATAACAATATTGTGTTACTAAGAAATACACTATTGTCTGTTCTCCGTGATCCGTTCTTCCCGCCGTCTCCCCCGCGAGAAGTTGAGCGCGAGCTGGTTTCAGCTCTCAAAATGCACGGATCGCGGGCGAATGTGCTGACCGGCGTGCGGCGATGCGGCAAGAGCACGTTGCAGTCCCAGTTGATGCGGCGCGCGGGTACCTCGTTTTACTGCAACTTCGAGGACACGCGCTTGTTTGGGATGGCGCCGGACGATTTTCCGACCTTCATTTCGATACTACAAGAGCTAGCGGCACCCGAACAGCCGGTCTTTCTGGACGAGGTGCAAGAAATCGATGGATGGCAACGATTGGTGAGGGCGCTGCTGGATCGCGGGCGTTCAATATGTGTGACCGGGTCGAACGCCTCATTGCTGGGCCGCGAACTCGGGACGAAGCTCACCGGCCGACACCGGTCGTTCGAGGTATTCCCCTTCAGCTACGCGGAGTATTTATCCTTTTCCGGCAAGGATCGCGGCGTCGAGTCATTTCGGAGCTATCTCGATGACGGTGGGTTTCCGATCTTTCTGCAGGAGCCTCTCGATCCGATTCTTCGGGAGTTGTTGCGGGACGTGATCCGTCGCGATGTGGCCGAGCGTCATGGCCTGCGCGAAACGCGACACGCGATGAACTTGGCGCTTTTTCTACTCACCAATACCGGCCAGCCGTTTTCCCTTCAAAGTCTGACCAAGAGCCTCGCCATTCCCTCGGTGGCGCAGACCGCTCGTTACGCGGAGTATCTGAAGGACGCCTACCTTCTATTCGGAGCGACCAAGTATAGTTCGTCTTTCAAGAAACGGGTGACAGCGCCTGTCAAGTACTACGCAATAGACAACGGGCTACGCCGGGCCAACTCGCCTCAGACTCAGCCCGATATCGGCCATCGGCTGGAAAATGCTGTAGCGCTTCATCTTCGCCGCGAAGCACGCGAGCTGTACTACGCTGGCGAGCGCGATCTATGGGAATGCGATTTCATCACCCACGAAGAGGCTATCCAGGTATGCCTTGAACTCACCGAGGTAAATCGCGGCCGCGAGCTTCGTGGTGTCATGGGTGGCGTACGCCTCGGCGGCAAGCGTCGCGCGACGGTGGTGACACTCGATCAGGCCGACAGCATCCGCGAAGACGGGGTGTCGATCGAGATCGTCCCGGTTTGGTGCTGGATGACGTAAGAAACCTTCAACCACGTCGAGCTGAGAGCTGATTTGGTTGCATCGGGTCACCGCTTTTACACCGAGTCCGATACCGAAGTGCTGGTCGATTTGTACGAACAATACGGTAAATCGTTTCCCGAGCACCTCAACGGGCAATTCGCGCTCGCACTGTGGGACACGCTTAAAAAAGGCGCTATTTCTCGTGCGCGATCGTCCGGGAATCCTTCCGCTCTTTTTCACCAAACAGAACGGCAAACTCATATTCGCATCGGAATTAAAGGCGATTTAGCCGTGTAAATCATCAGCGCCTCGGCTCAACCTGCGCGCGCTCGACCGGTTGATGACGTTCTGGGCGCCGATCAGCCCTGAAACCGTGTTTCAAGACGTCTACGAAGTCTCGGTCGGAGAGATTATGCGCGAGCACGGAATCTAGCAGGGGGATCGCGTTGCGATTCTAATGGAGAATTCCCCCGAGTACATCGCGGTCTATTACGGTGTATTGGCCGCGGGCGCGGTGGCCGTGGGTCTCAATAACGCCACCAAATCGCGCGATATCGTAAATTGGTTAAATCACAGCGAAGCGCGCTGGTTATTCGCTGACGGACAACATGCGGAGCTACCCGTCATCGGCGAAAGAATCGACCTTGGTTTGCATCTGATCGTCAATGGAAAGCCGCGAAAACCGATCCCGAATCTTCGCCAAACGCCGTGGGTACAGGTAGCGGAAAACGATAGCGCCCAATGCGACCTATCCCACCTCGACCGCGACGAGCGACCGGCAGCTATCATCTAAACGTCGGGGACGACCGGAGCGCCCAAAGGCGCGGTATTGAGCCACGGGAACCTGGTGGCGAACATTTCGTCGATTCTCGAATATCTGGAGCTGAACGAAAGCGATTGCATCGTCAATGTCTTGCCGTTTTATTACTCGTACGGCAATTCGTTGCTGCATACTCATATCGCAGAGGGTGGTTGCCTAATTCTCGAGAATAGTCTGGTCTACGCTTATAAAGAGTGCGTGGACGCCTTTGCGGTCGCCTTGGTTGAAGAAAGCGTCGAGCTGCGAGAAGCGGGCATCGAGCGAGAGATTCTTATTCTCAATGGTGCTTACGCCGGTACCCATCGCGAAATCATCGAGCACGGGCTTACCCTAGTGGTTAGTGACGCCTCTGACTTGGCTATCTATCATAGGCTTTCGCGCGAGCGGCCGGTTGCTATCCATCTCAAGGTCGATACGGGCATGTCGCGACTCGGTGTACCTTTATATCAATTGCCCCGGTTTCTCGAGGAGTTTGAGCTCTCTAGCAGAGTGCGGATGAGCGGTTTGATGACGCATCTAGCTCGCGCGGACGACGACCCCGAGACCACGGCTGAGCAGCTCGAGCGCTTCGAGCAAGCGCGTCAACTTATAAAAGCGAAGGGGTACCAGCCTGAGCCATCCCCTCATATTACATCAAAAACCTCGTTGAACACGGCGTGCTCGGAAACGATCTTATCGAACGCCTGCAGTAGCG
>JAFGIB010000176.1 GCA_016929805.1 Deltaproteobacteria bacterium | reverse complement strand
CTGTTTGGCTACGACGGCGGCCGATTCATCCCGTAAAACCGGCTTTCGTCCTCGGGCCGGCTCGTCAGGTACAGCAAGTACCATCCTGGCCGGCCCTCCGGGCGCGCTCGGTTTTACGGACGAATTGGCCGCCGACTTGTTTGACCCCTGAACGCTTACAAAAAGAATGAAGAACGAAAACAGTTGCGCCGGATGGCTCTTATCGGCGATTCACCGCGTTCACGGCCGATTTGTAACTCGAGCGATACGCTCCAATATCGGTTTTTTTACCGACGCGAGTGCTCGTCCCATAATAACACCTAAACATTCCTTCAGACCGTAGCTGTCGTGCCTCCGTACATTCTCAAAAAAAAGGCGTACAACAACCCGGAAACGCGGCCGTCCAGCTTAGCCCTCGCTTAGTATTGATATAAAAACGTGCCCGTGTTCCTGCCGTGCCCCTGCCCAAGTAACTCTAAAACGAGAAAGGTATCGATTTCGGCACGATTGCACCACGGAAAGGCAGTAATCCCGGTCGAAAAAAAAAGGGCATGGGCACGGGCACGTTGAGCTGCTCAGAGGTATCTTCATCTGCTCGCCACCACTTTTGAAAACTCTCCTACGTCGTGTGTAAGTGAGCAATTCGAGAAAGCCGACGAAATATCGGTGACATTGCGCACTCTCTTTTCAAACCCGATTCGGACCAAATAGACGAGAAATGACCGGACAGCAGACCAAACAGCCGAGTGAAAGCGTAATGAAAGCGGGACGGGGGTTGCTCTCGATCACCGCTTCCAAGCTCTATTTTATCTTAGCCGGTTATGCCGTGGCGCTGACGCTGCCTCGCCTCCTGGGAACACCGGAAGCTTTTGGTCTGTACTCGGCCACCGTAAGCAGCATCTCGGTAATCAACAACGTCATGAACGTCGCTACCATCCAAACGGTGAGCAAGCGGATCAGCGAGAACCTCGAGCAGGCGTCTACCACGCTGCGCGAGGGGCTGCGATTACAGCTATTAGTCGGCGGAGTGCTCGGTGGAACATTCTTTTTCGCCGCCCCGATTCTGGCGAAAAACCTCTTACTCGATCCGCTCATGGTCCCCTATTTCCGAGTCGTATCGATCGTGCTCTTCTCCAACGCGCTATACGCCACGCTGGTCGGTTCCCTCAATGGACGCCAGCTTTTTCAGCGCCAGGCCGCGCTTGACATGACCTACACGACGTTGCGTAGCACCTGCATCCTGGGCGCGGCGGCACTCGGCTTAGGAGTGCTCGGCGCTCTGAGCGGTCTTTCCTGTTCGGTGTTGATTTTACTTGTCATCTCGCTTTATGTCGTCGGGATTGGCCGGCCGAGCAATAGGCTAGTGTGGAAACGCTGGCTCGCTCTCATGGCGCCGCTTTGGCTCTATCATCTGTCCATCAATCTAATCCTCTTGATCGACATGTTGGTGCTCAAACGCACGGTCGCGGCGATCGCTCTTGCGGCTGGCGAAACGCCGGCGATTGCCGCGGATATCGCGTCCAGATACGCGGGGTTTTACAAGGCGGCTCAAACCTTTGCGTTTGTGCCGTATCAGCTTCTTCTGCCGGTGACGTTCATTGTTTTTCCGATGGTTTCCAAGACCATCAGCGATGACGATATCGTCTCGACTCGCAATACGATTAGAGAAGCGATGCGCTTTTCGCTACTGGCTTGCCTGGCAATCGCTAGCCCGATTGCCGGTGCCGCCTCGGGCGTGATGCGTCTAGCGTACCCCGTCGAATACCTCGCGGGATCCGGCGCTCTAAGCGTTTTGACTCTCGGTATCGCGTGCTTCGCTCTATTCGTGATATCCGCGACGCTGCTTAGCGGAGCGGGTCACCCGACCGCCGCCGCGGTGATCGGAATTTTTTCCTTGTGTATCGTGGTAACGGGCAACGTTTCGTTGTTATATCTGGCGGGGATCGGCGATCAAACCTTGGTAGCCGTCGCAACCGGCACCACGATGGGAACGAGCTTCGCGCTTGTGGTATCTGCGTATGCGGTTTATCGCTACTTGGGCGCGACGATCGCGCTCGCGAGCCTCTGCCGCGGTCTGCTCGCGGCTTTGGCCGGTTTTTTGACCGCTTATATCGTTCCGTCCAACACCCGCCTTTTCTCTTTAGCAGCGCTCGTAGCCGGCGGTCTGGTCTATCTCGCCGCGCTTTTCGTCCTGCGAGAAATCCGCCAGAGCGACATCGAGATGATAAAGCGGCTCGCGCGTAAAACATAGGCTACGCGCAAAGATCTCTTGATAAAGCCTTTTCCAAAGGGTTAGGGCTCGCGCAAAAATAACTTCACTTTTAGCACCCCCTTTCGGGGCTGACTATTTCATCTCCTCAATCGCGGAATCCTCGAAATAGCGCTGCTATTGCTGCGGTTCCGCTCAGTCGTCGAAAAAACACTTGACCCAGAAACGGGCGTTAAAAACGTGAAATTATTTCTGCGCGAGCCCTTGGAGCGTAGAAATCAGAAAGGATATCCCTAATTCGACTCCAGGTCTCCTAACGCTTCGGCCTGGGCTTGAAGATCACGAGGAAGGCGCGGAGGAGGCGGGATATTACTGTCGGTACCCGCCATTCGCGCGATTAGCTCGACTCTAGAGTGCACCCCGAGCTTCGCGTATATCCGCTTCAAATAGGTGTGCACCGTCGCAACGGTCAACCCGGTTTGTTCGGCGATCGCACGGGTCGAGCAACCGGAAATCAACAACGTAACCACCTGTTTTTCGCGCCTCGTCAACGGTTCTCGGTTTATTCTGCCCAACAGTTCGGGGGGCCTGCTTTTAGCGTTTTGTGTCGAATGAGAAAGGCGGTTCGCGTAGCTCAAACCGCGCGCCAGCATCCTCGCGCCCCAGCGGGCCAAACGAAGGTCGGCGCTGTCCAGCTTGCCGTCGCTATCGCGTAAATATAGGTCTATCGTACCGAACAATCGCCGCCCGTGCCTCAGGGGCAGCGAAAGAATCGTGCCGTTAGCAGGAGGAGGGGGCGTGCTGTCGAACTTGGTGATGGTCTCCCCGTTATTGAATTCAAGCCGATACGCGACCGCGTGAACCAAACCGGCGACTACCTTTGAGGCGCGATCAGGGTAGGAACGGACTGGATCGATGTGGATAAGGCTTTCCGCAACAGTAAGAAATTCCGATGTTATCATCGCTCCACCAATTATAAATTTACGGTAAATTTCTCATCATAGCGGCCGACACATGCGGCTTTTCATCATCGCTAAGCGGAAAATTAGGTTCGATCCGTATACAGCTTGTTATGTATTCTTGGGTATGTCAAGAGTATCCAGATGCTAACAATTCTATACATCAACTCTGGTAGGCGATAGGACAAACTTCTGGTCGACGGGTTCGCGATTAAAAGGGGTCGGAAAAAGGAGAGGTTGCGGAGAGGTTGCGCCGAATTTTTGAACGAATTTGGCTCGATCAAGCCTCAAGACTCGGCGGGAATAACGAGAACCAACGTACTTTCTAATAAGGTCGTGGCAGACGGCCATTTCGAGCGAAGCAAAAAATATCACCATGGAGATTTTTCGGCGTTTTTCGCTCCTCGAAACGACAGATTTGTACTCCCGTAAATCGAATGAAGATGAGTCGAAAAGGATCCGCAAAATATTTTAACAATTAATCATAGCGTTGTATCTCCGGTTAAGTTACGGACAAACAAAGCGTTAGGGTCGAATAACAAAAAACAGGAAGGCGCCGGATGGAACGAGTTACGCGATTCAGTGTGTCGATAGAAACGGATCTACTTAACCGGTTTAAGTCCTTAACCAAAAAGCGCGGTTACCAGAATCGATCTGAAGCGTTGCGCGACGTCATGCGCGAAGCGCTGGTTCGAGAAGAATGGGCCAAGGACGACGAAATCATAGGTACGATAACTATCGTATATGACCATCACAAGCGCGACCTCACCGAACGGCTTACCGCCGTGCAACACGATCATCACGAAATCGTATTGGCCACTACCCATATCCACCTTGATCACGACAATTGCATGGAGATGATCGCGGTCAAGGGACGAGCCTCGACGGTGCAAAAAGTCGCTGATGCGCTGGTGGGTTCTCGCGGCGTCAAGCACGGGAAGCTGTCCGCCACAACCACGGGAAAACGCATCAAGTAGCTCGAAATTCGCTGGTTTTTCGCGTCGCTTCGAAAGCGTCGATCGCTATCGCGCCGACGCTAAGGGCTCGCGCAAAAAATAACTTCACTTTTTTCATCCCATATTGGGCGGATTGTCTCATTTCCTCAATCGCGAAATCCTCAAAATATCCCTAATATTCCTGCGGTTTCGCTCAATCGGAAATAAGACACTCCATCCCAATCTG
>JAFGIB010000175.1 GCA_016929805.1 Deltaproteobacteria bacterium | reverse complement strand
TATCGAGGCTAGCTGTGCGTTTACTTCGACGAAGGACTACTCGGAGAGTAATTCGAGGAGAAGTAAACCACAGATAGTCCGATAACAACGCGAAGTCGTTACGTTTTCAAACCGATCGGTGCTCTAGCATCTTAGACCGTCGCGCTCCGAAATACTCGGTCGGACCTCTTCTTAAACACGCTCTTCCGTTTCAGCCTGTTAGGGCTCCTTCTCTCTGGATTCGCCTTTTGTCGACTCCTGTGAGTCCGCCTCCATCTTCGACTTTTCTTCTGAGCCGCTATCGGTACCGGCGTCTTCGGCTTGCTCCTCGGCCGTCGGTTGCTCCTCTTCGTCGAGAAAATCCGCCGCCAAATCCTCTTCTCCGCCTCCTCCCACGGACACCATTTCTTCTCCTTCAGCCTGCACCTTATCGACCAGCCACATGGTGAGCGACGGAATATAGGTCACGAGTAAGAGCGCGACGAACAAGACGCCGATAAAAGGCAGCACCGTACGATATACGTAGGTAATCGGCTTGTTAAAACGAATACCGGAAATAAATAGGTTGATGCCGAGCGGCGGCGTGAGATAACCGATTTCGAGGTTGAGAAGAAAAATGATCGCCATGTGATAGGGGTCTATGCCGTAGGCATCGGCGATCGGGATGATCAGCGGCACCACCACCATGATCGCGGTGAAGATGTCCATCAGCATGCCGACCATAAGCAGGAAAAGATTGATGACGAGCAAAAACGCCCATTTCGAAGAGATAATCGTCTCAACCCAATCGATCAAAATGTCCGAGATCTGCGCCTGGACCATCCAACCCGTGAACCCGATGGCGGTCGATAAGATCGCCAAAATCGCGCCCACCATCACCATCGATTCAACGATGATACGCGGAAGGTCCTTTCGAATTCGGATATCGCGGTAGACGAAAACCTCGATAATGAGCACATAAACCGCGGTAAAAGCCGAGGCCTCGTGAATGCGGAAAAGACCCAGTATCAGTCCTCCCACAAGAAAGACCGGGATGATCGCCTCCCACTTGATCTCCCACAAGCTCGCTAAAGCCTCCTTAATGTCGAACTTGGTCCGACTCACCTCGGCTTGCATGCCTATGATCGCGCCGTAGATACCCAAGACGATCATCACGACGAGGCCGGGTATGATTCCGGCCACTAAAACCTTATTCATGATCAAACCGGCGCCCGCTAGCGAGGCGATGATTCCGTACATGATCAGCGGAACGCTCGGGGGAAATAGCAAACCTAAAGAGCCCCCCGTGGTGACGATGCCCAGCGAAAATCGCTCGGGGTATTTCTCGCTTAACAACGCAGGAAAAAGCAGCCCTCCGACCGCGACGATGGTAACACCGCTTCCGCCCGTGAAGGTAGTGAAGAAGGCGGAGGTCCCCAAGCATACCATGGCCAAGGAGCCGGGCATCCAGCCAAACCAGGCGCGCGAAACGCGTACGAGGCGAAAAGGCGTCTTCGCCTCGGCGAGCATATATCCTGCAAAAGTGAAGAGCGGGATCATCATCAGGCTCGGCGAGTCGGCGAATTTAGCGCCAAAGACGTCGATACCGACCGACGCCCAGGTCCCTTCCGGTCGACTCAAGAAAAGCGCCATCGAAGCCGATCCGAAAACCGCGAAAAGCGGGACGCCTAACATCGCAAGTACTATGATTCCAATCGCTATATACACCGCTTGTTTCCCTTTGCTTTAATCCAGGTAATTCGTCCGAGAAATCCCGATGAGCTAAGTACGCATAAAGAACAAACGCCGATCGTTATCGCCGAACCGCCGGACCGACGACCGCGCGGCTACGCCGAGTCGCTTTCGTTTTTTGCCGGGGGTAAGGAGGCGATTGAATCCTCTATGGCTTTTAGCTGCTTAGCTTCGGCAAGCGACTCTTGCGCCTCTGCCGCGGCGATTGCCTGCTCTCCGCTAAAAAGAACAATCCAGGCTGAAATCGAGCGACCAAAAAGGCGAAACGCCACGACGAAAAACATAATCGGCACAATGAGCTGAAACGCCGCGCGCGCGGTTTCCGCCGGGATACCGATCAGAGCCAAGCCTGAACGAAACGTGCAGAAGATCGCGGGCTTTTCCATATCGACCTCTTTAGCCGCTTGATCCGTGGCGTCGCAAATATGGATCGCGCCATCTTCCGCTAATACCTCGAGCTCCATCGGGCGCTCGGTCAGGTTGAGATAGGATGCGCTCGAAAAGCAGAACACCAAGCCGACCGCGATAATGCTCGCGGCAAGATTCGAGAGGCCGCGCATCGCGTATTTGGCGCGCAAGGGAACGATCCGCATGATGACGTCGATTCCGATATGCCTGCCGTGATAAGTCGCGAGAGAGGCGCCCAAGAACGCCACCCATAGGGTACCGTTGCGTAAAATCGCATCCGCCCATTCAATATCGAAGAGCATTCTGGAAGCCCATTCGACTCGAAAAAGCGATAGGTTTCTCACAAAAGCCTGAAAGCCCGCGACGAACACCATTAAAATCAGAACGAAAACGGTTAGCCCGCCTTCAAAACGAGCCCAAGCGTGGTCGATGCGACGAAAAACCTCCATAGCTTAATCACCTGCTTCTCTAATAGAAAATCCTTACCTTCCGGCATACGAGATAGGCCCGGATTACTTTTATCGGGACGAGTTGCGAACTCGACAACGTATACGTTCTGCTTTGTTTAGTGCACGAAGAGTTATTAGTTCGAACGTGAGCTACAGATCTTCGTAAATAATATCGTCGATCTGGCGAAGAAGACGCTCGGCCCTGTGCCGCGCGATTTTGTTGAAGAAGCGGTTATCGTTGTCGTCACCGGCCTCGAGGATTTCCGTCAGGTATTTCACAAACATTTCGCGATCTTGAAGCTCAACCGCACACTTTTCCGCCAGGGCTAGTTGAACCGTGAGGGTTTTCCTTTGGGTTATCCTTAAGGCCCTTTCTAGATATTCAACGCCCTTCTGGGGCGTGCCTCCTGCCGCTTGAGGAACCGAGCATTCGACGGTTCCCAACACCGCCAGGCCTCGCGCGTGCTCCAATTCGGGATTTATCGAAACCGAATGTCGCAGCAAAATCTCTGCAAAAGGTCGATCGACCGCCGCGGCCAAACCCTCGGCGGAAGCCGTCATATTCGCAAACCAAGCGGTTCCGGCATCGAGAATAACCTCAGCGTCTTTCTCGGTGAAAAAGTGTTCCTCAACCCAATCCCGAAAACCCTCCGAGCCGCTGGTCAGCGCCTTGTCGAACCCCTCGTCGCGCAGCCGCATCATATGGAACATATGCATTGTCGCGCGGTCAAGTAAAAGCCCTTTTCTCTCGTCGAGCTTTTCCGCTTCATCGAACTTACCCGCGTCCTCCATCGCTTTGATCTTGTCGTCCAGCCAGTAGACCGCGTAACCGACGTACGCCATGATAGTCGAGCGCAACAGCGGCTCATAATCAGGATCTACCTCTAGCTGCCCCTCCATTTGTATCGTGTTTATCGCGGCGGCCTCGGCAAAGAGATCAGGGTCCCAGTGCCTCTCGATTAATTTCAACTCCCGGGTCGTATCGATCGTGCTCTCGATCATTACCGGGGCCAAATCGCAGGCGGCGATAGCGATAAACAAAGCGAATAGCGCGACTACTATTGTTTTTTTCTGATTCATAAAGGGAGATTTTTAATCGTCTCACATTATTATGTCAACGCTGATCACCGTCGTTCGGCCAATACCTCTCCCGACCCTAGCCTTAATTTTGCGGAATGAAACCACTGAACCGCGACGGCGGTCGAAAGCGCAAACTGAAATCGTGTGCAGTACCATTCGGGTTTGTATTGGCGTAGCTAATCTGTAACCGTTCAGAGGCGTACTGCTGTTTGACTACGACGGCGGCCAATTCATCCCGTAAAACCGGCTTTCGTCCTCGCGCCGGCTCGTCAGGTACAGCAAGTAC
>JAFGIB010000174.1 GCA_016929805.1 Deltaproteobacteria bacterium | reverse complement strand
TCTCGGGGCCAACTGTCTCATCTCCTCAATCGCGGAATCCTCGAAATAGCGCTGCTATTGCTGCGGTTCCGCTCAGTCGTCGATAAAGCATTTGACCCCGAGCTGGGCGCTAAAAATGCGAAATTATTTTTGCGCGAGCCCTAATCTCGATCAGCCGTCTTTTTCGTTACTACTCGAACCGTTTTGAGGTCGGTTCGGTGAATAACGGTAACGCCTGTTTCGATCGGCGCTTATTTGACATTCGAGTCGGACGAATTGCTGAATACCGCAGGGTCTTCCGCTATCCGTAAATACATCTGAGCCGCTTTGTTATCCGGCTCGCGCCTGACGACTTCGCTCCACTGTTCCACCGCTTCTCGTACGTGCCCAAGCATCATTTGAAGCACGCCTAGCGATATACGAGCCGAGATATATGAAGGCCGGATGCGAACGGCCTCCTCCAACTCGAGCTTCGCCGCTACCGGCTCCCCCCATTGGCGGTAAACATTTGCCAGCTTGAGCCTCAAGTCCGCGAAATCAGGGCACAGGCTAATCGCCCTTCGATACTCCTGGGACGCTTCATGGTACATACCGACGTCGAAGTACGCCTGGGCTACCTCGGCGTGCAAATTCGCGATCTTTCCTCTGGCATATGGCTCAATTGATTCCGACGCGCGAGCAAAAGAGAGAACTTGCTGATACACGCGTTGCGCGTCTTCGTATCGCTTCAGATCGTTATAAGTTACCACGAGGTTTAGCGCGGCTTCGGTGTATTGAGGGTTTAGAGCGAGGGCCCGTTCAAAGGAATCTCGCGCGGATTCTAAACGACCCCGGTCGTGATGGATCACACCCATCATGTTAAATACGTCGGCATAACCGTCCGAGTACTCTAAAACCTTTGATAAAAAGGCTTCCGCTTTCGCGTATTCCCTCTTTTCGTAGTGTTCGCGACCGATTGAAGCCCACTGTTTGATATTATCGTCCATTAAATAATAGCTTATCGTGTACGGCTACAACCGATCAAGCCGACGGAGGCGGTGTACTCGCTGTCACTCCCCTCAGAAAGCTAGCTTCTGAGCCGCTCGCGGGCATCGTCGGCGTACTCGCTATGGGGAAACTTCCGGAGAAGCTCTAGAAAAATTTTATACGCTTTCTTGGCTTCTTTCAGCTCGAGATAGGTCTCTCCCAAAAGAAAAAGCGCTTCCGGGCTCACTTCGCTTTCAGGATAACTCCGTATTAACGTCAACAACCGCGCAGCCCCCGCTCGAGGCTGATCTCGGTCCAAATAGAACTTCGCAACGTAAAGCTCATGTTTGGCCAACAGAGCTGTTGCCTCATTCGCGAGTCGTTTCGCTTTGGGCGTATAAGGGTCTTTGGGATAATCGACGATAAAACGCTGCAAATGGCTCAACGTTTCTTGAGCAGGGTTCTGGTCTCGTTCATACGCGGGCGGTGTGAGAAACCACTCTGACGGGATCTGCTCGTAATAACACTCAGCCACGCGGAAACGGGCAAAGGGTACCTCCACGTGGGAAGGCCGATGCTTCACGAACTGTTGGTACGCCTGGATGGCTTCGACGAATTTACCTTCTACGAACAAACAGTCAGCAATCCGAAGCTCGGCCAGCGCGGCAAATCGGCTATAAGGATATTCGCGACGCACCTGGCGAAAAACCGGCTCCGCGTCCATGCAATCGCCCGAATAGAAGTCCTCTAGGGCTTCCGAATAAAGGCTTTGCGCGGCGTCACCGTACTTCAAATGCCCGATTTCGGAACCACCGCAGGTGCAACAGACGAAAAGCAAAAAAATCAGTACGAAGTATTGAAGCGGCATATTCTGGGTGTACCTTAACGTTGCAAAAAACGTCGAGCGGAAACGCGAAAAAAGCGATGAAATAAGGGCGCGCGGAACTCTTTTTGGACCGCGGCTTAGTACAACCAAAGTGAGGTTCAAAAAAGAGTGAGCACGCCCTAAGTTCGCGCTATTTTTCGCGAGCGAAGCGCTTTACGCCGACGGATTTTTTGCAACGTTAAGGTGTACTACTAAAGCACCGACTCCTTTGCAACCAATACCAATGAGCCCGGGTCTCGGGGATTATGTTCAACTGCACAAATTGGTAGTTAAAGGTGTGAAGAAAGCGATATTTCAGAGCGTTTACTATAAAAGTCGGCTCTATCTGGGCTGTTAAGAAAGTACCGGAACCGAGGTAACACCATGACAAAACGAATCCTTTTCGCCACGATTGCCTTATTGGTAACCACTCGGGCTTTAGGGCAGGAAACCGTTCTAAAACAGCTTAAAGCGGAGGCGCGTTCAGCGCCCAGAGACGTGGCCGCGCAATCGGCTTTAGGGCAGGCTCTACTTAAAGCGGGACGATGGAAGGAAGCTGAACAGCAACTCGAAAAGGTAGCGCGCCTTCGAGGTAATGCGATCGAGGCGCGATACGATGTCGTCAAGGTGAAATTCGAGTCCGGCGATTATCGCCCAGCCCGCGCGGCGTGTCGCGAGCTGTCGCGAGAGAATGCGAATTGTCCGCTGGTTCACGTTTGTATGGCTCGGGCGTTTCTCGTCTGGAAACGCAGCGCGCGGGCGTTTGAGGAGTTGGACAAAGCTCTGGCGCTTGACCCCGAGAATATCGAGGCTTTACTCGCGCTCGGCGATGCCCATCGTCTAAGGGGCAGCTACAAGGAAAGCCAAACGGCATACCAGCGCGTATTGACCTTACTTCCGAATGATTCTCGGGCTTTTGTGGGGATCGGCCGTATTATGGCGATTACGAATAGACGAGCAGAAGCGGTCGAAGCCTTCAGAAGCGCGATCAGAAATGATCCGCAATCGCCGGCGATACAATTCGAGCTGGCAAGGCTTATCGGCGGTGACGAAGGGCTGACCCTATTGCAGCAAGCCGTACAGGGTCGGCCGAAATGGGCTGAGGCCGAGATAGCTCTCGCGGAGCTGTATCTATCTAGTGGAAAGGTGGATATCGCCGAAAAAATTGCTGCTGACGTTCTAAAACGAACGCCGACGCGGGCTGACGCCTACACGATTCTAGGTCGCGCTCGCCTAAAGGTCGATAACCTTCAGGAAGCGGAAAAGGCTCTACGGCGAGCGCTCGAGCTGGTGCCGAACGACCCGCTCGCCGCTCTAACGCTGGCAAACGTACTTGCCGAATCCGAACGCTACGAAGAGGCTTTTGAGCAATATCGCATCGCGGCTGATCTCGCGCCCAACGATACGGAAGCGCTGGTAAAGGCGGCCGAGCTTGGCATGCGTCTAGGACGAAATGCGTTAGCGACCGGCTTTCTCGACCGCGCGTTGGAACGTGAGCGAAATTCGGCAAAAATACTCTCGCTTTACGCTGACGTGCTATCGGCGCGGAATGACAGAGAACAAGCGCGCCGATATTACGAGCGAGCGCTAAAAGCACCAGGCGAGATCGATCGCGAGCGAATTAAACGACGTTTACGAGAGTTGAAATAGTATTCCTATATGCGAACAGAAATCTCAAAAACATACCGCATCGAAGCGGCTCATCGATTGCCGAGGGTAGCCCAGGAACACAAGTGTTATCGCTTACACGGTCATAGCTTTCAAATCACGCTGCGAATACAGGGCGATATCGACCCCAAATTCGATTGGATCGTCGACTTCGGCGAAATCGACCAAGCGTGGAAGCCGATCCACGACGCCATAGACCATCGGTACTTAAACGAGATCCCGGGACTCGAGAATCCGACCAGCGAGATACTTGCAGAATGGATTTTACGGCGAATCAGGCTTTCCCGCGGCCGGGTCGTTGCGGTTAGCATAGCTGAAACATGCACCGCTTCCTGTACGGTTTATGCAAACGCCATCGATGACGATTATCGGTAAGACGCGAAGCGCGGTGCGAGTAGCGACGTTGGGTGCCTGGACGCTTGGTATGGTGGGCGCGGCTCAGCTACACGAAAAAGTCGCCCGTAAGCAGAAGAGCTACCGCATCTGGCAGTCTTATATAAAAATTTGGGCGCGAGGCCTGGTATATTCATTCGGCGTCGAACAACTGCTCGTTAATCCAGTCCCGGCTCCCGCGAAAAAGGCGCGATTGGTCATCGCGAACCATCGTTCGCCCATGGATATCGCGCTTCTGCTCAGCCACTGCGGCGGGCACGTACTAAGTCGCGATGACCTGGCCCGGTGGCCGATTCTCGGATTAGCCGCCCGCAAGGCGCAAACCATTTTCGTAAACAGGCAGGACCATAACAGCGGCGTCTCGGCGATACGTCAGATGCGAGATATTCTAAAAAAAGGTCGCACATTAATCGTATTTCCCGAAGGCACAACCTATCAAGGCGACGAGGTACGTCTGTTTCACGCTGGAATTTTTACCACTATTCGAGGCTTAGATGTTGAAGTGTTGCCGGTAGGACTTGCCTATCAACCCGGATCGGAATTTTTCGCCGAGACTTTTCTTGACCACATAGCTCGGGTAGCTAGCAGAAAGACGACGCGCATCGCGATCAAATTCGGATCTCCGCTAACGGCTCGGGGAACTCACAATGAAATGGCGCTAACAATGCATCAGGAGGTTCAGCTACTGGTGAATGAAGCGCGAAACGCATATCAGGGCGAGGCTGACTGTTCCCAAAATCCAGATTAAGAGGTAGGTATGGGGAATCGCGTCTAAACCACCCGAATTTTGATTTTCTGTTTTTAAGAGAGATGCGCGCTGTGGTAGTTTCAACTAGCAAAAAAGAGATGTAATCCTTAGTTTTTTATCGTGAATTCATATAGTTAGGAAGTTGAATAGCCAGTTACTGTGCATTTTAGCAAACAAATCGGATCGTTTGTTCAGGTGTCTAACGACGGCGGTGAATGCGTCGCGTAAATCGGGCGTATCATTTGAAAGTCGGCCTAAACGCGCCGATCGAAATTGAAAGGAGAAGCGTAATGAGACTCTCTATCGCATTTGGCGTAATCGGTTTAGCAGCGTTGCTGGGATTTGCGGGATGTAGCTTCCACGTCGGGTCGAAGTCATCCGGAAGCGGTCGGAGTACGATTCATTCCACAAATACCAAGACTAAAACGAAATCCACCTCTATAGCAAAACACGAGGTCTCCAAGACCAAGGTATCGACCAAGGCTAAAGCGGTGGAACCGTCAGACAAGAAATCCGTAAAAGCGGATTCGAGCGCCGAGACGTCAGCGAGCGCCGGTGAATCAAAACCGGTAAAAGTAACCGCTGTCGCGGCTGTAAAAGTAAAGCCGCAAACCCAATCATCTGAAGCGAAATCAACCGGGACGGCATCCGGTGCTACAACCGCGGATCAAGCCAAGCCTAAGGTTACAGCGGTGCCGGCCAAGATCTCGGCAGCTTCTTCTTCGAGCAGTGCGACCGAAACCCAAGCCAAACCCGCCGGATACGCGACCGCCCAGGCGAATACGGCCAAGCCGGTCGCGCGAGCTCAAGCGCCCGCCGCTTCTACTCAAGCCAAAGCAGCCCCGACCGCTCCAAAAGCCAAACCAGCGGGAGGAGCCACGGCCTATGTCAATACCGCGAAAGTGAAAGCGACGCCGGTTTCCGCTTCCGCCGAAGCTGCGAAAGCGAAAGCAGCCACTAAAGCTAGCGCTGTCGGCGTGGCGAGCACTCAAGCGTCGTCCGCGAAACCGGAACAGAAATCGGCGACACAGGCGCATACTCCGAGTTCGGTAAAAATGGCTTCCGCAATAGCTCCGAAAAAGGAGACCCCCGTAAGCGCATCCGTACACGGATCTCCGAGCCTTACAGCGCCGGCGAAGAAGAAAGACGAGGCGGAAGTTGTCGGAACCCCGACCGGACAAGCCGGGAAAGCACCGCCCGCTTTGAGCTGTAAACTAGGCAATTCGGAAGCGCCGCGAGGCGGCCAGCTCGAGATCGAAGGCGAAGGCTTCGGAACAACTCCGGTAGTAAAAATAGGCGGTAAAACCGCTCGAATCATCCGGCGCGAAAAGACGAAGATCAAAGTTCAAATCTCCCGAATCAGCAACGGCGGAGATGTTACGGTCCGAGCGGGAGGAAAATCCGCAACCTGCGGTGAGCTCAAGATCATCGGTAAGAGCGGCTAGTTGTGCTCCTTCTATGAAAAATAATTCCACTCGTCGCCTTAAAATAAAAAAGCCCCCAATTCTCTTCTCGAAAACGCAGAAGATCGTGGCTCATATCGAGAGAGAAATGGGGGTGCGTTTTCTCGCCTATTGGACGTCGCCGAACGGTTCCGTTTGCGACTACGACGTCATGGGTCTATACGAGGTGCTTTCGCATCTCGGTCCTTCAAGCGAAATCGCTCTATGTATCAAATCAAGCGGCGGATCGGGAGAGGCTTCGCTGCGATTGATTCATTTATTGCGTCAATACACCGAGCGGCTGGTGGCGGTGGTCCCGCTCGAATGCGCGTCAGCGGCGACCATGATAGCGCTGGGAGCGGACGAAATCCGCATGGGACCACTTGCTTACTTGACCGCCATCGATACCTCGATACGACACGAGCTCTCTCCGGTGGATATCGACAACGAGCTGGTAAGCGTAAGCCAGGATGAGCTATTGCGGGTAATCCGACTGTGGAAGGAAGCCTCTTCTCAAAATGAGGGCAATCCCTATCAGACGCTCTTTCAGCACGTCAACCCGCTGGTAATCGGAGCCGTCGATCGAATCAGCTCTCTTTCTCTTAGATTGAGCGAAGAGATTCTTTCGTTTCATATCAGCGATATGAAAAAAGCGGAAAGAATCGGACGCCAACTGAGCGAAGGATATCCCTCGCACGATTACCCGATCACGCTTAGGGAAGCCAAACGCATCGGTTTGAACGCGTTGCCTTTAGAGCAACATATCAACGTATTGTTACTTGAGTTGAACGAGTTATACGCTGAAATGGGGCAACGCGCGGTGACTGATTACGACGAGTTCAACTACCACAGCCATGAAATCGTCAACATCCTGGAAGGTGCGGGAATTCAAATATTCTTTCAAAACGACAAAGACTGGCACTATCGCAAGGAAGAACGCCGTTGGGTGTCGATGAACGATCGAAGTAGTTGGCATCGATTTGAAAAAGCCGGACGTAAGGTTGTCAAATCGGTGCTTCACATTCGATGACGCAGTAATACCGGGACAGCGCAACGAACTACTTCGGTGGGCTAAAGCGTATAAACACGATGTCTCCGTCTTGGACTTCATATGACTTGCCCTCGATTCGTTGTTTGCCCGCGCGCGCGACCGCGGCTTCGCTGCCGTAGGTTATCAAGTCTTGATAACCGATCACCTCCATGCGGATAAAGCCGCTTTCCATATCGGAATGGATTCGGCCGGCGGCCACGGGTGCCCTATCGCCTTGTCGGCAGGTCCACACGTGGACCTCCTTTTCTCCAGCGGTGAAAAAGCTTAAAAGACCTAATTTCCTATAAGCGGCGCGGATCAGCCGCTCCATGGACGACTCCAGCAATCCAAGCTCGCGTAAGAACTCGGGCCTTTCCTCGGGTTCGAGCTGACTGATTTCGGCTTCGTCACGACCGCAGACCGCGATCATTTCGCTGGCCTCGGCTTCGGCGATCGAACGAACGGATCGAACCTGCGGGCTGTCGAGATCAACGACAGACGCGATATTCGCGAGGTACAAAACCGGTTTGAGAGAGAGCAAATTGCATTCAAATACGCTGACGATATGTCTTTGGCTTAGATTTTGCTTACGAGCTACAATCCCTTCTTCTAATGCGACCTTTACCTCTAAGCAATCGGCGACCTCTTGCGCGGTCTCTTTACAGCCTTTGGCCTTCTTCTCGAGACGCGCGATCTTGTTCTCCAGCGTTTGCGCATCAGCCACCATCAGTTCAATGTCGATTGTTTCAATATCGCGTTTTGGGTCGTTTCGCTCGGTGTTAAAACACCTAACGACGTATAATAGAGCATCCACGTCTTTTATATGACCTAGCAGTTTGTTGCCGCGCCCTTGATTCGCCGTTGAACCGGTGCTCAGCCCGGGAATGTCGATGACTTGAAGCGTTGCGTAGACGACCTTTTTGGGCTTGTAGATATCTATCAGCCGGGGAACGCGCGAGTCGGGCACGCCGACGACCGCACGATTCATCTCCGAGCCGTCGAAGCTGGTCGCGCCGGCGGAAGTGATCGCATTAAAAATCGTAGTCTTACCGCATCCCGAAAGGCCGACCAGGCCGCAACTAAGTCCCATGTTTTCCTCGCTTTCAGCCGAAACCTAGCAACAATTGGTTTCCGAACAACTCGAGTCAAATGATTCGACAACTATTATTATGCAGTTCGCGCCTCCGTTCACCAGCATTGTCGGGAATTGTGATACCCATCAAAAAAATTAACGCGCTATCGGAGCGAGATTCAATATTTAGAAACCGTCGGTCGGTCAACGATATACATCCCCCCTACATCGCGGATAACATTACTCCGTATTCCTTAACTACTAAGAGGCGAAACCTTCACCCTCTATCAACGCAGCGGAAACGTCTCTTAGGTGGAGCGCGCGAACATCTCTTATGCCGTACAAGGTATTGATAATCGACGATTCAGAAAACATGCGCGCGTCGCTTAAAAAAGTCGTCGAAGGCATGAAAGACGTCGATGAAGTCTTGTTGGCGGATAACGGCCTACAAGGCTACAAGGTACTACGCGAGTCTTCGATCGACTTGGTGCTGTGCGATCTGAACATGCCGGGCATCGACGGATTTAAGTTCTTGAATCTGAAAGCCAGCAACGCTGAATTCAGCGATATACCGGTCATTATGTTAACCGGGCAAGGCGATGTGAGCAGCAAGGTGCGCGGGCTGGAAGTCGGTGCTTCCGACTACCTCATAAAACCGTGCGACGATGCGGAGCTTATCGCGCGCGTCCGCGTTCACTTGAAGCTTAAAGAGCTTCAAGACCAGCTACGCATGAAAAACGCCGAGCTCGAAGAATTAACCCGCACCGATCCACTGACCGGAGTAGCCAATCGACGCTATTTTGTCGAGACATTATCCGGCGAATACCATCGATCCCAACGCTACCAGCGTCCCCTCAGCTTCATCATGCTCGATATAGACCACTTTAAGCGAGTAAACGACACCTACGGCCACCAAGCCGGCGACCAAACGTTGATAGTAGTGGCTAAAACGCTCAAGCGCGATCTCAGGATGCAAGACTTCATCGCGCGCTACGGTGGAGAGGAGTTCGCGCTTCTTCTCCCGGAAACCAAATCGACCGACGCCGCGGTCGCCGCGGAGCGGTGTCGCAAGAATATCGAGGCCGCGCTCGTGGTTTATAAGAATTTCCGATTCTCGATCACTGTGAGCATGGGTTTGGCCTCGCTGCCTAACGATAGGGTCGGCGACGTCGAAGGTCTGGTCAAATTGGCCGACGAAGCGCTCTACACGGCTAAAAAAACCGGTAGAAACCGTCTGGTGCTCGCGTAGCCGGCTCGGATCGCGCGCGACGTTTCGCTTGGCAATTTACCTTAACGCTGCAAAAAAACCGTCGGCGTAAAGCGCTTCGCTCGAAAAAAATAGCGCGAACTAAAGGCGTGCTCACTTTCTTTGAGAAAAGATCCGAGCGCCCACTTTTTATCGCTTTTTTCGCGTTTCCGCTCGACGTTTTTTGCAGCGTTAAGGTTTGCCGATGACGAAGGCTTTCCTGATATATCTGATCTATTCTTCCGACTCGTCGAGTTGGGCATATAGATCGACTAAATATTCACTGAACAACTTGTGCAGAATCGAGACGGTCTCGACCGCGGTTTCAAGTATCGCGTCGTCGATTTCCATGCTGGCGAAGATATCCACCGCGCGCGCATAGCCCTCGTCAACGGCGCATCGAAGCGTTTCCCCGAATCCATCGATCAGCTCGTCTTCGCTCATATCCGGATTCTGGTCACGCCAGATTTCGAAGCGGTCCGTGGAAGCGGCGAAAATGCGCTGTGCGGTCGCTTCCGAAGACGAATCAGCACCAGCCGGACCCTCGCCGTCGAAATAAAATTCGCCGAACGCCTCTTCCAATTGCTTGTTGATTTCGCTTTCCAGATGATCTTGCACAAAGCGTATCGACCCCTCTCGCGCGGCATCAACGTTATCGATTTGAGGGGGAGTTTCTGAAAGCGCGGGTAATATCGATGTAGGATATTGGCGCTCGATTTTCTTTAGCGCAGCAGTTGACGGTGTGGCTTCTTTATATGCTTTAGCTCGAAGTGCGCCTTTTTTCATCCTATCGCCCCGCCCGTCTTCCGTACCTCTATAAAATCCTATAAACGCGGCGCTTCAAAGCGCCTCAAGTTAGATATTCGCGAGTCGATCGTCCGGGTTTATTGCCTACCTTTCGCGATATCAATGCACTCTTGACTTTCTTGGTTGATCATATCGATCTTGTCATGTGAATTCTTTAGCAAGATCATATGTTCAGTTGTCGGATTGGCACGCTGGCTCTGCCTATTCCCGCTGTCCCGGTCGCTAAGAGAACGAGCTTTATATTTATCGCGCCGTCCGAGGCGGTCCAATCGACGTACATACGACGATTGCGACGTGAGATAGCGACAGGATAACGATAACTATCGTTCTTGATCAGTCGGGCACGTAAATTCTAAGAGCCTATATCCCAGTAGACCGCCCGAGTAGGCGGTCGAGACCGAAGTCGATTTAGAGGCGGATCGGCGCACGGCGCGCGGAGGCCTAGCAACGCTAAGGCGGCTGTTCAAAATAGACCCGCCAACTGCGGCTGAGCACGACGGGCGCCGAGACGCCCAAAAGCGACGAGAGATCGGCCGCCGGCGATAAGGCCTACTGGGATAGGCTCTAAGTAATACAAAAGGCGTCGCTAGAACAAATAACAAAAACGTGCTCGCTAGGATCAGCACGAAGCAAAGCTTTGACCCAAAATGAGAGAAGATGAAGTGCTGGCCGCTCGAGCGTTCTTTTTTACACTAATCGAAACCTAGCAGCGTCTCGCCCTGCTCGCGGTAGCGATTTATCATCGTTTTTAAAAAAGGCGCTCACTCTTGTTAAAAAAATATGCTACCTTCGTCCGATAAGATGTCGCGGATAACGCCGCGTGGTAAATTTTAAGGTGTCTTCTAAGCAAATCGGGTAAGTAATTGTCGCTGAATAATATGGGTGAGGGAAAAATCTGGGGAAAGGAAAACGCGACGGAGAAGGCCCAAAAGGGAAATTCCGCTGTTCGCAGCCCTCCGGCCAACGGCGCGAACGTGAGGTCGCCGACGGCGACTCCTAAAACAGAGCCCGTAGTTAAGGACGACGAGCGCGCGCTGGTAAACGCGAGCGGAATGCCCCCCGAAAGCGTTTCCGATGCAGAACGTTATGAACAAAGGTCGCTGCTCGCCGAGGGGGGAATGGGGCGAATCCTACTATCGACCGATTTGCGTATCGGGCGCGATGTGGCCATGAAGGTGTTGCGGAAACGCTATTGCTCACAACCGGACACACTCGCGCGCTTCGTGCGCGAAGCTCGGATCCAAGGCCAACTTGAGCATCCCTCGGTAGTTCCGGTGTACGACATTGGACGACTCCCGAACGGAGATGTGTTTTTCACAATGCAAAGGGTCCGCGGCTGTTCCATCGAAGAAATCGTGGACGGGCAAATAGCGAGAGGTCGGGAATACATCGAACGCTACCCGCGGCGGACCTTGCTCAGAGCCTTCAGCAACGCTTGCCTCGCGGTTGATTTTGCCCATACCAGGGGAGTTCTACACAGGGATTTGAAGCCCGCGAATATCATGTTGGGCGACTACGGAGAGATCTATGTTCTGGATTGGGGTCTGTCAAAAGTCTCAGGGGTTCGGGACATGTCTCCAGACCTGCCCGCGGTACGAATCCCAGAGGAAGAAAACAATCAAACCATCGACGGGGCGGTGCTCGGCACTCCCGGTTATATGTCGCCGGAGCAAGCTCGAGGCGAGACCTCTCGCTTGGATGCCCGGTCGGATGTCTACTCGCTGGGAGTCATACTCTACGAAATGTTAGCGCTCCAACCGATGCATTCGCGCGGTCGAGTTTCCGCGATGATGGTATCGACGGTTCGCGGTACCGACGGCCGGCCGTCCTATAGAGCTCCTCAGCGTAGCATCCCGCCCGAGCTCGATGCGATTTGCGTCAAAGCCACGCAACTCAATCCGGAACATCGTTTTTCCTCGGCGCGCGAGCTGCACGACGCGATCGTCCGTTATCTCGACGGTGAACAGGACCAGGAGCTAACCCGCGAGATGAGCGGGGCCCATGCGCGAGCGGCGGAGGTGGCCGCGCAATATGCACTGGCTGGCGGCCCTAACGCCCAGGAAGAACGGATAAGAGCGCTCAGAGAGGTCGGCCGAGCGCTGGCGCTCGATCCAAATCATCCGGAAGCGCGTCGCGTTCTCGTCAGGTTGCTGGCCGAGCCGCCGCGCGAGCTACCCGAAAAGGAAAAGGAGGAAGAGTACTCTAAAGACGAAGGCCGCCGGCTACAAGCGATGCGACTAAACGGCTGGTTACAGCTCTTACTGTTGGCCGTGACCTCGGCTTTTATTTTGATCATGGGCGTCAGAAGTTGGCAAGCGTTTCTGGTTTATTTGGTCTTTGGAGTAGCGGCGGCCGCGAATTCTTTCTTCGTCATCAAACTCAAGCTGCCTCGCAGGGTAATGACCCTGAGTACCATCATATCGGGTTCGCTCTTTATCGGAGCGATGTCGCTGATGTTCGGCCCGCTTTTTCTGGTTCCGAGCCTGGTGGCAGCTCATGTCTTAGTGCACGCGATACATATCTCCAAACCGGGGTTGCGGACCGTCGTTCTTGTCATCTGCTCGTTGGCGGTATTGTTTCCCCTATGGCTCGAGGGGCTCGGAGTACTGCCGCCCTCTTATGAGTTCAGGGACGGAACAATGCTTATTCTTCCGAGAATGCATAACTTCACGTCAGCCGGATCTTTAGCGTTCCTTTCGCTCTTCGGACTTGGGCACATTTTAGCTATGTCCGTGGTGATCGGACGCTTTCGCGACACGCTTCAAGAGGCGGAAAACAAGCTGCGCATGACGACCTGGCAGTTTGAGCAGCTAATCCCAGATAATGCCCGTACTAAAAACGAACGGACGACGTAGGACAGCTTGTATTTTAACGTTGCAAAGAATCAGGCGGCGTAAACCGCTCCGCTTGACGTTTTTTTGCAACGCTAAGGTGTAGACTCGGGCCGGTTTTGTGATAGATAGCCGATGCGACTCCCGAGCCATCGATTATGATTCGCGTTTCGACCAACCGGCCTTCGCAGCCCATCTTTGTTACCGGAGACCTTGATGGTTTCTTCGGTCTCGCGATCGACAATTTAATCCAATTTCTGCTCATCCTGGGGATGGGTAGCTCGGTGCTCGGCTTTCCCGTATCGCTGATGTTACAGACCGTCCTGCCGGGAGCCGCACTGTCGGTCTTAATCGGCAACTTTTATTATAGTTATCAATCCCAAAAATTGTCCAGAAGCACCGGACGTACGGACGTAACCGCGCTTCCTTATGGAATTAATACGGTCTCCTTGTTTGCGTTTATTTTTCTCGTCATGCTGCCGGTCAAGCTGGAGGCGGAAGCGAGCGGCATGTCTCCTTCGCAAGCGGCCATGGCGGCTTGGCGTACCGGGTTGGCCGCTTGCTTTTTTTCGGGAATCATAGAGCTGTTAGGCTCCAGTGTCGCGGAACGAATTCGCAGAGCCACGCCGCGCGCGGCGCTGCTTTCAACCTTGGCGGGCATCGCCATCAGTTTTATCGCAATCGACTTTGCCATCCGGACCTTCCGCATGCCCTTGGTAGCCTTGTTGCCTTTGTCCGTAATCCTCGCCACCTATTTTTCCGGTATTAAGATGCCGGCTCGCATACCGGGTGGAGCGTGGGCGGTGGGCTTAGGAACGATTTCGGCGTGGGTTCTTACGGCTTTCCCCGGCGTCGACACCCCGGTGAGTTATGAGACGCTGCGACAAAGCATCGGAAAGCTCTCGTTCTACGCTCCCATTCCGGTTATCGGCGATTTAGTCGCCGGCCTGCAACACGAATTGACCATGAAGTTTCTAGTTCCCGTAATACTGCCGATGGGTTTATTCAATGTATTGGGTTCATTGCAGAACATCGAATCGGCTGAAGCCGCCGGGGACCGCTATTCCACTGCACCCTGTCTAGCGGTCAACGGCTTGGGCTCGCTCGCGGCCTCGTTTTTCGGCTCGTGTTTCCCCACCACGATCTACATCGGTCATCCGGGTTGGAAGGGTTTAGGGGCACGGTCGGGCTATTCGATACTCAACGGGGTGTTCTTTTCGATAATGGCCTTATTCGGATTGACCTATCTAGTCAGCGCGCTTGTTCCCATCGAAGCGGGCATGGCTATCGTGCTTTGGATAGGAATCGTGATAACCGCGCAAGCGTTCGAAGCCACGCCGACGAGACATGCGCCGGCGGTCGCGCTCGGGCTGTTTCCCGCGATCGCGGCCTGGGGAACGCTGATTCTCACCCAGACCCTTGGAGCGGCGAATTTCGATTCGGGAAATTCCGCGCTCGCGGAGCAGGTGCTGCAAAACCCTCAAGCTTTTTCCTCGGCGGGTCTCCAAATCGAAGGGCTGCTGGCGCTTTCGCAAGGTTTTATGCTGACCTGCCTTATATGGTCCGCCGTGGGCGCCTGTCTAATCGAACGAAAGTTTAACCGCGCCACTGTTTGGATGTTAGTCGGAGCGCTAGCGGCCTTTTTCGGCTTTATACACGCGGGTCACCTCAGCCCCTCGGGCGGCGTCTATCATATCGGATGGGCTACAGGATGGCGCTGGAGCCTCGGTTATCTGTTATCCGCGGCGTTCTTCGGGATGCTCGGTATCTGGGCGCGTCGAACAAAAGAGACGAACTGAGACTTTGTCTAATATCCGGTTTTGTCAGAATAATGATGATTTTGAGTCACCTATCTTATTGAATCAAGCGATTACGGAATGAAAAGCGAAAAGAGTGTACGAAAAATGCTCTATCTATCGGGCTACCCTCTTGCTCGGCCTGGCCTCCAATGTTAACCTTAATGTTGCAAAAACTCTGTCGGCGTAAAGCGCTTCGCTCGCGAAAAATGGCACGAACTAAGGGCGTGCTCACTTTTTTTGGACCTCACTTAGGGTGCACTAAGCTGCGGCCCAAAAAAAGTTCCGCGCGCCCTTATTTC
>JAFGIB010000173.1 GCA_016929805.1 Deltaproteobacteria bacterium | reverse complement strand
TTCCTGCGGTTTCGCTCAATCGGAAATAAGACACTCCATCCCAATCTGGGCGAAAAAATGTAAAATTATTTTTGCGCGAGCCCTAAGGGCGTGCTCGCTTTTTTTGAACCTCACTTAGGGTGCACAAAGCTCGGGTCCAAAAAAAATTCCGCGCGCCCTTATTTCTTCGCTTTTTTCGCGTTTTCGCTCGACGTTTTTTGCAACGTTAAGGTTTACTCAGCGCTTTATCGATTTCCTTGGCGACCAAGTCGAAATGGGTGGGGTTGGTCAGTACAGTCCCGTTGAGAATGGTCGTGGGCACTCCGGTTACGTGAACCGACTCGCCGACCTGAATGTCAGTATCGACCGCTTCTTTATACCGCTCATCGTCGAGCGCCTTTTTGAAAGCGTTGATATCGAGTTTAAGTCTTCTGGCGTACCGCACGAGATCAGACTTATCCAATTTATCCTGATGCTTAAACAACAGATCGTGGTATTGCCAGAACTTTCCTTGAGCAGCAGCGGCCAGAGACGCTTGGGCTGCGAGGCGAGCCTTGTCGTGGTAAGGCTGCGGGAAGTGCCGGAAGACGACCCGGACCTTATCTCCATAGGTATCCTTGATCCGTCGAATCACTCGAGCGCCCTCGGCGCAGTACGGGCTTTGAAAATCGGAAAACGTAACGATCTTTAAGCTAGCCGTCTCAGGTCCAAACGCGGTGGAAACCCCCTCCGAGATCAGTTTCTGCTTTTCTGCAGTTAACGGATTTAGCATTTCTTCCCGCGTTCTAAGAGTTGCCAGCTCCTGAGAGTAGTTTTTCCTCATGGTCATACACTCCTCGACCGATATTTTTTCAATCTCCCTGCGGGCGAATCCGCACGAGCTTGTCTCAGGGCCGATTTCTCGACAAAAATCGTCGATCAAGTCATTGCAGACCTTGCGTACTTGTCGCAACTTTTGAACGGAACGATCTATATTCTCTATACCCAACCGACAAACCGAAACGGGTAAAAGGTGGTTCACACGTTTGATCGATTTACACACGATCGACTCGTCGCCGGCAATTTCACAGATCTTCACCACATATGCCTTACAGAGTCTCGATTGTTCAGCTCCTTTTGATTCGAAATCAGGGTTCTTAAAACGTCGCTTCTCGTTCTGACCGCAGCCTGCAGTCGCGATCGAGAAAATCACGACCCACATAACGAGCGCGGTGCACGGAAAAACAGCGTAAGCTGTTCGACGGCGATGATAAGCTTTCACATTCCGGCGAACCGTGCGAATAGCGGGGCGTTTTGATCGTGAACCGATACCGAAGCGCGTCTCCGCCCGTCCGATAGACAATGGAAGCATTATTTCGTTCCTGTATCTCATTTTACCTTTCGTGGAGTCGGTATAACCGACGTCGTTCATGTTGCACCAACTCTAACTGTCCGTAATTATTCAAATTTCATTCTCATGGCTAGAATGTCGCGCAAAAACGAGAGCGAGTGCGAGAAAAAAGGATACGCTTGTTTTTTTTAGTCTGCGCCTGGTCGCATCCGAAGAAAGGTAGAGAAAAAGCGCTCATACATTTGGTTTATAAGCCGCTTCACCGGCCAAGCGGTTCACACCCTTGGAGTTCCTTCAACATATAGGTAAACCGGGTAACATCGGTTCGGTATTTCAGAGAGTTGTGTAGACTTCCTCGATAATTAGTGCATAATAAGTACAATTGGGTTGTCTCTTTTCGAAAGATGTGTAATAAAATCGCGGATAGTGTATTGCGCATTCACACGTTTTTAAATGATACGGTGCCAACAGTGAGTTCATTTTCGAGGCAGGGTTGCGTGGATTCGGTATGGAGGTCAACTATGAAATTCGTAGTATATATTTCAGGGGCTCTTTTATTGCTTCTTGCGGTGGCGTGTAGTTCAAGCGGCTCGGGGCAGCTTGGACCGGTCGGTGGCGCAGGCAGCGGCGTCGCTGCCGGCACGCAGTCCCCAGGGCAAGGAGGAACGACAACACAACCGCCGATTAGTGGAAACGCGCCCGACACGAGCGGTATAGGAGGCGGCGGTGGACCTATCACTGGACCCACCGGCGGCAATACTCCTGTTTCCACGGGGGGCGCATCAGGACCTCAAACCGGTAGCGGAGGTACCACCGTGGTCAATCCGATCGACGCTGGTCCGCTAGATGGTGGAGGCACTCAACCGAACCAGCCGGTAGAGCCGGAGGACAAAGAACCCGTTGTTACCTCAAAGGACCCGAAGATCCCGGAGATCGCCGGAGATTGTCCTCCTTTCGCGAGAGGAGCGTTTAACTTCATGGGTTTGAGCGGGTTGATGGAAGTAGGCGCCAAGAGTAACGGTACCGCTCCGCTCGTCTGGTTCTGGCACGGCACGGTCATGGCGGCTTCTTCGTATATCGGTATTCCTGTGGCGATGGTCACCGGCGAAGGCGGTGTTATCGTAGCGCCCAATGGCCCGGCCGCGGGTGAGGCGGGCGCGATGTGCTCGGGAACCATGATCTTCGGCGATACAGTCACTTGGGAGGTTATGGATCAAATTACAGCCTGCGCGGTGCGGGACTACGGCGTCGATCCGCATAGAATTTACGGCACCGGATGCAGTGCCGGGGGTTTGCAGTCGGGCTGTATGGCGGGTAGGCGCTCGGCCTATGTCGCCGCGGTGGCGCCGAACTCAGGGGGACTCGTCATGCCGTTTATGCAGTGGCAAGACCCGGGGCACGTTCCAGCGGTGATGACCATGCACGGCGGGCCGGCGGATGTGGTCGGGATCAGCTTCACCACTTCCAGTGCGAGCTTGGATAGTGCTGCTAAAACTGCAGGCGGCTTTGTGGTCAACTGCAACCACGGTGGCATGCACTGCGGAGCTCCCGGGAACTTATACCAGGCCGCTATTGAGTTCTTTTATGCCCACCCCTTTGGGTTTGATGTTTCGCCTTATGAAGGCGGCTTGCCCGCAAATTTCCCCTCATATTGCTCGATATACGAGTAGTCCGCGATCATTTGAGCTCCGACGAGCGATAGAGAAGCGAGTTATTGAGACCCTGTCGCTAAGATTTGCGGCGGGGTCTCTGAACGATGCGCTGGTCTGCGAGGACGCAAACCAACACAACATCGCGTTGATGGCTACGCTGGAGCGTTGCTTTTTACGTATTAAAGCGCAAGCGCGCCTCACGCGCCGGCTCGTATCGCAGCGTCTGAGAGATGCGGCGCCAACCACTTTTTCGCCTCGCCGAGCGTTACGGCCTTGCGGCGGGCGTAATCCGTTAGCTGGTCCTGACCGATCGGTCCCAGCACAAAATAGCGACTCTGCGGATGGGCGAGATAGATGCCGCTGACACTCGCTGCCGGAGCCATAGCGTAGGTTTCGGTTAGATTGATACCGACCTCAGAGGCATTTAGCAGCGCGAATACCTTGGCCTTTTCGCTGTGATCCGGACACGCGGGGTAGCCGTAAGCCGGACGGATTCCGCGATACTTACAGGCGAATAGATCTTTTGGTGTCAGGTTTTCCTCTTTACCGTAGCCCCACTCGCGGCGGGCCCGCTGGTGCAATAACTCCGAGAACGCCTCCGCGAGCCGGTCGGCCAACGCTTTGACCATAATCGCCGCGTAATCGTCATGCCGCTGGTTATAACCTTCGACCAGAGCGTCAACGCCGATGCCGGCGGTTACGGCGAAAAGACCGATATAGTCCTCAACCCCGCTTTCGATAGGCGCGACAAAGTCCGAAAGGCACAACCGCGGGCTCCCCTCTTCTCGGCGGGCCTGCTGTCGCAACATATTCAAACGCACCCGCTCTCGCTTGCGACTGTTGTCGTTCCACACGATGAGATCGTTTCCCTGTGCGTTCGCCGGCCAGAACCCGTACACGCCGTTTGCCGTCAGGCGCTTATCCGCTACGACCTGTTGTAACAGCGCGTTCGCGTTGGCAAATAGCTCGCGCGCGGCATTTCCATACTCGGGA
Source organism: Deltaproteobacteria bacterium (assembly GCA_016929805.1). Lineage (GTDB taxonomy): Bacteria > Myxococcota_A > Polyangia > Polyangiales > JAFGIB01 > JAFGIB01. The sequence continues at coordinate 41,458 of JAFGIB010000173.1, read as the reverse complement.
TGGTCGATGATTTCGGGGAAATGCGCCTTGAGGCCCCAGGCCAAAAAGAAAAAGGTCCAGTCGATATAGCCGGCTATGTCCAAGAGGGAGAGGTCCCGCAGAACTCGCGGCCCGAGAAACTCGGGAATCGGGATTTCGGCCTTGCTCCAATCGAGCTTCAAGCCCCTTTGGTTCGCGCTTTGATAGCTTTCGAGCGCTCGCGGATTGGCAGTCAGCTCATTTCGCAACCTCTCTTGTTCTTCGCGGTTTTTTTCCTCGAACGCCTCGCGCTTCTTGGGGTCGAGCAGCGAGGCCGCCACGACGGATGCGCGCGAGGCATCCTTAACGTGGACCACCGTACCGCTGTACATGGGCGCGATCTTAACCGCCGTGTGTTGACGGCTGGTCGTCGCGCCTCCGACCAATAATGGAATCTGTAATCCGCGCCGCTGCATTTCCGAGGCGACGCGAGCCATCTCCTCGAGTGACGGCGTGATCAATCCGCTTAGGCCGACAAGGTCCGCGCGCTGCTCGATCGCGGCGTCGACGATGCTTTCGGCGGATACCCTAACGCCGAGATCGATGACCTCATAGTTGTTGCAGCTCAACACCACGGATACGATGTTTTTGCCGATGTCGTGGAGGTCGCCCTTGACGGTAGCGACGACGATTCGCGCCCGCCTCGGTTCAAAGCCGGTGTCCTGCCCGTTTTTGCTTTCTAGAAAAGGCATAAGCCGTTGCACGGACTGTTTCATCACCCGCGCGCTTTTCACCACCTGCGGCAAAAACATTTTGCCGGCGCCGAAACGCTCGCCCACCTCCGCCATAGCCTCCATGAGCGGTCCCTCGATAATTTCCATGGGTCGTTGATTTTCCGCCAGCGCTTGATCGATATCCCGCTCGATATAATCGATCACCCCGTTGAGCATCGCGTGCCGGATACGCTCCGAAAGCGACCCCAGGCGCCAGCGCTGGTCGTCGGTTTTTTTACGGCTCGCTCCCTTTGCACTCTGGGCGAGCGCGATCAGTCGATCGGTCGCATCCGGGCGACGGTTAAAGAGCACATCCTCCACCGTTTGCAGAAGCTCGGCGGGGATCTCTTCATAGACCACGAGCTGTCCGGCGTTGACGATCGCAAGATCCAAACCCGCATTAATCGCGTGGTAGAGAAAGGCCGAATGCATCGCTTCCCGCACTCGGTCGTTGCCGCGAAACGCGAAGGACAGGTTCGAGATTCCGCCGCTCACCAAGGCATGAGGACAGCGCGCTTTAAACCCTCTTACCGCTTCGATAAAGGCCAGACCGAATTGCGCGTGCTGCTCAATACCGGTCGCCACCGCTAAAACCCCTGGATCGAAAATTACGTTTTGGGGCTCGAAACCAACTTTTTCGGTCAATATACGGTAAGCCCGCTCGCCGACCTCGACCTTGCGTCGCGCGCTCTCCGCCTGTCCCTGTTCGTCGAATGCCATGACCACAAGCGCCGCGCCGTAAGAGCGCACCTTTTTTGCTTGGCGGATAAACTCCTCTTCTCCCTCCTTGAGACTGATGGAATTGACGATCGCCTTTCCTTGAACGCACCGCAGGCCGGCCTCGATCACGCTCAAGCGCGAGCTGTCGATCATGATCGGAACACGAGCGATTTCCGGCTCGCTGGCGAGAAGATTGAGAAAACGCGTCATCGCCTGTTCGGAATCGAGCATGGCATCGTCCATGTTGACGTCCAAGATATTCGCTCCCGCGCGAACCTGGTTGAGCGCGACCTCTATGGCTTGCTCGCAGTGTTGGTTTTTTATTAGATCTAAAAACTTCCGCGACCCGGCGACGTTGGTGCGCTCGCCGATCATTTGAAAACCGGCGTCCGGTCCTAGAATCAGCGGTTCAAGGCCCGAGAAGCTCGCCACGCGAGCGGGCCTCGGCACCGCGCGCGGCGCGATCCCTTCGACGGCGGCCCGAATCGCGCGAATGTGTTCGGGCGTGGTGCCGCAGCAACCTCCGACCAGGTTGACCAACCCCTCGCGCGCGAATTCCGCGAGCAGAGTCGCGGTGGTCTCGGGCGTTTCATCATAGGCGCCGAACGCGTTCGGGAGCCCCGCGTTGGGATAACAACTCACAAAGGTCGAGGCGATCTCGGAAAGCTGCTTGATAAAGGGACGCATTTGTCCCGCTCCCAGGCCGCAGTTGAGGCCGACGCAAAGCGGGCGCGCGTGCTCGATGGAAATCCAAAAAGCCTCGAGTGTTTGCCCGGAGAGCGTGCGCCCGCTCTGATCGCTGACAGAGACGGAAACCATCACGGGCAGCCGCGTCTCTACCTGTTCAAACACCTTTTCGATGGCGAATAACGCGGCCTTGGCGTTGAGCGTATCGAAAATCGTTTCAACCAAGAGCAGATCCGCTCCCCCATCAATTAAGCCCTTAACCTGTTGCGCGTAGGCGTCCGAGAGCTCTTCAAAGCAAACCGCGCGAAAGCCCGGGTCTTCAACCCGCGGAGAGATCGAAAGCGAGCGGTTGGTGGGCCCGATAGAGCCCGCGACAAAGCGCGGTTTATCAGGCGTTTCTTCTGTCCATATCGCGGTTTCAAGCTTGCCGAGCCGGGCCGCGGCGCGGTTGATTTCGTAACAAAGCGCGTCGGTCTGATATTCGCTTTGAGAGGTTGATGACGCGGTAAAGGAATTGGTCGATATGACGTCGGCGCCGGCTTCGAGGTAAGCCGAGTGGATCGAACGGATTAAATCGGGCTGCGTCAAGCATAATATGTCGTAATTACCCTGTAGATCACACGGGTGTTGGGCGAATCTCGCGCCGCGAAAATCGGCCTCGGACAAACCCTTGCGCTGGATGAAGACACCCATCGAACCGTCCAGTAAAACGATACGGTTGCGCAAAATTTCCCTAAGGTAGGCTTCGATATCTCTCGCGTTCATGCTTTTTCCCGCAACGTTTCAGAAAAAAGGGGCCGTGCGCCGCGGCGTTGTTTGTCTAAGCCGGGTTTTGACAAGCGGCTTGACTATCAAGAGCCTTCACGGCAAGCCCATAGGCATCTCACCTTTGTATGCAGTCCTATTTTAGCTACTAAGGTTCATAGCGGTAACGGGTAGCGAAGTAAACCGAAACGTTGCAAATAACGTCGAGCGGAAAAGGAAAAAAAGCGATGAAATAAGGGCGTGCGAAACTTTTTTGTCCCTAGATTCGTGTACCATCAGAGAGTTCCAGAAAAAGCGAGCGCGCCCTCAGCTCGCGCTGTTTTTCGCGAGCGAAGCGCTTTATGCCGGCGGATTTTTTGCAACGTTAAGGTAAAATCGTTGGATTGAAACGCTGATTTCGCCGAAGGCATGGCGGCGAAAGCGGGCATCAAAGCGGGATTGACGACTACTCACTAAAAAGAAGTTGATTTCATCAGTACATATTTCGAACAAAACGGTAATCTATAGAATCTGCGCGGCGACTCCGGCCAAAAACAGGAGGAAGACAATGGCCGAACTGGAGATGCAAGCTTTATTCGAGGCGACCGGCGCTGCTAGGGAAAACGCGTGGATAAACTCCCTGGAGCAGTACCGGCGGATGTACAGCCGCTCGATCGAAGAGCCCGAGATCTTCTGGTCCGAGCTCGCCGAAAGTTTTTTTTGGTATAAAAAGTGGGAAAAGGTTTGGGACTGTAATTTCGACATCGCTAAGAAACCCATTCGCATCGATTGGTTTTTGGGTGCTAAAACCAATCTCTCGGTCAACTGTCTAGACCGGCATCTCGAAAGCGGCCGAGGCGATCAGTCGGCCTTAATTTGGCAGGGCAATCGACCCGATGAGCAACGCGTGTTGTCCTTTCGCGAATTACACCGGGAGGTCTGTCGTTTTGCCAACGGGCTGAAGACGGCGGGTGTAAAACGGGGCGACGTGGTGTCGGTTTACCTGCCGACGGTGCCGGAATTGGCCGTCGCGATGCTGGCATGCGCGCGCATCGGCGCGATTCATAACGTCGTGTTCAGCGGATACTCGGCCGAGTTATTGGCTGACCGGTTGGTCGATAGCGCTTGCCGAGTGCTGATTACCGCGGACGGCGCATACCGCGGAAAGAAACCTTTGCCGCTCAAGCAAAACGCGGATAAGGCGATCGAGATCTGCAGCAAAATCCATAACCACCGGGTCGAGCGTTGTATCGTGTTGCGTCGCGCCGGCTTGCCGGTATCCACGAGGCCGGAGATCGATATTTGGTGGCACGAGCTGGTGCGCGAGCTGCCCGATCGCTGCGAGCCCGAACGGCTGGATGCCGCCGATCCGCTTTTTATCCTCTACGCGTCGGGCTCAAGCGATAAGCCCAAGGGCATTCAGCACGTTGTCGGCGGTTATATGGTCTATACCGGGGTCACTTTCAAGCACGTCTTCGACTATCACGACGGCGACATTTTTTGGTGTACCGCGGATATCGGTTGGGTGACCGGTCACAGCTACGCGGTCTACGGTCCTCTGACTCAAGGCGCGACGAGCGTGCTGTTCGAGGGCGGCGCCAACTTCGCCGACCCCGGTCGTATTTGCGAGATAATCAAAACGCTTGGGGTTACCCATCTATACACCTCGCCTACCGTGATACGAACGCTAATGAAGCAGGGAGACGAGTGGGTTGACAAGTGCGATGGCGGCTCGCTGAGAATCTTGGGCACTGTGGGCGAACCGATCAGTCCAAGCACCTGGCGCTGGTTTCGCGAACACCTCGGAAAAGCTAACTGCCCGATAGTGGACACTTGGTGGCAGACGGAAACGGGTGGTGTTTTGATAGCCCCGTTACCGTACGCGATCGCTCAGAAACCGGGCAGCGTCGCGCTGCCTTACTTCGGTGTCGAGCCGGCGATCCTGAACGATCAAGGACTGGAGCTGAGCGGACCCGCCGAGGGTAAGCTCGCGATAAAGCGCTCGTGGCCCGGGCAGATGCGTTCGGTTTACCGCGACCATCAACGTTTTGAGGAGAGCTATTTTCGCGTCTTCCCAGGCTACTACTTCACCGGGGACGGAGCGAGACGCGACGCGGATGGGTACTATTGGATCACGGGACGAATCGACGACGTGATTACGGTATCAGGCCATCGCTTGGGCACGGCCGAGGTGGAAAGCGCGCTGTTGGCCCACGCGGCCGTTACCGAGGCGGCTGTCGTGGGATACCCGCACGATCTTAAGGGACAAGGAATCTGTGCCTTCGTGGTTCTCAAGAGCGGAATAGAAGCGACAAATGAGCTACAGAAACAACTCATCCTTCACGTGATGGATAAGGTTGGCTCGTTCGCCGTTCTGGACAAAATTCGTTTTACCACGGGGCTGCCGAAGACGCGCTCGGGAAAGATCTTACGCCGTATTTTACGTAAGATCTCTTCCGAGTATAGCGACCTCGCCGCCGCCTCGGAGAGCGTTAAGGGCACCGGGGTCGAAAAGCCACAAAGCGATTGAGGAGACAGTTGTGGCTTCGATCGTTGACGATGCTTAACGACCGGAACAAACACAATGAATGCGCGCGCTGACGCTGCAAATTCGCAAGATCCAGACCCGCGATATTTAAAGAATATATTATGAGGAGCCAAATCCATAATGGGAAACGATGACACGCGTATCCGACATCGAGTGCGCTTCTTCCCCGACGAGGTCGCGATTTCGGCGCCCGAGGGAAGTAACCTCTTGGATCTCGCGGTCGAGAACGGCGTCTATATCGACGCCGAATGCGGCGGAGCGGGATTGTGCGGAAAGTGTCGCGTCAAGCTGGATGGCGGCTTTCGTAGGCTCGCAACCGGCGATGCGGAGAACTTGCCCGAGGACGAATCTCTAGCCTGCCAAACCGAGATCACAGGCGCGCTGGATGTCACCCTGCCGTCCGCATCCCGCATCGCGGCCAGGCGGGCGCTCGAGGTCGAGCACGAAGCGCAAAATCAACCACATTCTACAACCTCGGCGCAACGCGCTCTGGCCTCGCGTTTTCTACCGCCACCGGTTGTGGAAAAGCTACACGTCACGGTGAGCACGCCGTCGGAAATGAGCGCCGGCTCGGACAGCTTTCGGCTTTTTTCCGTATTGAAGAAAGCCATAGAGCTGCGAGACGATTCGATGGATTTTCAACTGCTACGACGAGTATCCCGCGTGCTGCGCGCCGAGAGCGGCTCGGTGACGGTCACGGTCGCCAGGGACTATTCTCAAACGCCCGCCTCGCGTCACGGTTCGCCTTCGCTGCTCAACCTCGAGCCGGGCGATGTATCGGAGCGCTTTTTCGCCGTCGCTTTTGACATCGGCACCACCACGATTTGGGCGCAGTTGATCGATTTACGGCGGCAGGAGGTTTTGGCTTTCGCCGCTGACTATAACGATCAAATCCGTTTCGGAGCGGACGTGATCAACCGCATCATCGCCTGCCAAAAATCGGGCGGCGTGCAGTCGGTGCAGCAGGCGGCCGTCGCCACCATGAACCGTCTGCTCGATGAGCTTTGGCAGAAAAGCGGCATCGCCGCGCAGGACATCGCGTTTGCCGTGGCGGCGGGCAATTCAGTGATGACGCATATCCTTCTGGGAATCGACCCGGAGTATATCCGCCTCACCCCGCATATCATCTCGACCCAATATCTGCCGCCGGTAGAGGTGCGCGAGCTCGGGTTGAATCTACCGCCGCACGCGCGCTTGTACACCGCGCCGTTGGTGTCGGCCTGGATGGGAGGAGATCTCGTCGCCGGAGTATTGGCCTTGGATCTCTTTCGCAGCGACGAGATGACCCTGCTTATCGACCTCGGCACCAACGGGGAAATCGTTCTCGGTAACAACGGTTTTCTCATTTCGACTTCCTGTTCCTCGGGCCCCGCGTTCGAGGGAGGCGGGATCAAAAACGGAATGCGCGCCATGCCCGGCGCGATCGAGCGCTTTCAACTTGAGAAACCCGAGGCCGAACCGATGATCGTCACCATCGACCGGCAACCCGCGCGCGGTATCTGCGGCTCGGGGCTGATCAGCATTGTGGCGGAGCTTGCCTTGAGCGGCGTATTATTGCCAAATGGCAAGTTTGACACCTCGCTCGGCTGCTCCCGGCTGAGGCAGGGCGACGACGGAAGCGAATATGTGCTGATTCGTAAGGAACACTCGGCCGTTGGTTCCGATATCGTGCTCACGGAAGTCGATATCCAGAATCTGTTGCGGGCCAAGTCCGCGATTTACGCTGGCATCCGGGTGTTATTGAGCGAGATGGAAATGGATGTCTTCGATTTGGATCGCGTGCTTATCGCGGGCGGTTTTGGCCAGAGCCTGAAAGTGGCGAATGCCGTAACCATCGGTTTATTGCCCGAGCTACCGCTGTCGCGATTTTTTTTCGTCGGTAATTCATCCCTGGCCGGAGCGCAGTTGATGGCACGCAGCGCCGCGGCCATGCGCGAGAGCGAGCGTATCGCCGGCGCAATGACATATCTCGATTTGGGCGCGAGCGGACGTTTTTTCGAGGAGTTTGTCGCAGGCACGTTTATTCCCCACACCAACCAGGCCGACTTTCCCGCGGTGAACCGCGCGTTGAAACGGGATAAACCTTAGCGTTGCAAAAAACGTCGAGCGGATTTTTTTTGGTAGCTTCTCATTCTGGATTTTACGACCGAGGAGTGAGCGAAGATCGCCCGAAGAAGGGATGCGAAACTCTAGCTTAAAGCGACTTCTCGAGCTCTTTCAGCACCTCTTGTGGTAGCGAGAAGCTTTGCTTTTCAGTGGGAAAAACTCCTGTTTTTACCTCTTGCACGTATCGCTCTATCCCGCAGAGAGACTCTTGGTAAATATCCACGTACTTTTTCACGAACTTCGGCGTGAATCGCCTGAATAGGCCGAGGACGTCGTTCAAGACCAGCACCTGTCCGTTGCAAAAAACGCCGGCGCCGATTCCGATGGTCGGTATCGCGAGCTTTTCGCTGATTATTTTCGCAAGCTGCCACGGAACGCATTCGAGAACGATGCTGAAACATCCCGCCGATTCAAGCGCTTTCGCCTGTTGAATCAGGCGCCGTGCCCCCTCCACGTCTTTTCCTCGAACCTTAGAGCTTCCCGGCTCGTCCGGAGTTTGCGGCGTGAAGCCGACGTGGCCCATCACCGGGATGCCGTCGCCGACGATCTGCTCCGTCACCTCAAGCGCGCGGTCGAACCATTCCAGCTTTATCGCCTGACAGCCCGCCTCGTTCACAAACCTTCTCGCGCTGGTTACCGCGTCATCCGGATTCGCCTGATACGCGCAATAGGGCATGTCGCCGATAACCATTGCGCGCTCCGAGCCTTTGACCACGGCTCTACTGTGGTTGATCATCTCGTCGAGACTGATCTCTTGGGTCGACTGCATGCCTAAAACGACATTCGCCATGGAGTCTCCCACCAGGATGATATCGACGCCCGCGGCATCGACGATGGGCGCGAAGGCGTAATCATACGCGGTCAGAACGGTAACTTTCTCACCACGATTTTTCTTATCTATGATATCGGATACGGTTACTCTCATGGCGGTATTCACCAAAATCCCGAAAGAGTCAAAAAGGTTATAAGCTACAAACCGGCTTGTAAAATCGTGTCTTGGGCGGATATTTAATCGACGGGTCGATTGCATCAGCCAATCAACGCGCGAAATCGATTGGCACAGAAGTTTACTCCTTCCGATCGCGATGGCAAGGTTGAAGCGTCAGCCGGCCTTTGCAAGAGCCACCGGCGGCTCGCGTTACCGACGAACGGTAAAATACCTTCTGGATTTTTGGCGCGTTTAACGCCATCGTTGTCCAGAGAGGCGTTTAAGGCCGCTATGAAACTCTGGAGTGACGGAATATGAACATCGCAATCGTCGGACCGGGCGCGATCGGCTTGTTATTATCGGGTTATCTCCACCGAGCCGGGGCCAGGCTCAGCGTGATCGATCACGACCCTGAGCGGATGGAAATTTTAGAGAAGCGTATCCGCTGGCAGGGAATAACTGGCGACTTTAGCTTCTCGGTTCCTGTAGCACTAGGTCTTCAAGAGCCGGAAAAAACGGACCTCGTTATTATCTGTGTTAAGGCCTACGACACCGATAGCGTCGCGCGGCAGCTAAGCGCGGCAGGTTACCGCGGAGCGGTAATGACGCTGCAAAACGGCGTTGATAACCCGGAGATCATACGACGCCGTCTTCCCGATTCGCCTCTAATAGCGGGTATTACTTCTGAAGGCGCCTATCTAGCCGCCGTCGATCACGTACGCCACGCGGGCAAGGGCAAAACCGCTTTCGGACGGGTCGGGGCCGACGAACCCAAGGACGGCTTTCTGAACGAGATACTCGCTCTGTTTCGAGCCGCCGGGCTGGACGCGGAGCTTTCCTCTGAACCGATCGCGTTGATTTGGAGTAAAGCGTTGCTGAACGCCGGTATCAACGCGCTGACCGCGATTCTGGGCGTGAGAAACGGAGAGCTTTTACGCATCGAACCCGCGCGCGCGTTGATGGCTCGGCTCGTGATCGAGTGCTGGCAAGTATTGAAGGCAAAGGGTATTGCGCCCGTCTACGAGGATCCCGTATCGCGAGTCGAGGAGGTCTGCCGGATGACCGCGGAAAACTACTCGTCCATGTATATGGATATTAAGAACCGGCGCCGTACAGAGATCGATTTTATCAACGCAGCGATCGTGCGCGAGGCCGATAGGCTTGAGATCGCCTGCCCGTATAATCAAGCGATTACGCAGCTTATTAAAGCCCTGGAACAAAAGGGTGCGATACGGTAGTCAAGATTATACAAGCTTAGGACTCTCCGCAAAATAGACGATACGAGGCCGGGCGCGTCGGCGGGATGCGATCGCGAGCGCGCTCGGAGGAAAAACCGCAGCAATAGCAACGCTATTTCGAGGATTTTTCCGAGGTCGAAAGCCGCGAGCGCGCCCGCCCACGCGCGCGCAACCGAATCGTTTATTTCGCGGAGAGCCCTTAGCGCGGCGTCGCGGCTTTTACCGCTTGGCGGCCTCTAAGTCTTGCAATACCGATAGAGCTGAGTAATAGTTCGACTCCTGTCTTGTTGTTACCCCAGCTTTCGCCAGATATGGGGCGTAAGGAGAGTCTATGAAACTGACGATGGACGGCCGACAAGTTTCTTTTAATGAAGGGCAGACCCTTTTGGATGTGGCTACGGCGAACGGCATCTATATCCCCACCCTCTGCTGGCATCCGCGCACCGGCCCCGCGAGCCGTTGCCGGGTGTGCGTCGTCGAGGTTGAGGGCATGCGCGGGCTACAGACATCCTGCTCGGTCGCCGCTCGCGCGGGGATGGTGGTTCGAACCGACACCGCTGACGTGAAGTCAGCCCGTCGGATGACGGTGCAAAACATTCTATTCAGCGGCCATCACAACTGCATCGCTTGCGAGGCGACCGGTCGCTGCGAGCTACAGGACGTGGCCTATAGGCTGGGCATCCGCGAGTATCCGACCATAGACGAGCCCAAAGAGCCGATGGACACGAGCAGTGATTTAATCGTCATGAATCCGAATAAATGCATCGTCTGCGGACGTTGTGTGGCCGCGTGCAATGACGTGGTCGTCAATCAGGTTCTGACCTTCGCCCATCGCGGCTACAAGACCAAAGTGGTCTGCGATACCGCGGTCCCTATGGCTGAATCGACCTGCGTGCAATGCGGTGAGTGCGTCCAACTGTGCCCGACCGCCGCGATCACCGAAAGAAAGTCCATGGGCATGGGTCGCGAATGGGAGCTACAAAAGGTGAACACGACCTGTCCCTACTGCGGCGTTGGATGCCAGATGACGCTTTACGTGGATAAGGCAAAAAATCGCATCGCTCGGGTCAAGGGGCGCGAGGGCATCGCGCCGAATGAAGGGAGCTTATGCGTCAAAGGGCGTTTCGCGTATGATTTTCCATCCAGCGACAAGCGTTTGACCAAGCCGCTGATAAAGAAAAACGGCGAGCACGTCGAGGTTTCCTGGGACGAGGCGCTCGATTACACCGCGGGGCGGCTGCGCGGGATCAAGGATAAGCACGGTCCGGACGCCTACGTCGCGATTGCCTGCGCGCGCTCGACCAACGAGAACGCCTACGCGATGCAAAAATTCGCACGCGCGGTGATCGGTACGAATAGTATCGATCACTGCGCCAGAACGTGACACGCGCCCACCGTCGTCGGTCTGGCGACATCATTCGGCTCGGGTGCGATGACCAATTCGATCAAGGAGCTGGAAAACGCTCGGCTTTTATTCGTTATCGGGTCCAATACGACCGAGGCCCATCCGGTGATCTCGTATTTTATGAAACGAGCGACGCGCAAGGGAGCGAAGATGATCGTGAACGATCCGCGCCGCATCGATTTGTGCCGCTGGGCGGATCGCCATGTCCGCATCAAGCCGGGAACCGACGTCGCCTACCTCAACGGCCTGATGCGCGAGATCATCGCGATCGGCGGACAAGACCAAGAGTACATAGCGAACCATACCGAGGGCTTTGAGGAGTTACGCAAATCAGTCGACGGCTACACCCTCGAGCGAACCAGCGAGATTACCGGCGTGCCGGTAGAGACCATTCGAGAGGTGGCGCGCACGCTCTCCGAGATAAAACCGGCGTCCGTGGTTTACACCCTTGGAATTACAGAGCACATCTGCGGTGTCGACAACGTCCGCAGCCTGGCCAACTTACAGATGTTGCTCGGAAATGTCGGGGTCTACGCGGGTGGAGTAAACCCGCTGCGCGGTCAAAACAACGTCCAAGGCGCGTGCGATATGGGCGCTCTACCGAATGTCTATTCGGGCTACCAGCGCGTGAACGACCTCGCAATTAAGGACAAATTCGAAAAAGCGTGGAAGGTAGGGCTGAGCGATAAAATCGGGCTGACGATCCCCCAGATGTTCAACGGTATCAAGGATCACAGCGTCAAGGCCTTTTACATCATGGGCGAAAACGTGGTGATGACAGAGCCAAACGCGGGACATACAAAAAAATGTCTTGAGGAGTGCGAGTTTCTAGTCGTCAGCGACATTTTCTATAACGAAACCGTTTCTTACGCCCACGTGGTTTTCCCCGATTTATGTTGGGCCGAGGAGGATGGCACCTTCACCAATACCGAGCGGCGAGTGCAGCGAGTGCGACCGGCCCTCAAGGGAGCGGGTGAGAGCAAGTCTAACTGGTGGGTGCTCAATGAGCTCGGAAAGCGAATCGGTTATGACATGGGCTTTACCTCCAGCCGGGTGACCTACGAAGAGATGCGTTCGCTCACTCCGAGCTACGGCGGCATTACCTGGGAACGGATCGCGGATGTCGGGCTACAGTGGCCCTGTCCCACGACGGACCACCCGGGAACCGAGTTTCTCCACGTGGGCGGTAAGTTCACGCGGGGTAAGGGGCTATTCGCTGCCATCGAATACCGACCGCCGGCTGAGCTACCGGATGCCGAATACCCGTTATTGCTGACGACCGGCCGGCGCCTTTGGCACTACCACAGCGGCACGCAGACCCATAACAGCGAGGGAATGGACAATCTCTTCGGCGAAGAGCTGATGGAGATAAGCCCGGCCGATGCTCAGCGACTCGGCGTAAAGACGGGAGACTGGGTGCGAGCGAAATCGCGTCGCGGCGAGATCGTGCTTCGCGCTTGGGTCACCGATCGATCACCCGAGGGGGTCTGCTGGACCAGCTTTCATTTCGCAAAAGCGTGCGGCAACGAGCTCACCATCGATGCGTTCGATCCGATCTCGCAGACCGCCGAGTATAAAGTCTGTGCGATTCGCATCGAGAAGAGCGCAGACGGAGAGCCGCTCGGCTCCACCCGCGTCCCGGTGCGCCAGGCGCGCCCATAGAAAATATAAGCAGGAGATGAACATGTCGAACGCGCTGAATGAAATTTTTGCAAACCATCCGAACGCGACCGTCGATAAGCTAATTCCCATTCTTCAGGCAGCTCAAAGGGCCGAAGGGTATCTTTCGATGGAGACGATCCACGCGATCGCCGCGCACCTTAGAATTCCGTCGGGCAAGGTGTTCGGGGTGGCGACCTTTTACAACCAGTTTCGCTTTGAGCCCGCGGGTAGGTGCCGCGTGACGGCTTGCCGGGGAACGGCGTGTCACGTTCGCGGCGGACGCAATGTCATCAATTCAATCGAATCGCACCTCGGCGTTCGGGACGGGGAGACGACGCCCGACTTAAAGTACACCTTCGAAACCATCGCTTGTCTCGGCGCCTGCGCGCTCGCGCCCGTGATCGTCGTGGATTCGAAGTACTACGGCAAGGTAACGCCTAAGAAAGCGCTTACGATTATCGAAAACCAATAGACGGGAGCGGTAGATGAAACGACTCAATTCCACCGAGGAATTACAGAAACTTTCGCGCGAGCTCGCGAAGGCGCGCGATCCCAAGCGTCTGGTGGTCTCGCTTTGCAACACCGGCTGCGCCGCGTCCGGGTCGCAGGATGTCTGCAATGCCTTTATCTCCGAGATCGAGAAAAGAGGGCTCGGGGAAAAAGTGGAGGTAAAACTCACCGGCTGTCACGGCTTTTGCGAGCAAGGACCGGTCTGCGTTATCTATCCGAAAAAGATCTTCTACAAACAGCTACAACCCGAGGATGTGCCCGAAATCGTCGACGAGACGCTCGTGGGGGGCAGGGTCGTGAAGCGGTTGCTTTGGACCAATCCAGAGAGCCGAAAAAAGATAGTCAAAAACGACGATGTCGTCTTTTACGCGAAACAGCGCCGCGTGGTCTTGGAAAAGAATGGCTTAATCGACCCAACGAGTCTTTCGGATTACCTCGCCACGGGAGGCTACGGAGCACTCGCCAAGGTGCTGGGGTCGATGACTCCGGACCAGGTGGTGGAGGAGATCGAAAAGTCCGGATTGCGCGGCCGCGGCGGCGCCGGATTTCCCACGGGCCAAAAGTGGAGGTTTACCAAAAACGCTGCCGGAGCAAAAAAATATCTGGTCTGCAACGCGGACGAGGGCGACCCGGGCGCGTTCATGGACCGCTCGGTACTCGAAGGTAATATCCATCTCGTGGTCGAGGGCATGCTGATCGCGGCCTACGCGATCGGCGCCGACGAGGGCTACGTATACGTGCGCGCCGAGTACCCCTTGAGCGTAAAGTATCTCGAAAAGGCCATCGAGGATTGCGAAGAGGTGGGCCTGCTCGGCGACAATATCCTCGGAACGAGCTTCAATTTTCATTTAAAATATAAAGAAGGCGCCGGGGCGTTTGTATGCGGCGAGGAGACCGCTTTGCTGGCATCCATCGAGGGCAAACGCGGTACGCCGCGACCCAGGCCGCCTTTCCCGGCCATCGCCGGTCTCTGGGGAAAACCCACGAATATCAACAACGTCGAGACCTACGCCAACGTTCCCATCATCATTGAGAAAGGCGCGGAAGAATACGCGAAGGTGGGAACGGAACGTAGCAAAGGGACGAAGATTTTTTCGCTTACCGGCAAGGTCAAGAACACCGGTCTCGTGGAGGTTCCCATCGGATCGACCTTGCGCGAGGTTATTTACGATATCGGCGGCGGTATTCTGAAAAATAGAAAATTTAAAGCGGCTCAAATGGGCGGCCCGTCGGGCGGATGCATCCCGGCGCAACATCTCGATATGCCCATCGATTACGAGACCTTGAATCAAATCGGCTCGATGATGGGCTCAGGCGGTATGATCGTAATGGATGAGGCGACCTGCATGGTCGATACCGCGCGGTTTTTCTTGACCTTCACCCAGTCCGAATCGTGCGGCAAATGCGTCCCCTGCCGGATCGGAACGCGTCGCATGCTGCAGATCCTCACCAGGATTTGTTCAGGCGAGGGAACCATGGAAGACCTTACGACTCTCGAGCAACTCGGGCAGTGGATCAAAAGCTGCTCGTTGTGCGGCCTCGGACAAACCGCGCCGAACCCGGTGTTGTCCACGCTTCGGTATTTCCGCGACGAGTATATCGCCCATATCCGCGATAAGCGCTGCCCGGCCGCCGTGTGCGACAAGCTGATGAAGGCGCCTTGCGAGCACACCTGTCCGATAAACGTGGACGCGGTTGGGTACATTTCGTTGATCGCCGCTGGCAGACACGAGGACGCGTTCCATCTGGTGCGGCAACGAAACCCCCTGGAATCGGTCTGCGGTCGTGTTTGCCACCATCCTTGCGAAACGCGCTGTAAGCGAGGCGACATCGACGAACCGGTCAACATCATGCACCTCAAGCGGTTTGCCGCCGATTACGCGCTGAAAAAGAGGGTCGCGCCCCGGATTTTCCTGGACCGTCCGAGCGGACGCAAGGTCGCCGTAATAGGCTCCGGGCCCGCGGGTTTGAACGCCGCCTATCATCTCGCCAAACGCGGCCATCGTGTCACGATTTTCGAGGCCTTTGCGCAAGCCGGCGGCATGTTGCGCTACGGCATTCCCGAGTTTCGTCTACCTCGGCCGGCGCTCGATAGCGATATCGATTTCATCAGGGCGCACGGCGTCGAAATGCGCTTTAATACGCCCATCGGCGTGAACGACTTGTCGGTTTCGTCGCTTTTGTCCTCGGGATACAGCGCGGTTTTTTGCGCTGTGGGGGCGCACCAGGGCATGAAGCTCGGCATTAAGGGCGAAGATAAGCCGGGCGTTTTCGACGGTGTTTCTTATCTGCGAGAGATCAATTCCGACCGCAAGCCGCAAACCGGCAAGCGCGTGCTCGTGATCGGCGGAGGAAACGTCGCGATCGACGCGGCGCGATCTGCTCTTCGTCTTGGGGCCGAAGAGGTTACGATTGTTTACCGGCGCACCCTTGAGGAGATGCCGGCAAACAGCGAGGAAATCGAGGAAGCGCGGCACGAGGGCATAAATATCCTGTTTTTGACCGCTCCGAACTTCGTCATCGGTGATGCACGGGCGGATGGCTTGATGGTTACAAAGATGAAGCTCGGCGATTTCGATACGAGCGGGCGCCGCCGGCCGGTACCGATCGAGGGTAGCGAGTACGAGCTACCGGCCGACACGATTATCGCCGCCATCGGCCAAGCGGTGGATCACAGATGGATAGGTCAGTCGTCTGAATCCGTCGTGAGCAAGAGAGGACTCGTCATCGCCGATCCGCTGACGCTCGCCACCTCGATTCCGGGACTCTTCGCCGGCGGCGATGCCGTTACCGGTCCGTGGACGGTTACCGGCGCGATGGAGCAGGGCGAACGCGCCGCGATTTCGATAGATCTTTTACTGAACGGAAAAGATCCGTCCGTGGGCCGAACCCGAAAGGAGGAGCCCTCCTTTGACGTCCCGCCGCCGGCGACCTTGGAGCCGGTGGATCGAAGTCGCTGCAAGATTCGCGAGGTAGCGGCTTCAAAGCGTATTTCGAGCTTTATCGAGGTTAGTAACTGCTTGTCGGAAAAGGCGGCGATCGCGGAGGCTGAACGCTGTCTGAGATGCGATCTGGAGTAGAAACCTTCTCGTTTCTACCTTAACGTTGAAAAAAACGTCGAATCGATTTTTTTCGTGAGACAGCTCTTCTAACTTTTTTCCGGCTTTTTTGTCACCCTGCAGAGTATGACCACGCCGACCAGAATCGTCGCGGAAATATAGAAAGACAGGTCCAGGCTTCCGGTCACGTCCTTGATGACGCCCGCGAGCGTCGGCATGAAAAATCCAAGTCCCCAGCCGAGAAATACCAGGCCGTAGTTCATCCCCAGATTCTTCGATCCGTAGAAATCGGCGGTGTATGAGGGTAGTAACGAAAGCCCGCCGCCGTACTGCCAAAAGGCGATACCCACGGCGATGAAAAGCAATATAACGCTATTCGAGGCCATGATGGTCGGCATGAGAGCAAGACAAACCGCGGAAACGATTCCGTTGATGGTGTAGGCGTTCGCTCTGCCGATCGAATCGGAATAAAGGCCGGTGAAGACGCGCCCCGAGGCGTTTACCAGACCGCCGTAAGACGCTAGGATCCAGGCATTCGCCGCGAAAAAGGGAATCGCCATGGCCGTTGTCTTAAGTAACCCGGTCGCGTTCGATATGATCAGGAAACCCGATTGTGTCGAGCCGATAAACATCATTACCAGCGCGTAGAACTGCCACGATTTCAGCATCTCCTTCGTGCTCCAGTCCTCGGATTGGGATACAACAGCGTTTTTCCCTGTTGTTTTAGGAGGCTGAGGCGGAACATATCCCTCGCGGGGGACGATCAGAAATTGACCGGCGATAATCACCACAACCGCGAATAAAATCCCCAGCGCGATAAAACTCCCCGAGATTCCGAAACTGTCTATTAGGTACTTTCCGAGAGGCGATATGTAGAGCGCGGCTCCGCCGTATCCACCGACCACAATCCCTGCGATAAGTCCTCGCTTATGAGGACCGAACCATTTTAGCGCGGCGGGAGTCGGTGCCGCATAACCGATTCCCATTCCAATCCCGCCGAGTACGCCAAAACCGAGTATCAACCCGGCAAAGTTTTCCATCAATCCGGCGACGATACAGCCTGCCGCTAAAAAGAGCCCTCCCAGCGTCGCGCCGAACCTGGGACTGATCTTGTCCTGGATCCGTCCTCCCGGAATCATGAAAAGAGCGAACATGATGACGCAAATCGCGTACGGCCACGAAGCCTGGGCGTTGGTAAGCCACTTCCAGCCGTTCGGATCGCCAGCGTCTTTCGGTTGACCCGCCATTTCCTGAACTCTGATCTTAGTATAATGCTCGGATAGCAACTTGTTTTTTCCGTCGTCGCTAAGTTTGTCATAGCTGATCTTTAGCTTTTCTAGATCAGCAGGAACCTCCTCTTGCGAGAGCGTTGCTTGTAGCTCTTGAGTCCCTTTCGCCAGCTCTTCTTTAGACGGGGAATAAACCAGTGAAGCCGACCAAACGCTCCACGCGTAGAGAATGCCTAAGCAGAGATTGATCACCATACCCGCTATGGTGACGATCCATGCCCTCGTAGGAACCTTGTCTCGCGCAGTCATGTATGCTCTCCTTATTCGATTTATGCTTTAACCAGGCGGTTTTTGACGATAAATGTAGTATAAATATGGTTGTAGCAAAAACCGCTATCCCATACGCTTTTTTTATAACTCTACCGAAAGCTCTATTTGGGATCGCGGCTACCTTCTCACGTCTCATGAGTTATTCGGCTGGCCCTTGAGCCGATGAGCGCTCGCTAGCCTATGGGCAACCGCGAAAACCGTCACCTCGATGTCTATCTGTTACATTCAGACTCTCGGTCTACCTTGTTCACGTTTGTTCCGCGTTCTACAAGCGATTTCTTTTTTCTCGCTCTTCGTTACCAGCCGCTATTCGTAAACGGTCTGACAGCTCGTACGCGTTTTTGTTCCAAAAAAACACCTCTGAGCTAGCATGGGTTCACATAAGGGTCAACTTATAAATAGCACTTTTATTCGATTTTTTATCTTTTGTATTGGTAATAACCGAGGCCGGTCATCGCTTCTCAACCCCCGCGATCCTGCCTATTTCGTGCAGGATACGTACACAACGGGTAGCCGGTCGCGGGATCGCGCGGCTTTGGTTACTCCGGTGGCTGAATTGCCTAGTTATAGCGGCCATGTCCTCCGGCCAGAGGCGGCAGCCAGGGCGAGTGCCTTTCTCGCAGTGCTCGCCGGCCGGCTCATTTTTACGCGCGCTTTGTCCGCCTACTTGTTTACCGCGTGAACGCTTACTAACATTGTAAAAATGCAGGCGACCATCAGCGGAAATACGGCTAGCGATGCCGTTCGGATCAATAACCTGGAGGTTGATTGCATTATAGGCGTATATCCCAAAGAGAGCGAGACGCCTCAATCTCTGGTCGTCGATTTGGACATGCTGCTCGATACGCGCAAGGCAGCGGGTAAAGAACAGCTACGGTACACCGTGAACTACGCTGCGGTAACCGCTCAGGTTGCTTTTATACTGCGACATTTTCGTTTTCGACTTCTGGAAACCGCGGCTCATACGCTTTGCCGGTTCTTACTCTTACCGCCGGCCTTAAGCGAAAACAGACCACAGGTCGAACGGGTGCGTATTCGGCTCAGTAAGCCCGGCGCGCTTTCGAATCGAGCGATCCCTTCTGTAGAGATCGAGCGCGAT
Source organism: Deltaproteobacteria bacterium (assembly GCA_016929805.1). Lineage (GTDB taxonomy): Bacteria > Myxococcota_A > Polyangia > Polyangiales > JAFGIB01 > JAFGIB01. Next base: position 22,462 of record JAFGIB010000173.1, on the reverse strand, counting down.
CCGTCTTCCGAAGAGCTGGAGCGAGTCGCGAGAGATTTTGGCTTTATCGATGTTGTGTTTGAAGGCCGTGAAACAGGGATATACCGCATCGATATCGGCCCGAAAAAGTCGTTTACTTTGACAGCTCGAGCGCCGGGACGTGCCGCGGATATGGTCGTAACGGGTGGACTCGTATATCAAGGTCACAAGCTGAGAGCGGGAACGATACGCCAACGCTCCCAGAGCGAATCCTATTGCTACGACAACCCCACTGACCGCTATCAAACCTTATTATGCGTCGATACCCTCCCGCTTAATAGTTGAACAGCGATTCAGCGTTCTCTTTCCAGACCCCGCCATTGCCTTTTCGCGCGCGCCGACTGAGAGTAGCCGTTCAGGGGGGTACTGCTGTTTGACTACGACGGGGGCCAATTCATCCCGCAATCCCGGCTTTCGTCCTCGCGCCGGCGTACTCGGGTCCTTCGGACCCTGTGTAGTGCCGCTGGAAACGTACAGCTTCGCCGACTCGCGTCCGCTCCGCTTTATACATTTCCACCGACAACCGTCAGGTACAGCGAGTACCATCCTCGCCGGCCCTGCGGCCGCGCTCGGTTTTACGGGCGAATTGGCCGCCGACTTGTTTGACCCCTGAACGCTTACGGTTGAGCGTCGCCAGCGACATCCCGACTTTTTTATGGCGGAAATCGGTACTAACGGAAAGGAGCGGTTGAGATAAAAAGATCGAGGTGAAGACTTTGATTTACTACAACGTTCACGAAATTTGCATCGGTATTGTCGTCTATAAAAAATACGGATGGTTGGAATAAAAAATATAAATATTGCAGTATAATTATAGCGTTGACTTACAGACCGCGAATTAATAGACTTTCTGCTCGCTAGGTAAAGGTTCTTATTGAACCGTCCAAAGCATCCTCCGGCTCGTAGACCGGTATATTGGACTGGCTTCCGGGTAGCGGGCGATAGTGTCTAATCGCCTGTTTTCGTTACGAAAGTCGGGGGTAAGTTCTCGAATTCGGCGTGTTGCCGCAAGGCGTTAATTGTTTGTCACATGATTCAAATCTTTTTTTGCAGGAACCTTCGGTTCTTTGATCAGACCGTAGAGCGCTGCGGGTCGTATTATTAATCGTCTAAGGAGGAATTACATGGTTCTAGATCCCACGAAACATAAGGATTGGGAAATCGCGGAAGAGGCAGAATCCCGAATGAAGACCTGTTACCAGCTCGCCGAGGAGTTGGGGATCACAAAGGAGGAGCTGCTCCCATACGGAAACTATATCGCTAAGGTCGATTATATGAAGGTTCTTAATCGACTGAAGAACAGACCGGACGGCAAGTTCATCGAGGTTACGGCGATTACTCCTACGCCGCTTGGAGAGGGCAAATCGACCACCACCATGGGCTTGTTGCAGGGAATGGGAAAGCGAAACAAGAAGGTCGTGGCATGCATTCGGCAGCCTTCCGGCGGACCGACAATGAACGTGAAAGGCTCTGCCGCGGGCGGAGGCCTATCGCAGTGTATCCCGCTTACCCAATTTTCGCTCGGCCTCACGGGAGATATAAACGCGATCATGAACGCGCACAACTTGGCCATGGTCGCGTTAACCTCGCGTATGCAGCACGAGAGAAACTACGACGACGAGAGGCTGGCTAAGATCGGGCTCAGGCGCCTCGATGTCGATCCCACCAATGTCGAGATGGGTTGGATTATCGACTTCTGCGCGCAAGCTCTGCGCAACATCATCATCGGCATCGGCGGCAAGATGGACGGGTATCTGATGCAGAGCAAATTCGGCATTGCCGTATCTTCCGAGGTGATGGCGATTCTGGCCGTTTTTAGCGATCTCAAAGATCTGCGCGAACGCATGGGCAAAATCGTGGTCGCCTACGACAAGAAGGGCAATCCGGTCACCACTTCTGACCTTGAGGTCGCGGGCGCGATGACCGCGTGGCTGCGGGAAGCGGTCAATCCAAACCTCATGCAGTCGATCGAGGGACAACCGTGCTTTGTCCACGCCGGTCCTTTTGCGAATATTGCCGTGGGGCAGTCATCCGTGGTCGCGGACAAGCTCTGCCTGAAGCTCGCCGACTATCACCTGACCGAGTCTGGATTCGGCGCGGACATCGGCTTTGAAAAGTTCTGGAACGTGAAATGTCGGCTCTCGGGCAATGTACCGAATGTTTCGGTTATTACGGCAACCGTGCGCGGCCTCAAGCACCACGGCGTGAAAGCGGGAGCCTTGCCGTGCCCGCCCGGAAAACCGATCCCGCAAGAATACTTCAAAGAGAACCTGGCTTGGCTCGAGGACGGGATGTGCAACCTCGTTCATCACATCCAAACGGTCAAAAAAGCGGGCATCAACCCGGTGGTTGCTATCAACGCGTTCCATACCGACACCGATGCGGAGATCAAACTGATTCGAAAGATGGCCGAGCAGGCCGGCGCGCGTGTCGCCCTGTCAAAGCACTGGCAGTACGGCGGCGAAGGCGCCCTGGAGCTGGCCGACGCGGTCGTCGACGCGTGTAACGACAAAGTCAACTTCAAGTACCTTTACGAGCTCGATACGCCGCTTCGAAAGCGCGTCGAGCTAATCGCGAAGGAAGTCTACGGCGCGGAAAGCGTTAGCTATGGGCCCGAGGCAACGGAGAAGGCTAAACGTTTCGAAGCCGATCCGAAGTTCAATGACTTTGTGACGATGATGGTCAAGACGCATCTCAGCCTGACGCACGATCCAACGCTCAAGGGAGAGCCAAAGGGATGGACGCTGCACATCCGCGACTTTCTTACCTACGGCGGAGCGAAATTCATCTGTCCGGTCGCGGGTAATATTTCGCTCATGCCGGGCACCGGATCCGATCCGGCGTACCGCCGAGTCGATATCGACGTCAATACGGGAAGAGTGCGCGGAATTTTCTAACCCGGTATAAACCAAACGTCCGGGCGTCCGATCAAAAGGCCGCCCGGATGGTTTAACAACTAACCATGAAGGTGCTCAATGACCGCAGAAATTATTAGTGGAAAAAGCGTAGCTGAAGCGATCCGCGCGGAGCTCAAGCAGGAGGTCGTCGAACTTAAGGCCAAGCAAGGGATCCAACCGGGACTTGCCACCGTATTGGTTGGGGACAACCCCGCCTCGGTTTCTTACGTGACCGCCAAGGGAAAGGGGTGCGAAGAGATCGGAATCGCTTCGTTTCAACATACCCTCCCGGGCGACATCTCGGAAGCAGACCTGATGAAGCTCGTAAACAAACTTAACCAAGACGCGAAGGTCAACGGAATACTGGTACAACTGCCGCTACCCAAGCATATTAACGAGAATAAAATTCTTTATGCTATAGATCCGAACAAAGATGTCGATGGATTTCATCCGGTGAATGTCGGGCGCTTGGTCATCGGCGAAGACCTGTTTCCGCCCTGCACCCCGGCGGGGATTCAAGAATTGATCGTCCGTTCGGGCACGCCCACCAAAGGGGCGGAGCTGGTGGTGGTCGGCCGGAGCAATATCGTGGGAAAACCGATCGCGATCATGATGTTGCAAAAGAAACCGAACGCGAACGCGACGGTCACGATTTGCCATACCGGTAGTCGAAATATGAAGGAGCATACCCTTCGGGCCGATATTCTCATCGTCGCGGCGGGAGCGCCCAAGGCGGTCACCGCGGATATGGTTAAGCCCGGAGCCACGGTGATCGATGTCGGCGTGAATCGAATCGGAACGGCCGAATCGGGTAAGGCTAAGCTCGCGGGCGACGTCGACTTTGACGCGGTAAAGGAAGTGGCGGCGAAGATTACGCCGGTTCCGGGAGGTGTCGGACCAATGACGATCACCATGTTGCTCCGCAACACGGTACGAGCTAGCCGCTTACACGCGAAGTAGCTAGAAACAAAATAGGATTGACAATAATTTGAACGGTTTCATAGATAGTCACGTGCCTGCTGATAGCGATGAGTTGCCTCGTTCGCGTCGAGCGGTAAACGGGGCGGTTTTTTTTTCCACGCTAAACGGTAGCGTAAGGCTAGCGATCGCTGAAGCTAAGAGGTTAATCGGATCATGACAGAAGAGGCGATCAGTTGTCCGCGGGCGGTTTTTTTGTCGGAGATGGAGCAGCGGAGAGGTCGCAGGCAGGGAATCCGTTTCCGATACGGAAAATACGCTGACGAACCACTGCTCGGCTCAATGGTCGACTCGCTAAAGCGGTTACACGAAACAACAGCGCGCGACGGCATTTATACCAGGGCTAATGGCAAGGAGGAATACCTATAGGAGTTACTCCCGACTAGCGCTAAGCGAGGTCTTAAAATCTATGAGCACCGTCCACATTACATTTTTACCTGACGCCGTGGAGCTGGACGCGGCGCGCGGAGAGAGTCTGCTCCAGGCAGCGCTGGACGCGGGTGTATACATCGACGCTGCGTGTGGCGGCACGGGTAGTTGTGGTCGCTGCCGCCTGATACTGCGCGAGGGCGAAATCGAATCAGACGACCTTTCCACGCTTTCGGTCGAACAACGCGAGAGCGGCGTGATACTCGCTTGCCAATGTCGCGCTACCGGCAGCGTAGTCGTGCAGTTGGTGGAGGCAGCGCGCGTTGAAGGCTCGATGCTCGGCGAAGGCGAAGCCCTCTCGACCAGAAAGCTGAGAAGCATTCAGGACTTGGAGGTCGAAAGCGGTCGCTGGCGCTTCGATCCGCCCGTCGACAAGCTGGCGCTTCATCTCGACCCGCCTTCGCTTCAAGACAACACCAGCGATTTGTCTCGGCTATACCGTGCGATTCGTCAGCAGCACGCTTACCACCACGTGACCGCAGACTCGGCCATTCTTCCCACCCTTTCCCAGAGGCTTCGAGAGGGCGACTGGAACGTGACCGCGACCGTAGCGGACGCGCGGCTCGAATGGCAAATGGTATGTTCCCAGGATTCCGAGCGGCGCTCGGCGCGCGTAGTTCGCGTCGAACCGGGCGATACAACCCGGGAACATGTGGTGCTAGCCGTAGATATCGGTACGACCACGGTTTGGGCTCAGCTACTGGACCTCGAGCGGCGCGAGGTGCTCGCCACGGCCTCGGATTACAACGCTCAGATCTCGTTCGGCGAGGACGTGGTCACGCGCATACTCGCTTCAAACAAAGAGGGAGGCTTGTCGCGGCTACAGTCGGCGGTGGTTCAAACCATCAACGGTCTAATCGAAAGGTTGCTGCTTCAGACCGACCTCAGCCGCGCGGATATTCTGCAGGTGACCGCCGCGGGCAATACGATCATGACACACCTGGTTCTCGGCATCCCGCCGCGTACGGTTCGAGAGGCGCCTTATGTGCCGACCATGACTTTTGCGCCTCCGGTACGCGCGCTGGATATCGGGCTGAAGCTTCCGGAGCACGTTTTTCTCTACACCATTCCCTCGGTCGCCGGATTCATGGGCGGAGACATCGTCGCCGGGGTTATTGCCGCGGGATTTCACCGCGATCCAGAGGTTACCCTATATATCGACCTCGGCACCAATGGAGAGATCGTGCTTGGGAACGAGGACTGGTTGGTGTCGGCATCCTGCTCTGCCGGACCGGCTTTTGAGGGAGGCGGCATCCGATGCGGCGTACGGGCCATGCCGGGAGCGGTGGTCGAGTTTCGCATCGACCCCGACACCTATCGTCACATGATCGTCACCATGGGTCAAAAGCAACCTATCGGCGTTTGCGGCGTAGGCCTCATAGGCATGATAGCGGAGATGTACAATAAGGGGGTTCTGGAGCCTAACGGCAGGTTCCGTACCGACCTGCCGACGAAGCGAATCCGGCCGCGCGCTGGAGAATACGAATACGTAGTAGTAGACGCCGCCAATTCCGGAACCGGCGCTGACATCGTGCTAACGGAAGCCGATATCGAAAACATCCTTCGGGCAAAAGCGGCGATATACGCCGGCGTAATGACTTTGCTTGAAAGCGTCAACCTCGCGGTCGACGATATATCGCGCGTGATCATCTCCGGAGGATTGGGAAACTTCCTCGAGCTTGAGAACTCGATTCAAATCGGGCTCTTTCCCGATTTGCCTCGAGAGAGATTTCGTTACGTAGGAAATGGTTCACTGATCGGCGCCCGTTTGGTCACCATGAGCCGCGAGATGCTCGAAAGCGCCGAGCAGGTCGCGCACCGCATCACCAACGTCGAGCTCATGGAAAACCGAATGTTTATGGATCACTACGCGTCGGCCAAGTTTATCCCGCATACCGATCAACGCCGCTTTCCTTCGGTGCGCCGGTGGTCGTCGCAATCAGCGCCACGATTAGAAATGACGGGGTAGAAGCGTCGCATGGGTCACATCATAGCCACAGTCGGTAAGGGCGGCACGGGAAAGACGACTCTCGCCTCTTTGCTTATTCGCCATTTGGTGCGTTTGAACAAACGGCCGATACTGGCGATCGACGCGGACGCGAACGATAACCTAGGCGACGGTATCGGTATGAAAAAAGCGGGTAGCATCGCCTGGGTGACCGACGACTTTTTTAAGAATAAAGCGAATTTTCCCGAGGGTATGACCAAGGAAACCTTTCTTGAGCAGCAACTCAATCTGGTATTAACCGAGGGCAAGGACGTGGATTTATTGGTCATGGGCCACCCGGAGGGAGCGGGCTGCTATTGCTATATCAACAACATTCTCCGCGCGCAGATGGAAAAGCTCGGGACGAATTACCCCTACGTCGTCGTGGACAACGAGGCGGGGATGGAGCACGTCAGCCGGCGTACCACGCGGCGAATCGATACGATGTTGCTCGTCGCCGATTTTTCCGCTAAAGCGATCAAAGCGGCGGGTCGAATAAAAGAAGTCGCCAATGAGCTCGCGTTAGAGGTCAATCGAATGGCTCTTGTGCTCAACCGCGCGCCAGCAGACATCTCTCCGCTGGCGAAGGCGGTTGAAGAGACTGGGCTGCCGCTTTGGGCGACGCTGCCTAACAGCGCGGCGGTGCTCGAAAACGATATACAGGGCCAATCGGTATTTACTCTGCCGGACAACGACCCGGTGGTAACCGCCACGGGCGAGCTGGTCGGGAAAATTGTCAAAGGTTAAGGAGGAAATCAATCATGTCCGATAAAAAGAACACCGTAACACTAGATAGCTGGACCGGCGAAAAGGTCGAGGTTCTCGGCGCCTGCTACGAGGCGGGAAAACCGGACCAAATACTTCGTTGGGAAGAAAAGCTTGTCGATCGCAAACAGCGCTTGGCCTATCTTTTGACCGCGGATCGATATTGGTACGCGTCCGAAGGATTCGGAAGCGAGAAACGGAAGAACCCAGCGTGATTTCGGGTTATTAGTATTAGTATTAGATACCATCTACGAAGAAGGGATTGTAAAAATGGTAGACTTTCCAAAAGTTGAGAGCAACGGTACGATCAAGGAAACGACGCTGGGAAGCGGCGACAAGGCTTTTACCATAGGCGGTGAAAGCGCCTATCCTTTCCACACCTTTGAGGGGAAGATGCCCCATGCGCCCAAATTGGCGATGGAAGTATGGGACATCGCGCCCAGCGAATGGGCGACGGAGCTGAATGTCGTATTCGGCGACGTGTATCAAGATCCCGTTGCGTGGGCGAAGCGTTGCGTCGAGCTGGGAGCGGACGCGGTGATGCTCACCCTCGCCAGTACGGATCCAAACGGGAACAACGCCCCGGCCGCGCAGGCGGTGGAGACGGTCAAAAAGGTTTCCAAGGAAATTCGCTCGCCGCTCATCGTTTGGGGTGTGGAAAACGACGCGAAGGACGGCGAGACGTTGCGCGCGGTAGCGGAAGCGATCGACGACCGGCCGCTGGTGCTCGGACCGGTGGTTGAGGGCAACTACAAACAAGTCGGAGCCGGCGCCATCGGGTACAAGCATTTTGTTGTCGCCAACTCGCCCATTGACATCAATTTGGCCAAGCAACTCAATATCCTTCTCGGTAACCTCGGGGTAAAGGACCAGTACGTGCTGATGGATCCGTCGGTCGGCGGGCTCGGTTACGGCCTCGAGTACACCTACTCGGTGATGGAACGTGCGCGTCAAGCCGCGCTGACCCAGGGCGACGATAAGCTTCAATTCCCGCTATTTTGCAACGTGGGTAAGGAAGTTTGGAAGACCAAGGAAGCGAAGACCTCGGAGCAACAGGAACCAACCTGGGGCGTTGCCAAGACCAGAGGCATCGCGATGGAGGCGATGACCACGGTGGCATTTCTCCTCTCGGGCGCGGACCTGGTCGTTATCCGGCATCCCGAGACGTTGAAGACGGTACGTCAATATCTCGCCGAGATGATGCAGTAACGAAAACGGGGTTGCCGCGAAGCGTCATCGTCTTATTAACTATGAGCATTATAAATAAAATCTATACCTAGTATTTTAACTCGACAAAACGCTCTCGCTCGGACACAAAATTGCGCGCGAGAGAGAGAAGAGGGAGTATATGGCCAGCAAAGATAAACCGGATAAAAGCGTCGATTCCAAGAGCATTGATTCCGCGTCGCAGAAGATGATTCTCAAAGCGTGTGAGGACAATGTCGATATTTCCTGGGATCGTTTTGAAAAGCAACAACCCCAATGCGGTTACGGATTACTCGGCTTGTGTTGTCGTCACTGCAGTATGGGGCCGTGTAATATCAATCCCTTTGGGGATGAACCGAAACTCGGCGTGTGCGGCGCCAATGCTGATACCATCGCGGCTCGGCACTTCGGCCGAATGACGGCGGCGGGCGCGGCAGCGCACTCGGACCACGGCCGCGGCGTGGCTCAGACGTTTCTCGCTACCGCAAAAGGCGAAATCAAGGACTATCGGATTAAGGACGAGCAGAAGCTGTACAAGCTCGCGATGGATTTAGGCGTGGAGATCGGCGATCGATCGGTTAAAGAAATCGCGATCGAGGTAGGCGAAAAGGCGCTCGCGATGTTCGGCCAGCAGGAGGGCGAGGTCGCTCTTCTAAAGCGGGCGCCGCTTAAACGTCAAGAGGTTTGGCGCAAGAAGGGCCTCATGAGTCGGGGTGTGGACCGAGAGATCGTGGAGATGATGCACCGTACGCATATCGGCGTGGATATGGACTATAAAAACATTATCGACCATTGCTCGCGGACAGCCATCGGCGACGGATGGGGAGGCTCGATGATAGCAACCGAGCTGCAGGACATCCTATTCGGCACGCCGATGCCGGTGGTCTCACGGGTCAATTTAGGTGCGCTCGTACCCCAGGACGTGAATATTATAGTGCACGGACACGAGCCGCTTTTATCTGAAATGATCGTGGCCGCATCACGCGACCCGGAGCTTGTCAATCTCGCGAAGTCCAAGGGCGCGAAGGGTATCTCTTTAGGAGGCATTTGCTGCACGGCAAACGAGATTCTTATGCGCCACGGCATTCCCATCGCGGGTAACTTTTTGCAGCAGGAGCTGGCGATAGCAACGGGGATATGCGAAGCGATGATCGTCGATGTGCAGTGCATCTTTCAATCGTTGCCGACGGTGGCGAAATGTTACCATACCAAGGTTTTCTCCACCAATACGCGCGGTAAGGTTGAAGGAGCAATCCACCTTGAGTTTCATGAAGATCACGCCTTGGAGACGGCTAAAAAACTGGTTCGCGAAGCCATCGAAAACTTCCCAAACCGTAAGTCGGCCAAACCATACGAGCAGTTGGAAACGGTCGATCTGATAGGCGGTTTTTCCCACGAAACGATAAGTTACCTGCTGGGGGGATTGTTTCGCGCCTCCTATCGACCACTTAACGATAATATTATCAACGGAAGAATCCGAGGCGTGGCCGGTGTGGTCGGTTGTAACAACCCGCGTATGTCGCCGCTCGATGACTACCACGTTAAAATGGTAAAAGAATTAATCAAACACGATGTCCTCGTTCTGCAAACGGGGTGCTCGGCGATTTCCTGCGCCAAGGCGGGACTGCTCGTGCCGGAGGCGGCGGCCGAGTTCGCCGGACCGGGGTTGGCCGAGGTATGTGAGACCGTGGGCATTCCACCGGTTTTGCACCTCGGTTCGTGCGTGGATAATTCCCGTATATTAATCGCGGCCGCAGCGGTGGTGAAAGAGGGCGGTTTAGGAGACGATATCGCTGACTTGCCGGTGGCGGGCGCGGCGCCGGAGTGGATGAGCGAGAAAGCCATTTCTATCGGTCAGTACTTTGTAGCGAGCGGCGTATACACTGTCTTCGGCGGGTCGTTCCCTACGATGGGAGCGAAAAGGCTGACGCAATACCTCTTCGAAGGTATCGAGAAAGATATCGGCGGCAAGTGGGCGTTTGAATCGGATCCGATAAAGGCGGCTCACTTGATGATTCAGCATATCGACAGTAAAAGAAAAGCGCTCGGCATTGATAAGGCCAAAGAGCGCGTCCTATTAGACATGGCCGATCGGCGTGCGCTCGACTAGCGCGGATCAGGCGGAACAACTTTTAGCGATCAATTTATCAAGGAGAGGTCAAAGATGTCGAAGATAATCGCAGCTGCAGGAATCCGTGGCGCACATTCATTCGTGGCACAGGCGAAACAAAAACTCGCGGCGGCTCTGGAAAAGCACGGCCCCGATAAAGAAGTCAGTTTCCCCAACACCGGTTACTATTTACCGGTTATATACGGTATATTGGGCGTCCCGGTTAAGACTCTAGGCGATATGAAGGGGATTATCGAGAGATGCGAGCTCATATTGCCGCCGTTGGTTCGAGAGAAGTCGCATTTACCCTACCTAGGACCCGCTCTTGACGCGGGCATGGTGACCTTGTTCGCGCAGGAGCTTATCGAGGGTATTCGATACGTCGATGATCCCGATTTTTATCTGCGCGGCGAGGATCTCACCCCGGAAAAGATCTGGCTCGGCGCCGCGGACGATGTCATTCTTCGTAAACGCGGCGTGGAGTTCGTGGACGGAACCGCGCCCGGCTTCGCGGCGATTTTAGGCGCGGCGCCGAACCCGCAGGTCGCGGCGGATATCGCGGTGGAGCTACAGAAAAAGAACCTATACGTTTTTATGGCCGGTTCTTATAAAGGCAAGAGCTTTGCCCAGCAACTGCTCGAGGCGGGTGTCGAATGCGGTTGGGGTACGCGGCTTGTTTCCTTTGGGCCCGATACCTCCGCGGCGGTTTTTGCGTTTGGATTTGCAACGCGAGCCGCGATGAGCTTCGGAGGGTTGGAGCCGGGCGACTTCCGAAAAATACTCATTTACAATAAGGACCGCGTATTCGCCTTCGCGCTTACCTTCGGGCAGGTTGTCGAGGAGTGGTACGCCACCGGTTTGGGCGCGGTCAACTACGGCTTTCCCATCATCGCCGACACGCCCATCCCGCAAATCCTTCCGACGGGTGTTTGCACCTACGAGCACGTGGTCAGCAACGTGCCGCATAAGGAGATCGTACAGCGAGCTACCGAGGTGCGCGGATTGAAAGTCAAGGTGAGCGAGGTGCCGGTCCCGGTCGCATACGGACCGGCCTTCGAGGGCGAGCGCGTTCGCGGCGAGGATATCTACGCCGAGATGGGTGGCGGGCGAACGCAAGCGGTGGAGTGGACGACCATGGCTTCGATGGACGAGGTGGAGGACGGAAAGATCGAGGTCATTGGACCGGATTTAACTGATATCCAGCCGGGAGCCAAGCTTCCGCTGGCGATCAAGGTCGAGGTCGCCGGCCGCGAAATGCAGGTAGACTTTGAGCCGATACTCGAGCGACAGATCCACCATCTATTAAACTACGCTCAAGGATTGATGCATATCGGACAGCGCGATATCGCTTGGCTGCGCGTTTCCAAGAGCGCCGTGGACAAGGGATTCAGGCTCCAGCACATCGGCAGCATCCTGCACGCGAAGTACCACGAGGATTTCGGCAGCATTCTCGATAAGGTGCAGGTCAAGATTTTTACCGATAAGGCGAAGGTTGAGGAGATCCTCGCAAAAGCGCGCGCCGTGTATAAATCCCGCGACGAGCGTATCGCCGGCATGACCGACGAGGATACCGATCCGTTCTACAGCTGTACGCTCTGCCAGAGCTTTGCTCCAAGTCACGTGTGTGTCGTTACCCCCGAGCGCACCGGTCTGTGCGGTGCCTATTCGTGGCTTGACTGTAAGGCTTCAAACCAAATCAATCCCACGGGACCCAATCAACCGATCCCCAAAGGAACCACGCTGGACCCGGTCTACGGTCAATGGTCGGGCGTAAATGCTTTTGTACAGAAGGCCTCGCGTGGCAAGGTGGAACGTTATGACGCCTACAGCATCATGCGCGAGCCGATGACGAGTTGCGGCTGCTTCGAATGTCTGGCCGCGGTGGTACCCATGTGTAACGGCATCATGATCGTGGACCGCGATTACTCTGGAATGACGCCGAGCGGTATGAAGTTCACGACTCTTGCCGGAAGCGTGGGCGGCGGAAATGTTACCCCGGGCTTTTTAGGTCACTCTAAGTATTATATAACCAGCCGCAAATACATCGCCGCGGAGGGTGGTTTGAAGCGCGTTGTATGGATGCCGAAGAGGCTAAAGGAAGAGCTTCGTGAACGTTTCGACAAGCGCGCGAGCGAGGTCGGCGTTCCGGATCTGCTCGAACGGATAGCGGACGAGACAGTCGGAATAACGGAAGAGGAAATCATTACGTTCCTTCAAGAAAAGCAGCACCCGGCATTAACCATGGACCCAATCATGTAGTGAGGAGAGTTTTATGGCTCTATCAGGAATCCAAATTTTTAAGTTCTTACCAAAAACCAACTGCGGTGAATGCGGGGTGCCTACCTGTCTAGCGTTCGCCATGTCGCTTGCCGCCGGAAAAGCCGAGCTGGCGAAATGCCCCTACGTTTCCGAGGCGTCTAAGGCGGCGCTTTCCGAGGCCAGCGCGCCGCCCATCCGAACGGTCGTCATCGGTAGCGGAGATTCGGCGGTTAAGGTTGGCGGCGAGACGGTGCTTTTTCGCCACGAGAAAACCTTCGTCAATCGACCTGGCCTCGCCCTACTGCTTACAGATACCATGGAAGACGCGGAGATCGCGGCGCGCGTCAAGCGCTTTGGCGAGCTTCGTTACCCGCGCGTCGGACTAATCCTGAAAGGCGAACTACTCGCGATCGAGAGTAAATCGGGAGACGCGACGAAATTCAAAGCGCTTGTCGACAAAGTGAAAGATGTTCCCGAGGCCAATTTCGTTTTAATCGCGAATGACGTCGCTTTGCTCAAAGCGGGAGCGCAGGCCCTCGCGGGCAAAAAGCCCCTGCTCTGTGCTGCAACGGCGGCGAATATCGATGCCGTGGGCGCTCTCGCCAAGGAAACGGCCTGTCCCGTCGTCGTCCGAGCCGAAAGCTTAGACGGAGTGGCCGCTCTTACGGCGAAGCTGGAAGCGATGGGTGTAAAGGACATCGTAATCGATACCGGCTCTCGCAAGATACGCGAGGCGTTTATCGATCAGCTCGCGCTTCGTCGCGGGGCGCTTTCCGGCAAGAATAAGGCCTGGGGCTATCCGAGCATCGTCTTTCCGAACGAGATGACGCAGGATCCGATAATGGAATCGCTTTACGCGGCGACCTTTGTCGCGAAGTACGGCGGCATCATCGTGCTGTCGGATTTCCGGGGAGAGACCCTGTTTCCGATTCTTTTAGAGCGTCTCAACATCTACGCCGACCCACAGCGACCAATGGTGACCGAGCCGAAGGTCTATGAGATCGGCAATGTTACGGAAAATTCTCCTTTATTGGTCACGAGTAACTTCGCTCTCACCTACTTCATCGTTTCGGGTGAAATCGAAGCCAGTCGTGTCGGGGCCTATTTGCTCGTGGTTGACACAGAGGGGCTCTCGGTTCTTACCGCGTGGGCAGCCGGTAAATTCGCCGGTGATCTCGTGGGTGCTGCGCTTAAAAAGAGCGGCATTGCCGATCGCACGAAGAATCGTAAGGTCGTAATTCCGGGCCTAGCGGCGATTATCAGCGGCGACCTTGAAGAGGAATTAGGGCCGGATTGGAATGTGATAATCGGTCCCCGCGAGGCCTCGCATATTGTTCCGTTCCTGAAACAGATGGTCGCTTGATTGTATAAAGAGCGGGGCATGCAAACCTTTTTGCCCGAAAGGATCCAGGATCGATCGGTGTACGGTTGTCGAGGCGCAACAACCACTATTTACATCGAGTAACTCGAAGCGGAAAGGCGGCGTTGTTTGCCGCCCCCGCTTAGAAAGCGCGCATGTGATTTTGTTCCGGGTCCTTAGTATAGACGCCGGGTTTGATGCTTTAGGAGGAAGGTACGATGATAGTAATTGCAGAAAACATTAACATCATGTCAAAAACGATTGGTCCGGCCATGCGGGAGAAAGACCCGAAGCCGATTCAATCAATGGCCGTCAAGTTAGCCGAAAACGGCGCCGACTACCTCGACATCAACATCGGTCCGGCGCGTAAAGGCGGCCCGGAGATGATGGAGTTCGTGGTTAAGACCGTGCAACAGGTGGTAAAAAAACCGCTTTGTTTGGACACCATGAACGTCGAGGCGATGGAGGCCGGGCTTAAGGCGCATAATAACCAGTGGGGTGCGCCCATTATTAATTCAATCATGGCGCGACCCGAACGAATGGACGCGTTGTTCCCGCTCGCGCAGAAATACCAATCTAACTTCATCGCGCTTTTGTACGGTCCCGAGGGTTTACCGCGCGACGCGAATGAACGCGGCGAGCTAGCGGCGACATTGCAGGCTCGAACGATGGAAGCGGGCATTCCCGAGGATCGTGTCTTTTACGATCCGGTCGTCATTCCGGTTAATTCGCAGCAGCAACAACTGCTCGGATGCACCGAGTTTATGATGATGCTTCCCGATATGGCGCCGGAATCGAAGTCGACTTGCGGGCTCAGCAACGTCTCGAACGGGGCGCCCGAAAACTTACGCGATATCGTCAATCAAACCTACTTGTGTATTCTCAGGCATTACGGCCTGAAGTCAGCGATTTTAGACAGCTTGGACAAACGCATTTTAGCGATTGCCAAAGACAAAAATCCGGAAATAGATTCGTTGATCGGTAAGGTCATCGATCGCGAGCCAATCGACCTAGCCAAGCTCAGCAAGGCGGAAGTCGATTATGTCAAAACGGCCAGGTTATTACAGTCCGAGACGCTCTATTCCGACTCCTGGCTCGAACTCTAGCGCCGAAGAATGACGCTCTCAGCCAAGCCGGAACTGATCGAACAAGACAACTACGAGGTTGCCCTAGGCCTAGCTCGGGAACAGTGGAAGTCTCTCGATCCTCAGAGGCAAGCGGCTCGCGCGGGAGCAGAGGTCCGAAGAGGCGAAGTGGGACAGAGCGTTGTCTCTGTTCCCTACCTCGGGCAAAGCGTTGAGGTCACCCATCCTGAAGGTATTGTACGCCGAGGGGTCGCGGAGGAATCGCCCGCGTTATGGGAACAAATACTAATCCTTCATTATCTCTGCTCCACTCGCCCCGTTCCGGATTCCGATCGCGTCATCGCGTACTGCGAGATACCGGATGGAAGATTCTACGACGCCGCCTATCAGCGACGTACCAAGCAGTACTTACTCAAGATATTCGGCTCTGATCCCGAGCGCATAGTCGAGGCCGCCAAGGTCATTGGAGCGGAGCCGGCAACGTTGGGCGACCGGGCCGTTAGCGTTCGAGCTTTTCCTTTCGCTGACCTTTACCTCGTACTTTGGCGAGGCGACGACGAATTTCCGGCTGACGCATCGGTTTTGCTCGGGGAACGCATCCAGGGATTCTTTGACGCGGAGGATATCGCGGTCCTCGCGGGATTGGTTGTAAGCTACGTGGCAAACGCCGCCTCGGCTAAGTAGAGATTTTTGCAGGGAACATGGCACTCAAGCTCGCAATAAGCGGTAAAGGCGGCGTTGGTAAGACGACGATTTCTGCGATACTCGCGCGCTTGCTGGCCGCGAGCGGCAAGCGCGTGTTCGCTATCGATGCCGATCCGGTTTCGAATCTCGCGTCGGCGCTCGGAGTCTCCGAAGACCCTCCGATCACGCCGATAATCGAGCTACGGGATATCATCGCCGAGCGAACCGGAGCGCAGCCCGGCCAGTATGGAGGAATGTTCAAATTGAATCCCGAGGTCGGGGATTTGCCGGACCGCTTCAGCCGCGAGCGAGACGGCGTGCGGCTGCTCGTAACCGGAACCATTGACGAGGGAGGATCTGGTTGTTTTTGCCCCGAGAGCGCGGTGTTACGCAGCCTCATGCAGCATCTTATTCTTTATCGAGATGACGTAGTGGTGATGGATATGGAAGCGGGTGTAGAGCATATCGGCCGAGCCACTACTCGGGCCGTGGACCGGCTGATCATCGTTGTTGACCCCGGGGGGCGCAGCCAAGTGGCGGCGCGCCGTATTCGACGGCTGGCGATGGACATTGGAATTAAGCGCGTTTCCATCGTTGCCAATCGCGTGCGCGGTCCCGAGGACCGGGCGCTTGTAGAAAAGAACCTAGCCGATTTTGATTTTCTCGGCTTCTTACCCATCGACGAAGAAATCGCCGACGCTGACCGCGAAGGGCGGCGTCCTTATGATGCACTTGACAAAATCCCCGGCGATTTTCGCTCGATCGCGGATCGGCTTCTGACGGAATGACCGGCGGCGGCAACTACTACTCGGCGCTTTTTGAGCGGCAACAGCCGCTTTATCGGTCGGGTTCATCCACCAAAATGACCTTATGCGCCATCAGGTCGAGCTTGAGCAGTTTTGCCTTAATCTCGATAGACTTTCCCAGTATCCCTTTTAGCACGAGACAATCGCCTTTCGGCTCGATGCTCGCGACGTCGTCTAACAAGAGTTCTTCTTTACCGTTTCGCAGCACATAGACGTTTGATTCACACATCGCTCGTCCTCCTTACCTCTCACCCGATTTTTGGCTCGTTTCCGATGGTAACCGAACTAAGACCAAAATCCCAACTACTAAAACCAGCACGCATCGCGAGAGGGTTTTACTTATCTTCTTGGACCTTTTCTCTAAGTCGGTTCGCGAGCTCTGGGCCTACACATTGGTCGGCGAATTCGCAATACTCGGCACACCCGAAATTAGCTTTGGGATTGGGTACGATTTTTCCACAGCTTTTACACCGAAAGCGCATCTCGTCCTTAAAAAACTCGACGGTTGCGCCGCATGAAGGACAGGGCACCGAGAAAATATCTCCCGGCTTCCAATACCTTGTATCTTGGCCCGGGCATTTCATAACTAAATACTATATTACACCCGGAGCAGAAAACAACCCAATCGCATGGCTTCGCTCTACAATAACCATCTTTTCAGTTGCGAATTATGTACTATTAGTAAAATATAGAGCTCTCGGTTATTGATAGGATGAATCGACCGGCACATGCAATAGCGAGTTCGCCGATCGTGAGCGATCACGACAAAAAAGAGTCTGAAGACAAAAGGAGTAGCGTTCGATGCTGAAAAAGAAATTCGCGAAAGACAAGTGCGTTACGTGCAAGAGATGCGTCGTGGAGTGCGCTATTAGGCACTCGGTTTCCGGAAACATATTAAGCGCATCGCTTGAAACGCCAAGACCGCGCAGCCGGATACGCGTTACGACGAAAAAAGGCAAACCGCATGTCTTGGTATGCCAGAATTGCACGAAGCCGAAATGCATCGAGGCGTGTAAAGATGACGCCATCACCAGACATGCGGACGGCGAGATCACCATTGACCCGAAAAAGTGTACCGGGTGCCTGGAGTGCGTACCCGCTTGCCCGTTTAACTCCATACAGGTTAATACGGATCTCAATATTGCCTTTATCTGCGACGATTGCGAGGGATTCGACACCATGGCTTGTGTCGAGGCGTGTCAGGTTGGCGCGTTGGTATATGCTGAAAAGCCGAAGACGAGCGCGGCCGCGGTTAATTGAAGAGCTGGGCGTACCTTAACGTTGCAAAAACTCCGTCGGCGTGAAGCAAATAATTCGCGCTATTCATAAGCAAGCTTTAATCACCTGTTTTTCTGAATTCTGAAATCCGGTCCCTGAAACCTGGTCTCCGAAACCTGATTATCGGGGTGACTCTCTAGAAAATATAAAGTAACCAGAGTTCAGGACTCAGCAACCACGGCTCAGGATTCAGGACTCAGGTTTCAAGTTCAGATGGCACGCCTAGTAATGGAAAACTGGATCCACTTCTTTTTCCCGACGGTCAGGGTTTTTGGGAACAGAATTCGATGGGCGCCCTCGATTGGCGGGCGGCTGCGCGCCGAGAACCTTCTCGAATAATGCGCCGAGCCTTACGGATCACGCGATTATTGAACGCCGTGTTTTAAAACGTCGGGGTTTATCGAGCTCGATCCGATACGCGGGAGGGTCTTCAGCTCGTGGAACTCGGCGATTCGGTTTAATTCGTGTATTATCTCTTCTTTTTTCTTACCCGAGACTTGGTAATTCATATCGGCGATATCGCCGTGTTGTCGGCCTGCCTCTTCTCTAAATCTGCCGCCGATGACCAGCAGATAGTCGGGAAGCGCGTCGATGCGGTTTGCCGCGGCCCACATGCGAGCCCAGGCTCGCGTCGTGGCTTGCAGATCGTAGCCGCCGGCCGCCAGCAGCAGTAGGTGCCGGCTGCAATCGCGTATTTTTTTTATCGCGTAAACCATGCCGTTGTTGGTGAGATTCAGATTCGCCATCGGATCGGACTTGTGCATATCCGCGCCCACAACCGCGATCACCACCGAGGGCGAGAACTTTTCTAACGCCGACGGTACAATCCTATCAAAAACCATCTCGAAGGCCTCGTCGTCGGTCTCGTCGGGAAGCGGTATATTGACGGTGAACCCCCTGCCGATACCCTCGCCTATCTCGGTTTCAAATCCCGACCAGGGATAGAGATTTTTGCCCGTTTGGTGCAGCGATATTACCAAGACCCGGTCGTCGCCGTAGTATGCATCTTGTACGCCGTTTCCGTGGTGGGCGTCGATATCGACATAGGCGACTCGAAAACCTCTGGAAAGAAAGATGTCGATTGCGACCAGAACGTCATTAACGTAACAGAATCCCGCGGCGAACGACCGGCTCGCATGATGGAACCCTCCCAAAAGGTTAAATACCACGTTCGCGTTGTCGTTGGTTATTAGATCGACCGCTGTAATGGTCGCCGAGGTATATAGAAGGACATAATCGAAGAGTCCCGGAAACACCGGGCAGTCTTCGTTTCCAAGGTGAAATTCTAAAAACCTCTCCTTCCATTCACCCGAATTGGCTTCCTCCAGCGCCTCGATGTACTTAGGATTGTGCGATTCGATCAGCCGTTCCTTTCCGACCATCCTGGGCTCCTCGACGCGAATCCAGGGCTCATCCAAGTAACCTTGCTGCTTCATTAATTGCAGCGCCACCCTTGCGCGGTCCGGATGGAAAGGGTGTTCTTCTCCGTAGCTATAGTCGCTGAATCTTCCCGAATAAATCACGATGCTGTCTTTTGACTTTCTTACGTCCTCATCCGGGAAGCGAACGATGAAGGCACACGAACCGCCGTCAAAAAAGATCTGTGCCGTCGGCCAGGCTTTATTCAAGAGCGCGATGGTCGCTCCGTTTTGAGCGATGACCTCGGCATATACGCCGTTTAAGTTTCTCGAAAACGCGATTTTGTTAAGGTGGTTGGCTAAAAAAGTTCCGATTCCGCGCCCCTGATACTTTTCGTCAATAACTATGTCAAACTCTCCCATATTGTTGGATGGGTTGTACATATAGCGCGCTTCAGCGATGATGGTTTGGTTATAGCGCGGCCCGACCAGACCGACGATCGCCATATCCTGACTATAATCTACATGAGCGAGCCTCTGAGCGTCGCTTCTAGATAAGGTCTTGATCGTCCCGTGGTATCTCATTCGCACCGAATTAGGACTCAAGCGGTAAAACATCCGCTGCATTTCTTTCGCGTCAGTCGGCTTCGCGGGTCTGAAAAACACCCTCAAGTCGTCCTTAAAGGTGTGATAAAATTCATAATGATGCGGATAGATACAGCCTTTTTCCGAAGGAATCATCAGGTCTTTGTCCACGTAGTTAAGCCGCTTGGCTTCCTCCAGCAATTGCTGTCTGAACTTCGGATGTGCGATTGAGATCAACGCGATCGCCCGCTCTCTCAAAGAGCGACCGTAGAGATTGACAAAACCGTACTCGGTTACCACGAAGTGAACCGACGATCTGACGAAGGCGACCCCGCCTCCCAGGCTCATGGCGACGATGCGAGATTGTTGCCCGTCCCGGGTGGTTGACGGCATCGCGAGAATCGTAAACCCTCCTTTCGATCGGCTGGCGCCGTTTATGAAATCCATGCTGGCTGGGAGACCTCGAATATCAGAGACGCCTCTTCTTTCCGCTCGCGCAAGCCCGGTGACTTCGATTTCTTGGATGGTTTGCACCACGACCATGTTGTCGTTTTGTGCGATGATGAACGGATCGCTGACCTGATCGATGGGTAGAATCTCGATGAACGGATTCGCGTTTACGGTCTCGTATAGCTCTCTCGACCCGAGCACCATGGTGGCGACGGTTTTGCCTTTATTAATCTTCTTTTTTCGATTGCTGACCGATCTTGATTTTAGTAGTCGCAAAATGTCGTCGGTAAGTATATCGGTGTGAATACCCAGGTCTCGCTTGGTGTCGAGGTAACGCATGGTGGCGGCGCTGATCGGACCGCGGTCAAAATGCAGACACATCCCGTCATCGATTAAGCTTGATATATGGCGGCCTATGGTCAATGAGATGGGATCTAGTTCAAACGGCGGCAATTCGATGAGCTGCGCTTTTCCCTCCACGAGATAATCTATGTTTTCTACCGGAATCATCGAGTCGCCGATGGTGACCGGCATATTTTCGTTGACCTGAGCGACCACCAGCGACGCATTTTCCACCGCGGCTTTTGTCGCGTCTACCGAGACTCCGAGACTGCACAGACCGAACGCGTCGGGCACCGAGACCTGAATGAGCGCGATATCGATTTCGACGATGCCGCTGGCCATGGCTCCGGGAAGCTCGCTGATATTCATCGGCGTATAATCGGCCGTTCCCGCGGCTACCGCGTCCCGAAGCCCTCGCCCAATGTAAAAAGTGTTATAGCGGAAATTGTTTCCGAGATTCGGATCGGTCAGCCTCGACGCCCCGGCCGAAGTTAAGTGAATCAGCTCAATGTCCCAGAATCGAGTCGCTTGGTTCGCGAGCGCGTCCGTAAGCAATCGAGGCTCGCCGGCTCCCGAACCGACGAAGATCGTTTGGCCTTTTTTGATATGTGATAGAGCCTCTTCCGCGGTTACTATCTTATTTGCATAGGCTATTTTCCACGATATCATATTTATTCATAAATCTAAAGAGGGTTAATATTGCCGGTTTTTTTAATTCTAGATCGCGGTACATCGGGCGGTATTGGCTCGTTGAGCTCTCGAGCCAGTCGGCCATCCGGAAAAAGATTTCGAACGTCGACGACATGCCTCCTACAGGCATCGGCGGTCCGATTAAGACTCGAAGCCTATCGCCGTATAAATCGTCGCGCGGTCAAAAAATAGAATGATGTGATTGCTCAGGTCCAAAGCGAGGTTAAGTTCAAGCGCGGTATTCAACAAGCCCTCGGACTGAATCTTAAACCACAGAACGCGGCGCGTGATTACCAGCGCCTCGATCACTTCCGAAAGCTTAAAACCCTCGGCGTGTCGTTGTCTTCCCATGGCGGTGTATATACGAGCGATCTCTTCCTTTGTCGTATCGGTCGAAAGCCACTTACCGAGTTGGCTGTAAACGCTGTAGGCGCGGTTGTAGAGCTCGGTCTTGTCGTAGGTGTGGTAGGTCGGCGTTCCCGGATGTTTACGAACGCGATCCAACCACTGATGGGTTAACTCGTCAGCGTTACGCTCGATCAGCTCCACGAGTCTTTTCGAAACCAAAATATTGACCATATATCCTCTCCGTTGGACACCATGCTGTCGATAAACAACGTTTATAACACGATAATCGTTTGTTTTTCCCGTCCAAAACCAAAAACGATCAAACACCGTCGATAGTTTTCTTTTTGCTTTTTACGGACGGCCGTTGTCCCTCACCGAGATAGGGAAGAGATGAATCGTAACGCTAACGATACTAAATTTCTACCCTGCTTTTTATCTATAGTCGTATAGAGAATGGATGGAGTCTCGCCCCGGGGTCGCCCGAGGGCGCAACGCTTCGGCGCCGCGCGGGTTTGTATGCCGAACGACGCTTGATCTTTCCAAACGAAAATTGGCCGAAAGAGCGGAGAAGCAACTCCTTCGATCGCGCCGAACGCTATACCCTTGGGGTCAACAAATACACGAATCAATCAGATTTGGATCACAAACCACGCGAGCCGATTTGGAACAACAACACGAGGGCGGGCGGCCGGGCAAACTGTAAGCGCTCAGGGGGGCAAACAAGTCGGCGGCCAATTCGTCTGTAAAACCGAGCGCGCCCGCAGGGCCGGCGAGGATGGTACTTGCTGTACCTGACGAGCCGGCGCGAGGACGAAAGCCGGTTTTAC
>JAFGIB010000172.1 GCA_016929805.1 Deltaproteobacteria bacterium | reverse complement strand
GTTTCGGCACGCCGCCTATCCATCGGCTGTACTCGGACTGGTTGGCGAGGATATCGGCGGTAATCAAGCCCGTCAGAAGCGTCGCGATCGTGGCGACCACGTATCCCGCTAAGGCTTGAGCAGGCCTCTTCTTAGGGTGTCGCAGCAGGCCCTTAAGAGCGGCTACGCAAGCGACCGCCGCCAACGGCGGCAAGGCGCACAATAGCGCTCCCCTGGTTTCGACCGCGAGCATTACCGAGATCAACAGAGCGGCAAGCCAGCCGATAGTAGCGAGCATCTGCTTATCATTTCGACATGGTTTAAAGACCGCTGCCGAAGCGCAAAGCGCGACTAACGCTTGAAAGCTAAACGCCACGGTCTCTCCCATCATCGGGCGCGCGTTAAAAAGAAAGAGAGGACAAGTGGCGGTCACCACGGCGGCGTAAACCGCGGCGCGTTGCGTAGCGAACCAGCCGACGAGTTGATAAGCCAGGAAAACCGTGACGACTGCAAACACCACGATCGGCACTCTGCCCGCCCATTCTTGTAGCCCGAAGGCCTTAAAGCCAAAAGCTACAAACCAAACCGACAATCCGTGGGGTTCGCTCAGCTCTTTTCCCGAAAGCAGTTTTTGCGCTGCATCCGCGAGATTGAGCTCCCACGGATCCCAGATACCGAAAGCAGAGAGTCGTACCCCGAGTAAAACGGAAACGAATACAAGCGTAACCGTTACTTCAATTAAGCCTTGGCGCTGTTTCAAAACCATAGTCTATAGGTTGCCGAGCCTAACCTTGAAACCAGCGAGCCGCAATGCTGATTCGCGCTTTGTAAAAAGACGGATATTTATAACCCGAACGGATTTTTACCGGCGAGCCGGGCGATCTTCAAGAAAAACCGCGTTATTCTCTTGGGTCGGCGTAGACGTTGGTACGTTTTCAAAAAATTGCGGCAAAACAACCCGGGAATGCGGCCGGCTAACTTCGCCCTTGGGTAGTATTGATATAAAAACGTGCCCGGGCTCCTGCCCGAGTAACTCAAAAATGAGAAAGGTATCGTTTTCAGCACGATTGCGCCACAGAAGGAAAGTAGTCCCGGTCGTCAAAAACGGTCATGGGCGCGGGCATAGGGCACGGGCACGTTGATCTCCTTTCAGGTATCTTCATCTGCTCGCCACCACTTTTTGAGAAATTACAAATGTTGGAAATACGCTGGATGCACACACCTCCCTTGACACCTTTTGGAAGCGGCGCTAGAGCTTCGTTTTCTATGCTTAATCATAGCGACAGAAAGGCGCGTAGCTCAGTGGGAGAGCACTACCTTGACACGGTAGGGGTCGGCGGTTCAAGCCCGCCCGTGCCTACAACTTTGCGATGGTTACGAAATCGTGAAAGGCAAATTTTCTAAAACAGCATGGTACCGCCAAGTCCTGAACAACCTGGTAATCGAACCGCCCTTCAGATCCTTAAAGAGCAAGGAAAGTTGACCTCGGATACCGTTGCTGCTCGAGTTGGAGATGAGCTCGTCGATTTGCACTCTCCGGTATCCAATCCCGCGATGGTCGTTCCGGTAGTGAAAAGCGATCTGGATGCGCTTCGCGTTATCAGACACTCCGCGTCCCACATCATGGCCGATGCTGTACAGCGGTTATTCCCAGGCACAAAAGTGACCTTTGGTCCCGCTACCGACAAGGGTTTCTTCTACGATTTCGATCGGCCGGAAGGACAGTTTTCGGAATCCGACCTGGAGCGAATCGAAGCAGTGATGAAGCAGATCATCGCGGATAATATTCCGTTTAGGCGAGAGGTGATTTCGAAAGAGGAGGCTAGGAAGTTATTCGAAGGGATGAATGAAACGTATAAAGTCGAACATATAGAGCGTTTGGAAGGCGAGATAACGATCTACAGGCACGGAGATTGGGTTGATCTTTGCGCCGGTCCACACGTCCTTTCCACGGGCTGTGTCCCGGCCGTAAAGCTGACTTCGGTAGCAGGAGCCTATTGGCGTGGAGACGAGCGCAACCCGATGTTGCAGCGTATCTACGGCACCGCGTTTACCTCGGATGAGGAGCTACAACGTTACCTCGACGCGCTGCAAGAGGCCAAGAATCGAGACCATCGAAAGCTCGGTAGGGAGCTGGATTTAATCGGTTTCCATAAGCTAGCGCCAGCGTCACCCTTTTTTATGCCGCGGGGAACCCAAGTCTATAATCGACTCATAGAGTATTTACGCGCGTTGTATAGCGAGTACGGCTACCTCGAGGTTATCAGCCCGCAGATTTACGACAACGAGTTGTTTCGGATCTCCGGTCATCTCCCCGAATACGCGGAAAACATGTTTGCGGCGACCACCGTCGAAAGCCTCGAAGAAAGCGCCGATCGAATTTCGAAGCGGAGCGATTTCGATGCTCCGAGTCTGCAAAGGGAATTGGAACAAAGCCTTCGATATGGAGTGAAGCCGATGAACTGTCCGGGCCATTGTTTGATGTACGGCATGAACCGGCGCAGTTATCGCGAGTTGCCGATGCGGATGGCGGATTTTGGTCGCCTCCATCGGTTCGAGCGCAGCGGGGTAACCCAAGGATTGACCCGCGTAAGGACATTCTCACAGGACGACGGGCATATCTTTTGTACGCTCGACCAGATACAGTCCGAGATAGCCTCTTTTCTTGACCTGGTTAACAGGGTTTATAAAGACTTTGGTTTTTCCGACGTACGCGTTATGATCGCCACGCGACCGGACGAACGCTTGGGCTCGGACGAGGCTTGGGATCGCGCCGAAGAGGCGTTGAAACAAGCGGTAAAAGCTAAGGGACTTCCGTTCGAGATAGCAGAAGGAGAGGGCGTCTTCTACGGTCCTAAAATCGAGTTTCACATTAACGACGCGCTCGGCCGGCCGTGGCAGCTCGGCACGATTCAGGTAGATTTCAACCTGCCTGAACGCTTTGATCTCACCTACGTGGGAGAGGACAACCAACACCACCGACCGGTTATGCTTCATCGAGCGATTTTTGGCTCGGTCGAACGTTTTCTCGGCGTTTTGATCGAGCATGTCGGCGGTGCCTTTCCCCTCTGGCTGGCGCCGGAGCAAGTAGTGCTACTCACAGTAAGTGAAAAGGTGAACGATTACGCACGAGAGGTCTTACTTCAGCTTCAGCTCCAGGGAATTCGTGCCGTTTCAGACTTTTCAAGCGACAAATTAGGCGCGAAGATACGAAATGCACGAGCCATGAGATATCCATATTTAGCCGTGATTGGACAGAAAGAGGCTGAACAAAAAGGCGTTTCTCTTCGCTCTCGCGACCAAAACAAAGACTTGGGATTTACGTCGTTGAATGCGTTAGTTGATATCATTCGACGAGAGGGCGTCCCTTTTTCGATGCGAAATAATTGAAATGCGTTTCGCGGCGATCGAGGGCTGTACAATCCCTATAGAACAATTGGGCGAGCCGCCCGCTAACTGGAGGTAGATAATATCGTTAAGCCCCGTATAGAATCACGCGAACGCGGAACCCAAGGTCCGCGAATTAATCACCGAATTCGAATTCCACAAGTACGGGTCATCGGACCGGATGGCGATATGTTAGGCATATTGGATACGGCGGAAGCCCAACGTATCGCGAGAGAAAACGGTCTTGACTTGGTTGAAGTTAACCCGAAGTCCTATCCACCGGTGTGTAAGATTATGGACTTCGGGAAATACAAGTACGACGAGAAAAAGAAGCAGGCCGAGGCGAAGAAAAAGCAGGTGGTCATCGGGCTTAAAGAGATCAAGTTACGGCCGAAAACCGACGATCATGACCTTGAATTCAAGCTCAAGCATGTCCGCCGGTTCCTGCAAGAGGGGAACAAGGTAAAAATTACCTGCCGGTTCAGAGGGCGCGAGATCACGCATCCTGAGGCCGCGCAAAAACAGCTCGATCTAATTGCAGAAAGCATCAAGGACGTGGGTATGATCGAGACCGGCAGCCGAATGGAAGGGCGCAATATGATGCTTATCCTCGCTCCCCAGTCCAAGGCGAAGTAAGCGATCAAAAGCGACGGTAACGGCTTGACTTTCTCTAGTTTGCCTCATAAATAGCGGCTCTCTGCGTTGCGCCGCGTGCGCGCTGGTTCAACGTTATCCGAACGAAAAGAGTACGCTATGCCAAAGATGAAAACCAAACGCGCTGCTGCAAAACGGCTTCGTGTTACCGGTTCCGGCCGAAAAATTAAGCGTGGCAAGGCGGGATTAAGCCACCTCATGCGGGGCAAGTCGGCAAGACGATTACGCAGACTGCGCAAGAACGATACGGTCGACAGTGTGAACGTCGGAAGCGTTAAGCGACTCCTTCCAAACTCATTTTAAAAGAGGATATTTCATGCCGCGAGTAAAGAGGGGATTTAAAGCCCGGCGTCGACGAAATCGTATTCTTAGGCATGCGAAAGGTTTTTACAGTGCCCGCAGCCGCCAGTACGCGAGCGCCGTGGAGAGCGTTCATAACGCGTGGCAAGACAGCTACGCCCATCGTCGAGCGCGAAAACGCGACTTTCGGAAACTGTGGATCGCTCGCATAAGCGCCGCCGCCAAAGAGTGTGGGTGTAACTATAGTACGCTTATCGGAACGCTAAAAAGGAACGGTATCGATCTCGACCGCAAGGTCCTCGCGGATATCGCCGTTCGGGATCCAGGCGGTTTTAAGGCGATAGTGCAAGCGGTTCAGAACTAACAAGTACCCCTGCCGGTGAAACCTAATGACCGAACACTTGCGTCTGTCAGCGCTTGTCTCCATGGCCGTACTCAATACAGCTCGGTTGCATCTCTTAACCGAAAAACGAGTACAAGCAAGCTTTCGCGTGGTCTTCGGCTGCTACAATTGTTAATCATCGCGGTTAGGGTCGTATATGAATGAATCGGATGTAGTGTATCGGTTCGAGCAAGGTCTTGAGAGGATTTCCCGAGCATATCGAGCCGCGTTTAGTGAATCGGTCACGGAACAATCCCTTCGGGTTGTGAATGCTCGCTTCACAGGCCCTCAAGGTGAGCTTACCGGTTTGCTCAAGCTTATTCCCGAGCTGCCGAAAGAGAAGCGCCGTCACTTCGGGCAGCTTTCGAACCAGCTCAAGGATGAGATTCTCGAGGCTTTTCGCCAACGACTCGAGAGCTTGGCGCGCACCGCTTTGGAAGCGGAAATGGCCGGTCCGCATCTCGACGTAACCTTACCGGGACGCTTTCATACACCGGGACGGTTACATCCTTTGATCAGGACTAAGCACGAGCTGCTGGACGTCTTTATCTCTTTTGGATTCGACGTGGTTGAGGGCCCGGAGGTCGAGCTACACGAGAATAACTTCGATAAACTCGGATTTCCTCCCGACCATCCCGCCACGGATATGCAGGATAGCTTCTTTATCGCTTCCTCGCCGGCGGACGGCCCGCGCAAGCTTCTGCTACGTACCCATACATCGAATGTACAGATTCGCGAAATGTCGCGCCGGCGGCCGCCTTTAGCGGTGGTTTCGCCGGGTATGGTCTATAGACGCGACGACGATGTCACCCACTCGCCGATGTTTATGCAGATCGAGGGATTCTTGGTCGATCGGCACGTTACCTTCGCGCAACTCAAAGGGGTTCTCACGCGAGCCGTCCAGAGGCTTTTCGGAAGCGACATTCCGGTGCGTTTTCGGCCCAGCTATTTCCCCTTTGTCGAGCCGGGTGGAGAGGTTGATATCGGCTGCTGGTTTTGCCGCGGATGGGATAAACGTTCGACCGAATGCCGTGTATGTAAGGGAACTTCGTGGCTGGAGATATTGGGCTGCGGCATGATTCATCCCTTTGTCTTTGAACAGGTAGGCTACGACCCGGAGAAATATACCGGATTTGCTTTTGGGCTTGGAGTAGACCGTGTCGCCATGCTGCGCTACGGCATTTCTGACATTCGCTTGCTCTTCGAGAACGACCCGCGATTCTTAACTCAGTTTTAACGGATCACCTGGCATGTTGGCGTCTTTCAATTGGATAAAGGAACTTTCTTCTCTTGAGATTACGGCTTCGGAAGCGGCTGAGCGCTTTACAGCCGGCGGTATTGAGGTCGAGACGAGCGCGAGTCGCGGTGTTGGGCTGCAAGGCGTCGTGATCGCGGAAGTCCGCGGCCGCCGCCCGCATCCAAGTAAAAATCAGCTTACGCTGGTTACGGTGTTCGACGGAAAACGGGAGCACGAAGTGGTTTGCGGAGCGCCGAACGTACCTGAGGCGGGAGGCCTCGTGGTTTTAGCAGGCGTCGGTTCGGTCTTACCGGGCGGTCTTGAAATTCGAGAGCGGAAATTCGGCGAGGTGACTTCAGCAGGGATGCTGTGTAGCGAAGTCGAGCTTGCTGTCGGGTCAGATGAATCCGGTATCATCGTGTTAGATGAAGAGATCGAAACGAAATGCGGTGATCCGGTATCCGAGGCTTTGGGACTCGGCGATACCATATTCGAGATGGCCATCACGCCCAATCGACCGGACTGTTTAGGGCACGTAGGATTGGCTCGGGAGTTGTGCGCGCTCACGGGAAGAGCTTTCGAACCGCCGCGCCCCCCCTGTCCGCAGACGATTTCAGGCGATTCGCGTTCGCTCTATCCGCAGGGCGACCGGGTGATCTCGATTGGCGATTACTTCAAGCAGGCATCGCCGCGCGTCGATCCGCATGCGCTTTTAGGCCTTCGTCCGGTTCGGGTCGATATTAGCGATGCGGAAAGATGTCCGCGATACGGCGCCGCGTTAGTAACAAATGTAAATAACAAACCGTCGCCCTTTTGTATCCGGTACCGTTTGCATCTCTTGGGGTTGCGCGCGATCAACGCCGTGGTCGACGCGACCAACCTGATCGTGCTCGGATTCGGCCATCCGATTCACGCCTTCGACTATGACAAGTTGCGCGATTCGCGTATCCTGGTTCGTTTGGCTCAGCCCGGCGAGGTCATGCGCACCTTGGATGGCGAACAACGCGTGCTGACGGAAGACGACCTGCTGATCTGCGACGGAAAGGGTCCCGTCGCCCTTGCAGGCGTGATGGGTGGAGAAAACTCAGAAATCGGACCGGAGACGAAACGCGTGCTGGTCGAATGCGCTTACTTCGATCCGCGCTCGGTGCGGAGGACAGCGAAGCGGACGTCGTTGCACACCGACGCGAGTTATCGCTTTGAGCGGGGGGTCGATCCCGACGCGGTGCCGACGGTGTTGGCTCACTCGGTCTCGCTGATAGCCCGTCTCGCCGGTGGCGTTGTGGTCTCTCAAGCGCTTGATGTAGAGCCTATCCCATATCGCGCTCGGTCCGTCACCTTGCGTCCTCAACAGATAGAAAGTCTTATCGGCTACGCGGTCGACAGAGAGGCGGTTTCTCGTATCCTGAAAGCTATCGGCTGCCAGATAGAAGAAACCGCACGCGGATTCGACGTGGTCGTTCCCTCGTTTCGGCCGGACATCGCGCGCGAGGTTGATCTCATCGAAGAAGTAGCGCGGGTGCAAGGTTATGAAGTCATACCAACCGAGATGCCTTCGGCGCGACCATCTCTTGAGGGAACAGCTCGTTTTCTTCTCTTTTTACGCCGGATACAAGAGGCGGCGGCGGCAGCAGGTCTTATTCAGGCGGTCAACTTCGCCTTCGTCTCCCCCGAGGACCTTGAGACCGCGCGTCTTTCGAAAGAGGCGGTTCGGTTATCCAACCCGCTATCCGAGGAGCGCAGCGCCTTGCGCACCTCGCTGCTACCCGGGCTTGTAGCGAATTTATCAAGAGCCCAGAACCATCAAGTTAAATGCGTTCAGCAATTTGAGGTCGGGCGAGTTTTCATCCCGACGATTGCGGGACGCCTCCCTCAAGAGAAATACTTTTTAGGTATTCTCTTATGGGGGCCGAGGCAACGATGGTATGCCGAGGAAGAGTGTCTGGACTTCTATGACTGTAAGGGCATAGTGAATACAATTATCGGTTCACTTTGTAACGAGCAGCCAACGACGTTGATCGACAACAGGCTCGAAACCGCCGCTCCCTATTTGCATCCTAAACGCTCCGCCGCGTTGCGGCTGGAGGAAAAGCCGATAGGTCTTATCGGAGAGCTTCACCCGCGCGTGGTTGAGGCCTTCAAGTTGCAAGGGAGGCCGATTTACGCCGCGGTGGATCTCGAAGCTTTAATGACGGCAATCGAAGCGCTTGGCATTAGGCAGTTCAGGCCGTTACCGCGTTTTCCCGCTGTAGTACGAGATCTAGCGGTAGTCGTCGCCGAAGAGCTACCCGTCGGTGATGTCGTGCCGATTATACGGGAAGCTGCGGAGGGTCTTGCCGAGGAGGTAACGCTTTTTGATGTGTATCGCGGCGCGCCGATTAAAGAGGGAAAAAAGAGCCTGGCGTTCCGTGTAGTATATCGGGATCCTACGGCTACATTGACGGATAACAGGGTTGAAAAAATTCATGCTCAAGTAATACGCGCTACAGAAAAACATTTTGATGCTATTATGCGAACAGGAGAGTGAATCCCAACAGCCGGTTGAGTTTGACCCTTTTTTGTGATTATATCTCGTTCACGCGCAGGGGAGGCTCTGAATGACAAAAGCGGAATTAATCGACAGTGTTTACGAGAAAGTCGGCGGTTTTTCCAGGAAGGAGTCGGCGGAGATAGTCGAAGAAGTCTTTATGATCATGAAGGAGGTACTGGCGAACGGCAGCAAGGTAAAAATCTCGGGATTCGGAAACTTCGTCGTGCGAGATAAACAGCAGCGCGTCGGTCGCAATCCGCAAACGGGTCGGCCCATCGAAATCAGCGCGCGTCGTGTGTTAACCTTCAAACCGAGCCAAGTTCTAAAGGAAGTACTTAATCCGGATCGAACGGAAGAGGACGTCGGCGAGAATACGTTGAGTGCATTTTAGTAACGTTCCGCCCGAGGTTCGGATATTCTAGGTCGGATTGAAGGGTGCTTGTGGCGGAAAAAGAGCTTCCAGATAAGTTGTTTTTTAAGATCGGAGAGGTTTCGAAGATCGTGGGGGTAGAGCCTCATGTGCTGCGGTATTGGGAGAACGAATTTTCGGCGCTCCGCCCGATGAAGACGCGGGGGTACCATCGGGTTTATCGAAGGCGCGACGTAGAGCTTGCGATGTTGATTCGTCGCCTGGTGCAACAAGAGGGTTTCACCATCGCGGGCGCTCGCAAACGGTTGCGCGAGCTGGGCAAAGATAGTGTAAGAAGCGAGCCCGATCCGGTTGCTTCTCACGAGGTCGCCCTAAGGGCTGATCTATTAGCGATACGCGGAGAGCTGTCCGAGTTGATCAAGGAGCTCGACGCGATCAAGGAGAAAAGCCGGTACGAGCGAGTTAAAACCGCCACCGTCACCGCGGCGATTCCGAGCACCGTTCAGGTTTATACGCATTCGAAGCAAAAGTGAGTCCTAGAGTCGTTCGACAATCGATATCTGATACGTAAAACAGCGCTTGCCTCCTCGGACGAAGCGAGTATGGTGCATTTCTTCGACCTGAGTTAGGGATGGTCGGGGCGTGGCGCAGTCTGGTAGCGCACTACACTGGGGGTGTAGGGGTCGCTGGTTCAAGTCCAGTCGCCCCGACCACTATTACCTTCGCCGTCGATCCAATCATGCGTCGGCTGAAAGCAACGAGGAAGATGCCGTTCAACCGGCCCAGAGCGGAGAGTCGAAGGCCTAACCAAAACGGCGTCGCGGTATCAAACGTCGAGGCGTTGAAAATCGCTCAATCGGGCTCCCCGGAACCGCGACAACCAGTGTCGTCGCACGAGAGCGAAAGTCTAATTTCCCCCCCGGGACCGGGACTATCGAAGACAAAGCGAATGGCTTCACCGAGGGGCGCTGAATTCGCGTCATACGGCTGGATTTCGACCTCACCGAAGTTATTGCCCTTCAGATCTCGTCCTTCATCCGGAATCGTATGATACCCGTCGTCATCCACCGTGTTGGAGTTGCATAGAATATCTTGTCCGTCGAATAAGACATCGCTGCCATCGCTACTGAATGCCGTAATAAAGAAGCCTCCGAGCCCCGCTTTTTTACAGTCGCTAAACTCGAAATCCCAACGAAGCTTAAGCGTAACCGGAGCATCGATTAGACGAATCGGCGTCTCAATGGTAGTGGTCTTACCGGATTTTATCGTCGTTTCCTCTTCTTCGCTGTCTTTGACCGCGGCTTTATCAGCGTCGTATCCAAAAAGCTTCAATCGATAGGTTCCGGCCTCGACATCGTTAAACCGGATCTCGCCCTTATCGCAGTCAACGCTTTCATCGTATTCTTCACCGCTGTCTGTTAAAAACGCTTTAACTCGTTCGATTCCGAATTCATCGCAGCTTTTTCCGCTTCCCAACTGAAACGAAAGCTGCAGAGAACCGCTTTCCTCGCCTTTACAGCTCGCTAAAAAAGGGTTGGCTACGCCAACCGCGAAGACGACGAGAATCGCTTGTTGGATGGTACGGATAAGCATGACAAAACCTTCCTACAATTGGGCCTACTACGAGTGTACCTTTCGTCCGAGTCGAGGTAAAAAAAACGGTAAAAAATTTCGAAAAATCATCAGCTTTCATGGCTTCTTCGGTGCTTTATTAAAAAGTAGTGGCAAACATACTATTTCGACCCAAGCGAGAGATCCAATACAGATGTCGATAGGCGACTTCGGCTCGTCGAAATGACGGATGACAGCTTTTCTCCGCCAGTTTTTGAAGCTACTCGCCATTCTTCTCTTTGACGCCGCTCTTGTCGACGTTCTTGATTCGATCCAAGCGTCGGAGTATTTCCCTGGCGCTAATCGCGCTTTTATAGACATAGAGCTCTCCTGGATAGGTTTCGTCAAGCACGGTTTCGCTCACGCGTAACCTGCTGCTGACGGCGTATAAAACGCGATATGGAAGGCCCTGCTGAACCAGCTCAATCCGTTTCCAGACCGCGTCTCGGCTCCAATAGCCCATCACCTCGAGATAGGCGACTTCGCCGGTAAGCCGGTTCTCGAACCGCAGGTCGGGAACGCAGATACCGACGCCCGGCAATTCGAGAATGCTGGAAGAGGATTGCACCGTCCATTGCGACCCCAAGGTTTCGAATCGGTCGATGAGGTTTTGTACCTCGTCGGGCAACCTCGGATTATCTTCCATATTTTGACCGAAAGTGCGTCCTTTAAGACGAAAGATAAACGGCGCGCGCTCTTTACCCCAACGTACTTCAGCCGTGATTTTCCAGACGTCACAGGCCTGGATCGCGGGTAGGGCGAGCGCCAATTGCAAGCCGTATTTCGTGACCGACGAAAACATGCTAAAGGGCCCGTCGATTTCAATTTGATAGCCGCCTTCCGCTCGCGCGGTTATTCGGTACAACAACCGCAGAAATTTTAGCTTTCTAAAGAGCGTGCGGTATGCGTGAGGATCGGCACAATTGACTTCGGCCGTAACCTTGACCGCGCGTAACAGCACCGCTTGCGCTTGAGAGGTTTCGTAATATTGCATGAGCCGCTCCGGCTTGATTCCGTCGAACCTTTGCAGCACGTGCTCACCGCGTAGATCAGAGTATAATCGCCTTTCCAGCTCGCGACCGTCGATCTTTCGGATTCGGCTTTGCTCTAAAAGAAAGCGGGTGCGATCGAACCGTTCTCCCTCCGGCAAGCGACGGATCTCGTCGCTGGCTGCGAGAAATATCTCGCCGCGTAAGGCCGAAGGATCGGATTCGCCGGCGACTTCGAAAACACAACGATCCTCGATCAATTTGCGCAGACCGCCCGCCAGCTTACGTTCTGAGCTACGAAAAGAGACTTGACTGCACGCGTCCTCAAACTGCGCGCGCGTTTTGCCCTGGTGAGCCTCCGCGATGGCAATATACGCAGTCGCCAGTTGAAACGCTCGAGTTCGCATCTCGGCGTTCAACGACCAAATTTTCAACTCATTACCACTTCTTTTTACGCGAGCTAGATCAGCGGTAAGCAACGTGGTCTCTCCGCCGTTTACTGGTAAAGGCCTCGCTCGTGTTGGCGGTGATCAACTCGTAGAGCACCGCCCGTTTATCGCCCTGTTTGCGCAACACCCGTCCCAAGCGCTGAACGTGCTCCCGCACCGAACCGCTCCCCGAGACCACGATCGCCACATTGGCCGACGGCACGTCTACGCCTTCATTGAGCACTTTTGAGGTGACGACACCGTGGTAGCTACCGTCATGCAGACGCTTAAGGATCTCACCCCGTTCGCTTACCTTGGTTTGGTGGGTGATCGCCGGAATCAGCAGCCGTCGCGACAACATGTAGGCGGTTTCGTTATCCTGAGTAAACACGATAACCCGATCGCGGCGGTGTTGATGCATGAGGTGCTCGACATAGTCGAGTTTCGCGGGAGCGGTAAAAGCGAGCTCCCGCTGACGTCTGTAGGCTTGCATCGCGCGCTGTCCCTGAGGAGTTCTGGACGCGCGTATGACGAATTGAGACCAACCCGTGGGGTCGCCCATGCGTATTCCCTGAGCGCGTAGGAAGGTGAGATATATCTCCCGCTCGTTCTCGTATTCCGCCCGTTCGTCAGGAAATAGCTCTACCGATATCCGTTCGGTTTCGTACTTGGCGAGGTAATCGCCGCATAGGTCTACGATATCCTGCCTAAAGACCTGGGGGCCGATCAACACTTCCAGGTCCTGTTCGCGCCCGTCCGTTCGTTCCGGCGTGGCGGTCAAGCCGAGCCGAAAAGGCGCGAGGCAAAAGCGCGCCGCCACGGCGTAGGTCTGACCGGGCAAATGGTGACATTCGTCGAAAATCACGAGACCGAAGCGATTGCCGATATGTTCCATATGCAAATAGGCTGAATCATAGGTGGTAACGGTCAGCGATTCGATCCGGTACTCTCCGCCTCCAATGACGCCAACGGGCAACGAAAAGGTGGTCCGCAAAAGGTCATACCATTGCGCGACGAGAACCAAAGTGGGCGCTATTACCAGCGTGCTTCTCCGCTTTTCGTCGATTGCCATCACGCCAACCTGCGTTTTTCCGGCCCCGGTCGGTAAGATGACGACCCCCCGTGACCGATTTTTCCGCCACGCTAGTAAGGCTTTTTCCTGAAAAGGCCGCGGGCTTCGGTGCACGCGCGCGCCTTGCTTCAGATCTAGATACTGGCGCGCGCTATCCTCGAATTCGACTTGCGCCGCTTTTAGTTTACGTACGATATTCGCGTACTGGAACGCGGGCGCTCGATAACACATCGTGCGTTCGTCCCACTCGCAGCTCGCGGGTAGTAGTTCCCGACTCGCGGATCGACCGCGTAGCTCGATGGTACCGCCGGTGAATGCGAGAGATAGCATCTGTCGAGTTGTTTGGTATTCTAGGCTGATCCTTCGCAGAAACAAGCGATGCGCGTTTGCGTTCAGTCAAAAGTCAATGAGAGCGGCAATTTCCGGCGGTCAATGTAGCTTCGTAAAAAGTGGCGGCAAAACGGTGTAATCCGTCATATCGAGGAGCCAGAACGACGGTTTTTTTTGATTATTCGCTTCGCACGAAATGAGGTTTTTACTTCACCTTTTTGGGAAGTAGTCGGCCGATGGCCAAAGGAATTGATTCTGTTGCGATTAGGAGGCGTTCGCATTGTGTAGGAATAGCATTATGCTCTTTGTAGTGGCAGACGAAAACTCAGAACGGAAGGGTGCCCGATGAATAGAGCTGTACTCGGTGGCATAATTGGGGTTGTGGCAATCGCGGTTGTTGTCGCTATCGTCGTTATCGTTATCTCGTTAACAGACCAAGCCGACAAGAAGAGTGCGTCTTTTCAACCCGATCCGAAGAAGAACGCGCGCGCGTTTCTGATCGCAAAAGAAGCGTGTGCGGTCGCGCCTAAAAAGACGTTCATCATGGCGCCCAAACGGGTGTCGCAGCAGATCCGGTTGGTACCGAATTGCGCGGCGCCTTTTTTTATAGACGAGCAATCGCAAAATCTTACGACGAGCGAGCGCAAGGCCAGGCATGATCTGATTAGATACGTCGAATTCAAAAGAGACATGCCTTTTGCGGAAATGCGGCCGTTTATAGATGCGTTGCGACAATATGAGATTCGCGTCGTTGTCATGTCGCAGGAGGGGGTTCGAAACCATCGTTTAAAGCAGATACTGAGGCAATCCGGTTACGAAAAGGTACTCATGGTGAAGGAGAACCACATCTGGTATCAGAAAGACGGCTGGGAGAAGGTAGACGAGCGGCATCGACTCGCAGCTCAAGAGGTATGCCGCCGTGTCGATAAAGAGGCGCGCGTCCTGGCTCCTTTCGCACTATCGCGCCAACTCGAAAAGCTAGGTTGTTGTCGCCCCTTTTTAACCTTCCCCACGGCGGCTTACGCTGGCGACGGTTCGAACGAGAAGCTCGGCGCATTGGAGGATGTTCTGGTCGTTTTCGATAAACCGTCTCCCTACGGTCTTGGACTTCTCGCAGAGGTTTTAAGGGAGAGTCCTTTCGGAGCGATCGTGTTGATACAACAGGGAGACGGCGACCGGCGGTTAAAGACCGTGTTAAGCGAACATGAATTTAAAATGGCGACAAAACGCGATGACTATCGCATTTGGGTTCCGGATAAGTAGAACCGAAGCGGCGAAGCTAAAAGTAGCGGCAATAGAAAAAGAAAAATTGGAAATATCTCGAATGTCTGCTCTGGAATTGAGCCTCGTTTCGGTTTAGATTAGTCGAATTGTGGGTATATCGTACCCTACGCGTTGCTACGCGTGTCTGACAAAAGGGTCGAGTTTCGCGCGTTCTTTCGCGCGCGGACCGAATAAAAGCGGGATAGGGTGTTTAAGCGGTTTTTTTATAGAAAAAAACATCTTAGTCATCGTCATAGAGGGAATTACCGAAAGGATATGATCATGCAAAATAGGCCTTTTTTTCTTACGATGCTTTGCGGGATTTTGTTGGGTAGCGGATGTACTATCACGGAAGGGGAGGTGGACGGTTTTACGGATGATGACAGCTCTTTGGGGGACGACAGTTCCTTTTCGGACGACAGCGGCGAGCAAACAGATGCGGGAATCGATAGCTCCGAGCCCGTCGAGAAGACAGACGCTAGTCGGGAGGATGCCGGAAAAGAAGATAGCAATACCCCGGCTCTACCGACCGTCGAAGACCTTCCCTATCTTTTCGCATACGCGACGTGCGGCGCCATAGAGGATTGCGAGGGAAGCGAATATTTGGCCATCACTCTCAGAGGGAAGGACTGCGTCGAGCACACCGAGATGGTCTTTATGAACAGAGACTACGCCTATTTATCAGACTCGGTCAGCGCGGGGCGCGTGGCTTTTAATCCGGAGAACGTCGAGCAATGCCTCGAAGAAATCCGATCTCAAGGCTGCGATGTGACGAGCAGCCGCAGGACTGAATCGTGCCAGCAAGCGGTTCAAGGCACTGTAAGTATTGGCTCGAACTGCGTGATCGACGCTGATTGCGAGGGTAACGCTTTTTGCGGGCCGGAACCGGGCGAGGCCGAATGCCCAACCGTGTGTCGGGCGTTGCTGGAGGAGAACGAGGCGTGCGAGAAATCGGACCAATGTGAGAACGGGCGCGTTTGCGCCGGCGGTATTTGCGCAACGCCGCCCAAGGAGGGCGAAAAGTGCTGCTTGGCCGAGAGCGACGCGAGTTGTTGGGACCTCGCCCCCGCGCCTTGCGCGCGAGGCTTGGAGTGTACGGCCGATACGGAGACGGAGGCTACCTGCAAGAGAATAAGCGAGGTTAGGAGCGCAAAAGAGGGAGAAACCTGTGAGCCGCCAGGTCTGATGTGCGAAGTAGGCGGAGTTACCCTGCTTTCCTGCGTGGCGATAGATTCGTCGACCGGTATTTGTAAGCCTAAAGTGGAGCAGGACGGCACCTGTCAAGCGGCGCAACCGAGCCAGTGCCCTGTGGGACAGTATTGCGATGCTGAGGGCTTGGCAGTAGATGGCAAATGCGTTGATCTACCCGATCTATACCAACCATGCCGCGCCGAGAATCAGATAATTCGCTGCGCTCCCGGGCTGATCTGCGACCTTTATCGAGGTGAGATGGCCTGCGTGCCGATCAATTCAAACGGGAGCGCATGCGAGAGTGACGAGGCATGTTACAGCGGCATCTGCGGGGAAGACGGCAACTGCGTCGCGCCCCCGATCTGCGAATGAGCTTGAAGATCTAGTTTTTATCGGGAGGTTGGTGTAAATCGACGAGCGTCGCTCCCCAGCCTCCCGATTCAGGTGTTGCGAGGCGGTAGTTTTTGACTTCCGGTGATCGGCTCAAAATCGCATGCACGGTTCGAAGTAAAACGCCCCGCCCTTTTCCGTGAATGATCCGCAGTTGAAAGACGCCTCGCTTTCTGCATTCGCGGATATATTCCGGGACGAGGTCCTTGACTTCCTTTGGATTAAAAGTGTGCAAATCGAGGATTCCGTCGATTGGCAGCTCAACGACCGCCTCGCTCCAATCCGGCTCGTCCTTTTGCTCTTCGGTGTCGGGTCGAGGGGGCTCGACTCTTCTATCGCGCTTCCACCACTTCATCACGACTGTTGTACATCATCTTGCGGTTGTACGAGAAGGATGTGATAAGTCACATCATGCGACGCGACTTGGTCTTGGTTATCGATTTTGGTTCCCAATACACCCAACTCATCGCCCGACGGATTCGAGAGCTGAAGGTTTATTGCGAGATCCATCCTTGCTCGATTTCGCTTGAACGCGTGCGAGAGATCTCGCCGCGTGCGATTGTGCTTTCCGGTGGGCCGGCCAGCACGCTGGAGGACAACTCGCCCAGTATTGACCGAGAGGTATTCGAAGTTGGGGTGCCGGTACTCGGAATTTGCTATGGGATGCAGCTTTTTTGTCGTCTATTAGGCGGTAGGGTGGAGCGCGCCGAACAGCGCGAATTCGGACCGGCGACTATCGAGATAGACTTCAGCGCGGGAGTTTTCGGCAGGTTTCGCGCCGGTGATCGGGTGAACGTATGGATGAGTCACGGCGACCGCGTAGCCGCTTTACCGCAAGGGTTTGTCACCCTAGCGCATAGTGAAAACGCGCCTTTTGCCGCGGCGGCGAATCTTGATCGTCACATTTACGGTTTGCAGTTTCATCCTGAGGTTGTTCACACGGACCGGGGCACTGAGATGCTGGCCGCTTTTCTGTTCGAGGTCGCGAATCTTCTACCTACCTGGACTCCCCTTTCATTTATCGAAGAGTCAGTCGGCCGTATTCGCGGGCAAATAGGCGAAGGCCGGGCGGTTTGCGCCTTGTCCGGCGGGGTTGATTCTACGGTTGCCGCGGTTTTGGTATCCCAAGCGATCGGGGACCGATTATGCTGCATTTTCGTGGACAATGGCCTGCTGCGCACGAATGAGGCTAGAGACGTCGTTCGCATGATCGGCGACCATTTACATCTACAGCTCATCCACGTGGACGCGGCGGAGCGTTTCATCACGGCTTTGCGGGGAGTATTCGAACCGGAACAGAAACGGAAGATCATCGGCAAGCTCTTCATCGACGTCTTTGAGGAAGAAGCGAAGAAAATAGGAGAGATAGGTTTTTTAGTGCAAGGTACGCTTTATCCCGATGTGATAGAGAGCACGTCGTTTAAGGGTCCTAGCGCGGTAATTAAGAGCCACCACAATGTAGGAGGTCTACCCGAGCGAATTCAACTTTCTCTGGTTGAGCCTTTACGCGAGCTATTCAAAGATGAAGTTCGCCGTGTGGGCAAAGAGCTCCATATTCCTAATCATATTCTTTGGCGCCAACCGTTTCCCGGTCCTGGTCTCGCGGTCCGTTGTCTAGGGGCGGTTAGCGAGGATAAGTTGAAAATATTGCGAGAGGCGGACGAGATTTTAGAAACGGAAATAAGAGCAGCAGGGTTGTATGAGCAGTTGTGGCAGTCGTTTTGCGTGATTCTTCCGATTCAGACCGTCGGCGTTATGGGCGATGATCGAACCTATGAAAACGCTATTGTTATTCGAGCGGTTACCTCAAACGACGCGATGACCGCGGACTGGGCGCGCTTGCCGTATGAGTTGTTGAGCCGTATTTCGTCGAATATCATTAACGAGGTCCCGGGCTGCAATCGCGTGGTATACGACATTTCGTCCAAGCCACCCGCGACCATCGAGTGGGAATAGAATTCGAGCACCGTAGCCATGGGAAAGATGATGATTTCGCGCTATTTTTCACGAGCGAGGCGGTGTACGTCGACGAAATTTTCGCACAAGTAAGGTTAACAAGGTCAGTTTTTTAGTCGGTCCGAGATACGCACATGGCCATAATATACCCCCCAATTAAGAGAGGTTTCAGCCAGTTCGGCTTTCTAAACCTTTTAGGTATTAAAGCGAGCCCGTATTACCCTGAAGGGCGCGTTTCTATGAAAGTCGTATGGCTCTTACTGCTTATTGCGCTCGTCTCTATCGGCTGCGGAGGGGCGATGCCGAAACCGTCGATCGCGCGTTTACGCGTCTTGGCTGTTCCGGAAAAAACCAGGGTTTACGTCGATGACAGATTTATTGGTACGGCTCGCGTCTTAGCGGTAAAGCCGAAGAGCATGAAACCCGGTATCAAGTACATTACGTTTGAAGCTCAGGACTATTTCCCACACGATCTGCGGGTGATGTTACCGGCGGGAACCACGACTATCCGGATGAAGCTGCGGCCGATTCCGCCATAATCCGTGGCCACTCGCCTTGTAATCCTTTTCAGGAACGGGCCGCCGGTGTTCGGACCGGCGAGCGCTCGGCCTGCGAGTCGAGCTGACGTTCAGCTCATCCGCGGCCGTCGATCGCAAGCTGTTGACGACGCATCCGATCGCTCTCGTAGAGGGCAATCGCAGCCGCAACCGATGCATTTAGAGAGGAAATCGGTCCCGGCAGCGGAATTTTCGCTAACACATCGCAATTTTCTTTCGTAAGCCGTCTGAGTCCGCTTCCTTCCGAGCCAACAACCAATACGCGACCCTGAGCGGCACAAGGTATAGCGCTTAGCTCTTTTATTCCCGCGGCATCGAGACCTATTATTTGCATACCGCGCTCTCGTAGCGCTTTCAGGGTTCTAGCGAGATTCGTCACGCGGGCGATTTTTGCATGCTCCGTGGCTCCCGCCGAGGTACGGACTACCGTGGGCGTTACGCGCGACGCGCGGTCTTTTAGTATGACGATACCGTCGGCGCCGAGCGCGACCGCGCTTCTCACGATTGCGCCGAAGTTGTGCGGATCGGTAATTTGGTCCAAGGCTATTAGTAATAACGGGGCGGATTCGCGCGGCAGAAGCGTTTCCATGTCTAGATAGCAATAGTCGCCGCCGATGGCTATCACGTCTTGATGGCGTTGGTTTTTAGCCAGTTTGTCGAGGCAACCACGGCTTCGTTCTTCGCAAATCACGCGGTTTTTAATCGCAAGCTTTTCGATATGAAGCAGATTCTTTTTCGACTGATATCCTTGCGCGAGGTAAACAACCGCGATCTTGTGAGCGCCGCTATAGAGTGCCTCCATTACAGCTCGCGGTCCCGCGACAATACGTTTCATAGCGCGTTCCCAACGTTAAGGTTTGGCGAGCAGCAAGACGACAAACGCGGTTCGCTTTGCTGCTAACGCCGATCGTTTTACGCAAGCGATATATTCAAGTCCGCGCTGCTGTTTTGCGGTATCTATCGGTATGATCGATCCCAACGACGCGATTAGTTGGCCTTTCTTTGTAGCGTATTCCGCGGCACCCTCCAGCTTCTATAACGCCGCCACTCGTGCAGCTACGGTTTGTAAAAGCTTCTAGCGTACCGACAATGCTCGAAGTTGGAATATCGAATAAAGGAACGACTCGGGTTACAGCCCGTCAAGCCCCTTGAGCGGATCATCTTCAAAGGTCTCTTTGCCCGAGCTAGAGGTACTGCCCTTCTTGCCGCCCTTCTTTGCGGGTGCTCGATTCCGATCGGCTTCTTTTCTCGCTTGCTCTTTAGCCGCGAATTTTTCGGCTTCAGCCAATGCTTGCTCTTTAGCCGCTTTGGCCTTTTCGATCTCTTTTTCTCGAGCGAGAATCTCTGCTTTTGCCTGCTCTTCAATCCGTCGCGCCTCTCTGGCCTTTTCTTCGGCCAGTCGTTGCGCTGCTGCTTTTTCCTCGGCCGCTTTCTTCTGTGCGGGTACATAGAGACCGAAATACCCGTAAGCCGCGCCGCCTAATACCATTACTATCGCGACCGCAAAAACAGCCGGGTGTACACCCTTACGCCGCGCCGCTTCAATTTCTTTAAGCTTAGCCTCATGCGCTAAGAGGCGCGCTTGCTCTTCCAGCTTAGCCTTTTGCTCCATTTCCAGCCGAACTCGCAATTCCGCCGCCTCTCTTTCGCGAACTAGACGTTCCTCCTCTTCGCGCTTCTGACGTTCAGACTCCAGGCGAGCGTGTTCTTCGGCCTTGATTCGCGCCTCCTCTTCCGCTTTTCTCCGACGTTCCTCTTCCGCTCGTAACCGCGCTTCCTCCTCTGCTTTACGGCGCCTTTCTTCTTCTTCGGCCCTTATTCGATCATCCTCAAGGTCCATGAGCTCCTTGAGGTTGCTAAGAACAGAAGATTCATTCCTTTCACTCATAACGCTTCCTTCTCCGTTCTACCTGTGGTGCTACTACTCGATCGATTACTAATAAGAACCAAAATCTATCATAAGCCTTGGGTTTACCTAATACTACACCGTAGCAGTTTAGAAAGCCTAGCCACGCCGTCATTAGCTGTCAATCTAAGTTCGCTTCCTGCACAAAGAGGGTTTATTCTCTCGGTAGTTTTCGAGGTTTTTTCAGTATCTGATTACGGCTTTCGTTCAGTCATTGCCAATGACGTAATGTCGGAAACGTCCTAAAAATCTTTTTTTGGGCCGGCCTCTTCATCGTTTAGCGCCACGAGCTCAGCGACAGCCGGCAAAGAAAGAATTTTTTTTAATTCGATGTTGAT
The DNA here is from genome assembly GCA_016929805.1 of Deltaproteobacteria bacterium. Taxonomy (GTDB): domain Bacteria; phylum Myxococcota_A; class Polyangia; order Polyangiales; family JAFGIB01; genus JAFGIB01. Next base: position 3,210 of record JAFGIB010000172.1, on the reverse strand, counting down.
ATGTGTAACCGAATAGTATGCGCGTTTACGCAGGGTTAATGATAATGCAGCTTTTCTTTTATTTCACTTTTTCTGGTGTTCGTCGGAGTCGTGTTATCAAAACGATAACGGTAGTAGCCAGAATGACCAGTACGAATAAAAGCGCTCCCGCGGTAACCTTTAGTGCTCCAGCGCTCTCTCGAGCGATAGTAATCGGTCCTATTTCAACCAGCTCGGGGGTTTGGCGCATAGGACTGGGTAATTTTATTTCTATCACGGTGACGTCGTCCGGCTTCATATCTTGAACCGCGCCGGCGACCAGTTTTTGTATCGCCTTTTGCGTAACGCCGGCATTGTTTTCCCCCTCTTTTCGCTTGGTCTTAACCACCACGGACGCTCGCGGTCGTACCGGCATTGCCTCCAGCGGCGTGGCGCGATTGTCCGCCAACGCGATATGTACCCTGGCGTCCACTATACCCGGCATAGCCTCGATTGACCGGGAGATCTCGCCGCTTAAGGCGGCGATAAACCGCGCTCTTTCTTCTATGGGAGTAGGAATTATGCTGGTCTTGCTAAACGCCTCGTCCCAACCAGGCGCCGGGCGTTTCGGCAGCTCCGCCGCTTGAAGAACCGAAAGCGCCCGAGCCGCCTTACCGGACGAGACCTCTACCTTAAAAAGGGGAGTTCGGTCAGAGCTGCTCTCGGGGACTTTTTTTGCCGCGATCGAAGCCGCGTTAAGCGCGACTACGACCTGATTCGCCTGTTCTTCCGTTAATCTGCTCACGACGACAGTCTGGCAGGCGATTAGCGTCACAAGCGCTATTGAGCCTAAGGTCGCGGTTAGCCTCTCGACGATAAACCGGTTATAGCTCCTAGTCGTCAACCACCGGCGACACCGAAAACCGACTCTCTTTTCCGCCGAGCACTCGAGGTTATTAAACCCTCGGCGTAATCCGTCGGTTTCGCGCGAACGAACGACAGCGGCGCTGTTTTTTCTTCGCAGCAAGCCCGCGACCTTATTCATGACTAGGGTCCTGTCTGATCGTCTCTGCGTAGTCAAATGCTAATCGACGTTAAAGCTGTACCGAGCGCCCATGCGAGGCGCCGGAAAAGGGGGAAACCTTATCTTTCGCACCTTATCCGCTATACAACTCTTAAACGCCATGCTTCCCACCAGTATCGACGTACCCATCACATCGCCGCTTCCGGCGATCGCCATGTCGATTCTTACGGTGCCGAGCCTACCGCCGCGCCGCAGCTCTTGCGAGACACAGCCGAATAGCGAATTGAGCCTTCGGTTCATAACTCCCGCTATATCGTCGCTTCTGAGTTGTCTTTCGCCTCCTCTCTTTTTGGCGTCGCCCAAGTCTATCGCTTGATTCATAGCGTCTTCGTATGAGGCATAACCACCACCCTGCCGATTACTGTCGCCGGAACGTCTGCCGTCTCTTCGACGGCCGCCGCGTTTGAAACTTAAAATATCAGCGGTACCTGTGATTTTAACTTGCCCGGACTCAAATAGAGCGGCCAGGTCCACGTGAGCCAATTTCTCTTCTTCTGCGGATTGCCGAGTTATCAAGAATATCGTAGCGGCCAATCCAACAACCGCAATTCCGCTGGTAAGCACGATGAATTTTGCAAAATTGGCGCGTTTTTCGATTTTAGTAGAGCGCACCAATGCTTGTTGATACGCCTCTTCGGATTTACGTATCTTTTGTTGCTCGATGAACTCAACGAATTCGGGATACTCGATGACCTTTTTTCTTTCACCGGTATCTATGTTGAGAACGCTGTGGTCCGCGAGAACGTCGCCTTTAACGATCAACTGGACGAGCTCCCGTCCAGAAAACGGCCCGTGGTCGAGGTTGTCTTTGACGACCATCCACCTCGGGGCGTCGTTCTCGGTAATTTTTTTCAGCAGATTGTTTAAATCGACTTCCGATTGACGAGTTCGCGGAACGGACGGCTCGCTATCGCTTTCGTTTGATTCTACGTCCGAGGGCAAGCCCGTGGGATCCGGAAACCCATTAGCGACAGCAACCGGTTGTGGTTTCACAACGGGTATCAGGGGCGGCGGCGCGGCTTTTTGCGGGAACGCGGGAAGCGGTGCGGCTTTCGGCGTAACGACGACATCGTCGTTTTTAGTCGTCTCTCCGGGTGGAGCCAGAGACGCCGCTATATCGACATCGACTTCGACATCAAAATCGAATTCATATTCTCTTGGCGCCGGTGTTTCCGCTACCACCGGCAACAACGCCTCAGATACTTCTAAGGGAGATGCGAATCGCGCTGACGGGTCCGCCGCAAGGCACTTCATCAGAACGGCGTCGATTTGCGGCGTCGCATCCGGGTTGGCCTGGGAGGGCGGAATGAACGTCTCGGTCGGCGATCGGCCGGTCAGCAGCACGTACAGAAGAGCTCCCAATCCGAAGATATCGCAACGCGCATCAGCTCGGCCGCCCATGCGAATTTCCGGAGCGAGGTAGGCCTGTTCCTGCTCTTCAAGCAGCTTCCATTTACCCGATTGCAGTAAGGCGCGGGTGATACCGAAGTCGCTGATCTTTACCCGGCCGGATTTCGTGACCCAAACCGTGCTCGGTCGCAGCGCCCCGTGGAAAGTAATCTCGTGAGCTTGTGCAAGCGCTTTGCAGAGGTGAGTAACTACATTGTACGCGCCTCGCACCGAAATCATGCGGTTGGTCTTCTTTCTATTTAAAATAAAATCTGATAGCGGAACACCTTCAACCCATTCGCGCGCCGCGAAGTAGGTCGACGTCGAATAGGTGCCGACTCCATAGGTTGCCACGACGTTACGGTGTTTGAGCTTGGAGGCCTCTTTTATCTGCGCGCGGAATTCGCTGAATTCCTCCTCGTTTTCGACCGCGGTTTTTGACAAAACATACAACGCGATAGATTTTCGCGTTTTCGCGTCGCGGGCAAACATCAGCGCGCCGGTAGCATCTTCACGCACGGTTCGTTCGACGACAATTCGGCCTCCGACCACGGTTCCCGGCGCGATTGTTCCACTATGATTATCGGATAATCTGACTGACACAGGTTCCTCGGAAGTTATGTTTTAATAAGAAAAAACGGAAGACATTGTAACGCCAAAACGAGCAGCATTGAAGTGGATACGGATGTTATATCGGTAAGCGTTCAGGGGGGCAAACAAGTCGGCGGCCAATTCGCCCGTAAAACCGAGCGCGCCCGCAGTGCCGGCGAGGATGGTAC
>JAFGIB010000171.1 GCA_016929805.1 Deltaproteobacteria bacterium | reverse complement strand
TCCGGCGCCTCCTGCTTCGATAAATTCGTCGATATGCTCGAAGATATATTTTACTCGGTTATCTCGATAGTGCCCCGGTGTCCCTCCCGGCGTTGAGCTCGGTACCCCAAAAGGAATCTGCCACCACAAAATCGGCCTACCCACGGTTTCGTAAACCGTTTTCGCCCATGCCAAATGTTCATGAAAATTGGGGCTGCTCTGGTTGGTCTCGTCCCAATAAAATCCTGTTGTACCTCTTTGGCAGTTAGGATCTATGGCCGCTTCAAAACAACCCGCGTCTCGATCGAGCATGTCTATAGCGACAAAATCCGCTTCACGCGCGCCGATTTTCACTAAAAATTCTCCCGTGGACTCGGGAGTATTTGACGCCCAAACAGAAGCGTGAAAACCCACCAGGCTATTTGGCGCGTGTTCTCGTGCTAGCGCGATCAGGCATCGCCCCATTCCTATTAGATTATCCGGTTGATCCGAGCAGTCGTTCGCCAGAGAGCTAACATGAACGCGCATCGACTCCGGATCATCGCCCGATTGCTGTTGAGCATAAGCCCAAAAGTCAGGTTCGAAGTGAACCACGGATGGATCTCCGAACAACGCGATACGTTCGAATAGAAGCTTTGCTCCATCCCAATAAGGACCCATATAATCATCGTTGGTTAAGACCGCCATGTCCGCCTCACCCCAGGCGGCCATGGCGTAGAGGGTAAACATCGGATTAACTCCGTGGCTCTCGGCGGTATCGGTCAACATGTTCACGAACTCACCACCCGCGTTCCAATCAGGCTAGCCCCCTTGCCCGGGCAAGCCGACAAGATACGCGTAATGCAAATCGAGCGTTACTCCCAGTGTGTACGCCCCGTCTTGATTATGATCGTTCGCAAGATCGTTCCCCATTCCAATCATGAAATGAGAACGACCAAGCCGGGCGGCGAACGCTCTCGCCGCGTTGCTTTCCGAGCCTGCCACGCCGCCGCTATCCCCGGGTAAATCGCTTCCGCCACTTTCCGCGACACCGCCTTCATTCGCGCTGTCAAATATCGGAGCGCTGTCCGCCTCACTACCGTCATCGGGACCGCGAACGCCGCCGTCTTTGCCGTTCTCGCTAGTGGCGCCGTCGTTGCGCGCAGAGGAGCCCGCTTCTCCATTCGCTTTTGCAGTTCCGCCGCTTGCCGTGAATCCGTTGCCGATGCCTCCGGAACCGCCGCTAACCCCTGTCGCTCCGACGCTCCCGTCGCGATTTTGCCCACCGGTATTGCCCTCAGAGCAAGCCAAGATAACAAGAGCGAAGGTAAGAACAGTTGCGCGTAATTGATTAAAGAAGATAAATCGTCTCATATTCTAAGGATATCACGCGGAGGCCGGCTAGAAATTAGTTTAACTTACTATCTGATTAGAGAAACCGGTTCGTCACGCCGGTTGTCGTACTAGTACGCGCCGAAAGCCGTGGTGGGTATAAGCGCTCCCCAGTAGCCGCCGGCGTAGGGGCGGTTGCCGAAACGTTGTTGGAAGACATCCTTGGCGCCGTTGCGCAGGTAGGCGTCCTCGTTCAAGTTCGAGTCCCAGTAGGCGATAAATACGACGTTGTTGGAGACGCCGGGCGTGACCAGAACCTCGTCATAGGCCCAGTCGGCTACACGATCGATGTATACGCCGTCGCCGTAGTCGTCGCCGAACTCGGGCAACGCCATCGGTTTGCCGAGCTGTTGCGCGACCTTTGTCCAGAAGGCTATCGACCCCGGCCGGTTGGGGTCGAACTTGTCGTCCGCGCACTGCTCCGAGCTTTTATCCTGACACCACTGTGGGTTATTGTACGCGTCGGGACCGATGATATCGGCGCTCTCGGGTACGTACTCGGCGCCTCCGAGCCCCGCGTCCCAGTTGGGATTGAAGACATACTTAATCCGCGCGGGCAGATATTGTTTCGCGATCGCGACGATCTGATCGAAAGACGCCTTGAACTCGGACGCCGGGGGATGCGGCCAGAACTCCACGTCGATGCGAACGCCGTAAATAGTGGCGGCTTTCGACGCCAAGCCGCTGAATAGCGTGTGATAACAGGAGTCATGAGTCCCTCGCGCCGTACCCGCGTAATCTTTGTTGTAGGTAAATACCGAAACGATTACCGGGTAGTTGTTGATGTCATTCAACCCGCTGATCGCTTGCCCGCATTGCTGGTGATGTTCGTCCTGATAGCTGCTGTTGATGGTGAACTCGGGGTGGTATCCGAGGTAGGCCGAGTAGCTCGTTATCTCGCTACCCGAGCTAAAAATACCGAGAATAAAATCGCGTCCGTCATCGCCGCCGCTGCCGGAGTTACCGCCGGAGCCTTGGCTCTCCGGATCCTGGTTTATAGTAAGTTGGAGTTCGAAGCTCGCGTTATGGCTGAACGATTGGCCGGGCGGGCTGTCCCACGCCCACACGGTCCACGTGGTTGGTCCTTGTTCGAGACTCGAGCTGTTGATCACGGCGGAGAAGCTTCCGTCCGAGGCGGGCGTTGCTTGCGCGAGCGGCGGCTGCTGATGCGTCGCGTCCCACACTTCCACATTTTCGAATCCGGGTGCGTAGCCGGACACCGTCACCAAGCCACCCACGGTCGCACCGATCTGGGGCGTATAGACCCGCAGGGTGTAGATCGAGATAGACGTTGCGTCCGCCGCCGCCGAATCACTTTCGATGCCGCCATTCCCTGCGGCCGACGTGCCGCCGCCGCTTTCACTCGCGGCTGCGGTGCCCCCGTCGCGACTGCTAGCGCTATCGTCTTTCTCGCCGGTCGTTCCTACACCACCACCCGCATCGCCCCGGCTCTCTTCGCTAGGTAGAGCGTCATTGTTGCCTAGCGTGACAGCGCCGCTTCCCCCGATACCCTCGGAGTCTCCGTCGCCGCCCGCCTTTTCGCCGTTACTGTCCGTGCACTCCCACAGCCAACAGCACGCGCTTATGATAATGATCTGCGCGCAGTGCCGAAGCCGCCATCCGTTGTCGAATTGAGTTCCGTTCATCATTCCTCTTTAGGCGCGAGTCGCGCGAATGACGGCTCAAAAAAATGCACGATGGTAGAAATGGAACGGTTTACCTTAACGTTGCAAGAAACGTCGAGCGGAAACGCGAAAAAAGCGATGAGATATGGGCGCGCGGAACTTTTTTTTGGACCCTAGCTTCGTGCGCCATAAGCTAGGGTTTCGCCATTTTTCGTAGCGAGGCCGAGGATAATGGGCGCGTAGCAAGAAACATCGGCAATTTTTCGCGGAGGCGTAGTTCGACCTACGTCGAGCGAAAAATCGGTGGTGTGACGCCGTTACGCGCTCATTCTACCGGCCGCAGTAGAAAAATGGCGAAACTCTAGCCTAAGTAAGGTCGAAAATATTGATCGATATTGATCGTCGAGACGCCGAGCGTCGATCTAGATCTCGAATCGTGCAAAATTCAAGTTTTATTAGATTTATCATCCTTCCGCGTTCCGGAGAAGGCGTTGACAAAAGGGTTGTTCAGCGGAGCTTTTGACCGGGGCGATGTCGGTCGTGAACGCGGGCGGTTTGCTCGGTCGGGCGCAGGGCCTGTCTTTTGGGATCCGCCGACGGGTGGTTCGGTCGTTTGTTTGATCGACAAAGAGATGCGTCTACGGGCCGCGTCTACCTCGATGACTTTGACTTTGACGCGTTCACCAACCCGCACGACTTCTTTTGGATCGCGAACGAAGCGGTGCGCGAGCTCGGACACGTGTACGAGCCCGTCCTGATGCACGCCGATATCGACGAACGCGCCGAATTGCGTGACGTTCGTCACGATGCCGTTGAACAGCATGCCCTGTTTCACCTGCTCGAACTCGGTCACCTCCGGGTTGAACCCGGCTTCCTCAAACTCGGCGCGTGGATCTCGCCCGGGCTTTTCCAATTCAGCCACGATATCACGCAACGTGGGGATACCCCTCCGATCGTCGACATAACGGTCGATTTGGATTCGCTTAACAAGGTCAGAATTGCTCACGAGGTGTTTTGGTTCAACGCCGAGATCTCGCGCCATACGTTCGACCACGTCGTAGCTCTCGGGATGAACTGCAGAGTCGTCTAGTGGGTTGTCTCCGCCGCGCACCCGCAGAAAACCCGCTGCTTGCTCAAAGGCTTTAGGACCGATGCGCGGCACATCGAGCAGTTTTTGGCGGGCGCGGAACGGACCGTTTTCCGCGCGAAAGGCGACGATGTTACGAGCTAGGGTCTCGCCCACTCCGGCCACATACCGAAGTAAGGTGAACGAGGCGGTGTTGAGGTCAACGCCAACGCGATTCACGCAGCTTTCAACCACAGCGTCCAGCGCTTTTTGAAGGGTAGGTTGGTTCACATCGTGTTGGTACTGGCCGACGCCGATCGATTTGGGATCGATCTTTACGAGCTCGGCCAGAGGGTCCTGAAGTCGCCGAGCGATAGATACCGCTCCCCGAACCGTGACATCCTGGTCCGGTAGCTCTTGGCGCGCGACCTCCGAGGCCGAATAAACGGATGCGCCGGACTCATTCACCACCACGACCCGCGCGTTGTTGAGCTTGTTTTCCTTTGCCAGCCGCCGAAAGAAACTCTCGGTTTCTCGGCTCGCCGTGCCATTACCAATAGCGATCGCCGCCACTCGATGTTTTTTGCAGAGCTGTACCGCGGCGCGTTCGGCTTCTTCGACGCGCCGATCGGATTGCATTGGAAAGATAACAGCGTGCTCTTTCAAGTCGCCTTTTTCGTCGATCGCCACGACTTTGCACCCCGTTCGGTAGCCGGGATCGACGCCCAAGATAGGCTTTGCCCCGAGCGGCGGCGCCAATAGAAGGTGCCGAAGATTTTCGGCGAAAATCGCGATGGCCTCGCTTTCCGCACGCTCGCGCACGCGATTGCGAATATCGCCCTCTATAGAAATCTTAAGCAGCCGATGATACGCGTCTTCTATCGCTACCCTCAGCTCATCCCGAAGCGCCGCTCGCGGGTTGGTGACAACGCGGGCACTGATGAGGGCGACGGCGCGTTCGTCGTCTACCTCGAGCAAAAAACGTAATACCTTTTCGTTCTCGCCGCGCCGTATGGCGAGCATGCGATGCGACGGGATCTCCTTTGCCGGTTCTCGATACTCAAAATAATCTCGAAACTTTGCCCCCTCTTCCTCTTTGCCCTTGATAACTTTCGAGAAGAAGACCCCTGTTTCATACGCGAATTCGCGCAACGCGGCTCTCACCTCGGCGTTTTCGGACGCGGTTTCGGCCACGATATCTCGCGCGCCGGCAAAGGCCGTTTCCACGTCAGGGACGCCGCGTTCTTCGGATAGAAAGGGCGCGGCCAGCTCCTCGCGCGAAGGCTCGATATCCGCTTGAACGAGGATGCGGTCGGCCAACGGTTGAAGCCCTCGCTCGCGCGCGATGGCGGCGCGGGTGCGCCGCTTGGGTTTATAAGGAAGATAAATGTCTTCGATCTCGGTCTTAGAAAGTGTCTTTTCGATCCGCGCTCGAAGCTCGGGGGTGAGCTTTCCTTGTCTTTCGATCTCGCGCAGCACGGTTGCCTTGCGTTCGTCCAGCTCGCGAAGATGCCCGGCGCGGTCGGCGATCTGACCGATCTGCACCTCGTCGAGATTTCCCGTGGCTTCTTTACGGTAACGAGCGACGAACGGGATCGTGGCTCCACCGCCGAGCAATTCGAGCGTGCGCGATACCTGTCCGAAGCTAAGGTTATTCTCTTTGGAGATGATTTCTACGTGTTTTTCAGAAACCGGCATGGCGCTTACAGCTAACGCGAAACTCGGCATGAATGCAAGGAGAAGAAAAAACCTTTATAAGTAACAAAAAAATTGAAGCGCATCGCAAATCCAGACCGAGCATCGTGCGGCACCGCGGCTTCGTATGCATGGCGAACCTACGAGCGACACTGGAGCGCCGATACGAATCGGGCGCTTCCATTCTTTACATGAGCAAGGCGCGCGAATTTTTTTATTTTTAGAGCGAAAAACATGCGTTCAGTAAAAAAAATAATTTTTGCTATAAAAGTACCTAATTGGTGTCTTTTTCGGGGATGGTTGAAACCCCTCGCCTTCAGGCGAAGCATGTTTCTTCTATCGTTACCGTATAAGGAGCATCCCCGGCATCAATGGGGGGGGGGTTCGTAATGTTCTTTATGAAATACCGCCGCTTGAAAGCGGCGGTATAGGGCACCGTATCAGTAGTCTTCAGACGACGAGGTGACCGGAACCCTCGTCTTGGAGACGAGGGGCGTTCAGTGGTAATCATCAACGATAAATAGCCGTATTTACGGTCATCTGGACGACGATGCTATTAATCCTTATAGTCGACGTACAGTGTGTTTTCACAAAAACTGGCGGCGAATCGCCGTGATCCGTCATTTCGAGTAGCCAACGGAGACGAGAAATCTCCGTTTGAGATTTTTCGCCGCGCTTGAAATGAGATGTCTGACATGGCTTTTTGAGAAGTTACCGTATTGCCTTACAATGAGGTTAGGTGATATTGATTCAATAAAAGACGATACCGAGTCTGAACAAGGACGCTCTTTTCTAGGGTATAAAGCGAACGGAGTCTGGTTATGGAGCCTCAGGGTTATACGAATGACGTCGACGAAATAACCGGTACGACGGCGCGATGGTTTATGGCCAACGCTATTCCCATTACGAAGGCCGAGTTCGAACAACATACGCGTAGTCGTAAAAAGCGTGGAACAGCAGAAACCGGAGCGCCGGTGCACAGCGGAGACGGGAGATCCAAACGGTCAGCGCGAGATATATCGTCTGTGGCTCCATCGTTTGTAGACGAGCCCGACGACGAATCGCCTACGTTTGTATTAGAACCGTCTCACCTAACGAAGAAATCTGAAAAACAACCCTCTCGAAAGCTCGAACCCCGCGACGATATGGATACATCACTCTGGGTTCAGCGTAGCGCGCCTCGAAAATCGACGCAACAAGCGCGTTTACCCGTGCCCCCACCCCCGCGACGGGCTAAAAATCCGCCTCGGCCTGACCATCACCAGCGAACGGTGGAGAAGAGCGCCGCTGTTCGCCCTGTGCAGCAGGCTACACAGCGGCAAACCACCGCCAAGCCGGAGAATCCGGCCGAGAAAGCACGGCCGCATCCTTTCACACCGTCCTCGCCAAAGCCTTATAAAGGCTCAAGGCAGTCGGGTGCTCACCTCGAACACCCAGCGATGCCTACGCGTTTCGAGCGACTATCGTCTTCAAATGCCGGGGGGCGATCTGCGGGCGCCGTTACTCCCTTCTCTACGCAAGCTCGAGCCGTTCCGAAGCCCCCCTTGCCACCGGTACCCCGGCAGCGTGCTGTAAGTCCCGATATACAGCTACGGCCTCAAGGCCTGATCGCGCCGGTAGCGATGGAAGAACATCGCAATCCGGTCGCGCGTTATAGGACGCGGACGCAACGCCGCGCCACCCCCTGGCGCACGTGGATATGGAATAGCGGCTCTATCGCGGCCCTTTTTATCCTTGTATTAATCGGACGCTTTTTGATCGCCGATCCGTCTGTGACACCAACCGCAGGCACGGTTCCCGAAGGCCATGGCGAGGTTACTACGGCTAATGCGGGCCTTCAGGTGGAAACAGTACGTTTGAATGCTCAATCGCCGGCAACAACCGCGACGACAGCTTTACTAACCATACCCGCCTCGACTTCAACGAACGGTAAGGCTCGCCAAAGCGCTACCCGCTATGAATCAATGCCCCAAAAACTCGATACGGCGCAACGCTCTCGTCGCGCTTCGCGGCAATTATATGGAGCGACGAAAACGGGTACTTTGCGTATTAATAGCAGACCGTGGTCTCAAGTCTTCGTGGACGGTAGATCGGTTGGAACGACCCCGCAGATGGGCCTAAGGCTGCAAGCGGGTCGGCATACGGTAAAGCTGGTAAATCGTTCTTTTCGGCTCAGCAAAACCATCACCGTAGAACTCAAACCGGGTCAGACGGTAAGCGAGATAGTTAACCTTATCGAGTAGATCAGTTAAGTTGAGTGAAAAGAGGTAAGTCATATGAATTTTACACGAATCAAACAGTTCGCGTTAAGTATCGATCCAATGCGAGCGCTGCCTTTAGCGCTCGTATCGCTGGTGGTCGTGACCGCAGTTGTCGATATCTTGCTCGCGTTCCAGCCTGCTATAATTTCGCCGCTGCGCGACGGATTCCTGCGTTGGGTGGGCAGGGGTACGGGGCTGTCTTCGTGGCCCGGCTTATTTGCCGCGAGTATGTCCGTACTTAGTATTGCAGTAGCCGCGGCTGTTTTGGCGAGGTTCGTCCACGGCGTAAAAATCGCGCCCTACCGCTGGCTCGCACCTTTTTTGGTCTCTGTCTGCACCATGGTGATGATCGGCCTCACCGCCGAACTGCCCTGGGCTGCTCCTACTCCCTTCTTTGTCGCCCTTAGCGCCTTTCTCATCGTCGGTGGGGGCGAAGTGTTTCTGCTCGGGTCAATCTTGAGGATGCTATCAGGCTTGATTTTGATTTTCACACCCCTATCACTTCTCGCAATCGGATATCTGCAGAGCAAGCCGAATGCCGGCTTCAGTTCGGCCGAGCAGCTCTTCACGGTTGTCTTAGCATTAGAGTCTATCGGCACTTTGGCGATCTCGATAGTCGGTCAACGCGTGACGCGAGATGCATCTCGCACCGCCGATGCTGCCGAAGAACAGACGGATTATCTTCGATTGCAAATCATTGAGCTACTCGAGCGATGTAATGCCATTCAAGCGCGCGCGTCACGCGCTGAAAAGCAGGTCGCGCAGTTCCAGGCGTTTTGGGCTGACCACGGCCAGCGCCGTGAACGCACGCACTAAGGGCTCGCGTCATTTACGGCTTAATGCGCGAAGGGTTTATTTGTCACGTCGCCTTTATCCAACATGGTTTCGCCAATCGCTTGCACGATATCCGGATCGACCGCGCGTAGCCGTTTTTCGACCGGTGTCAGCGCGGCAAGACCAACGACCGCCCACTCGTCTCGCTTACCACCGTGTAGAACCACCGGCTCAAAAACGCGATTCGCCTGCAATACGAAACAGCCGTTCGTTCCTTGGGCGGCGTTCTCGTCGGCCATCGTAACCGTGGCCTCATTCGAATCATCGATTTCGGATGCCAAATATGATTTCGCGAATCTTACCAGCGCGTCCGGGGCCTTCTCTTGATCCCAACTCGATAGTACCTCAAGCCCGTTTTTCGTCAGCCCAAACAAATACCCGCTTTCGGCATGAGATTGGTTTACGAGTATTTCCAGAACCCTTCTTACCCGGCTACTGGCGTCGGTGCATTCGCTCAGTTGCCTTTTGGTCTTATGATAGAGAGTCTGTTCGCCTTTGCGTTCCTCCACGTCACGGCGATGGTCGGTTCTCGGAGTGAAATCGATCTCAGCCTTAAAGGCCTCCTGTTGCAGCCTTTCGTACTTGGCCGCTAATACGGGGTTGTGTTTGTCGAGGTATTGCTCGGCGCATAGCTCGCTATAGCTAATATACGACTCGCTGTCGCCCATCCGGACGGCGATGCGAGCGCGGGTTTCGTACGCGAGGCCGAGGTTGATTCCCGTCGCGCCCGCGCGTTTCCAATCGCGAACAGCATCGTCCGCGAGCTTGATGGCCGCGTCGTACGAACCGAGCCCAGCTTCGAGCAGCGCGAGAGCTGAGCGAATATAATTACAGGTGTAGCCGAGACTCGCCTCCTCGGCTTTGGCCAAGTCTCGCCGTCCCTCGCTGAGGCCTTTCTCGAGGTCTCTGACTTCGAACCGCGCTCGAATACGCGCGGCGGACGCGTATGGCCAAACCAGATGGCGTCCCGGGGCCGTGAGCTCGATCGCCGTATCTAACTCGGCGATCGCCGCGCGATATTCGCCGCGAATGCGCTGGTACTCACCTCGGGCAAAATGCGTGATGGGCTTCCAATCTTTATACCGCTCGGCCATCTTTTCGATGTTCTCGATATCTCGTTTGAGCCCCATGAGGTCATCGGACAACGAATAGACAAAGACCTCGGAAGAGAGTTGCGTGCCTTCGAAGAACTGAGCGGGGCTATTCTTAATCTGTAAGATCTCGATCTTTCTCTTACACGCATCGGCGTTTTGAGCATCGCCTTGTCGCAAATAGTAGAGCATCCGCAAGCGACGACCGCCGATTTCGTATTTCGGATGTTTCTCGAGCCGCTCCGCCCGGCTGAGCGCGGAGCTGAGCCCCCAGCCCGCTTCGATCGTGCCGATCGCGCGGGTTATATTGAGCATCACATTCAACACGTACTCTTCCGGTAGCCCGGCGTGATCGGGCCGCTCGATCTGTTCTAAGATTTCCAGATAACCGCGTCGCGCTTGCTCGAAACGCGCGCCGACGAGCGCGAGCGTCGCGCGGACATTTTGATCAATTATTCGCATGGCCGGCGAAATCAAATACAAAGGTTCGAGCGACGGCATAGACTCAAGCAAATGATAGTCGAATAGAATAGCGGTAATCGCGATGGTCGTTATTACGAGACGAGCCAGTTCCTGGATCGCCTCTCCCGGAGGCAGGAAACGGTCGCCTCGAAGGCTCGAATCGTATCTCTGTTGGGCGAGGTCCAAAGCCCGCTTCAAGCGCTCCAAAGGATCGGCGATCTCACTCAGCCGTTGATAGTCGTCCAACCCCGCATCGCGTGAGAGTTGCTCGGCAAGCGTCAACGTATGGCCGCGTTCCGCGCCCGGAAACAACGCGCTCAAGATAACATAAAAATATTGCAGATTTGAACGATACCATTTAGATTTATTGAGTTTATCGCAAATCGCGAGAAGCGCGTTGATCGTCTCTTCCCAGTTCCGCGGCGCGGCGCTGACGAAATCCGCCAGATCTTGGGTCGATTGCTGCAAAAACGAACGCGAATCTTTCACGTGCTCGACAAAGACTTCCAGAGCCTCTTCCTCTTTACCCGCGTGTAATAGATGCCTTGCGTAACCGAAGGCATCATTTCCCCGCCGTTCAAACAATCGCGCGATTCGTTCATGTCGTCGCGGCTTGTCGTTTTCATCAAGCTCATCGAGCAATGCGGCGGCCCATTGCTGTTGGCTGAAGCCATAGTACTTCCCGTCGACCGAAAGGATTTCATCGGCGACGAGATCGTTCAGAGATGCGATCAATTGATCGCAACTTTCGTGCCCGGCGAGCACTTGGCATTCGTCCGTCGATAGCAGTCGATCCGGGATTAGGGCCCAGGTGCGGGCGAGCGAGCGGGCGTCATCGGACAACCTATCCAGCCGGGCTTTAAGCGCCGCCGTGATATGCGACGGCAGATCGCCCGGTTCAACGCCGTCGGGCAGTGACCAGCTTCCCGCTTGATAACGAGCCAACCCTCGATCCACTAGATGTTGCGCGATGCGCATAAGATCACGCGGGTTCCCGTGATACACCGCGTACAATTGATTCGCTATCAGGCGCACGTTCGGTACCTCGCCGAATACTGAAATTAAAAGCGTTTCGGTTTGCGCTCGGTCGAGGTCTGTGATCTCGATAGTCTTAGCTTTTTGTCGTATAAGGTCCAATGCCTGTTGGGATACGCACGCCGCGGCGTTTTCGACGCTAACCGCGACCATCAGCCGCTCGTCGGTAATCTCTTGAGAGAGAAGGGCGAGACTGGCCGCCGAGGTCTCGTCTATGCGATGGAAGTCATCGACCGCGATTGCCAACGCGCGCCGTCGGCTGACGGCGCGTAGACAAGCTGACAGCGCGTTTTGTATTTGAGACCTGAAGCTTTGAATCTCTACCGATTTACGCGAAGCCTGTCCGGCTTCAGCTCGCGGCGTCAACTCGGGCCCAATGTCTTCGCTTCTTGCCGCAAACAGCTTGGGAAAAACCGGAGCGAGCACCGATCGATAGGGTTGCGCTTCCTCGGATATTACTACGGGTATCTCTTCGCGAAGCTGGTTTATCAGAGCCTTTACCACGCTGTAATCGCCCGACCGCGCGTCCAACGCTTCAGCTCTCAGCACGATCAACCCCGCGAGCTTAGCCTCCATTACGCACGCGTCCAGGAATCGCGTTCGGCCGACTCCCGCGCTTCCTTCCACGAGGATCGCTCGACTGCGGCGACGCAATGAGCGAATAATACACTTTTTAATCGTGAGCAGCGCGCGTTCTCGGCCGACCAACATGGGAGCCGAGAGATAAGCTTGCGGTACCGCGAGCTGTTCCTGCATCGGTAGCCCGGCAATCGCGCTCAAACGCTCGATCACCTCGGCGGCGCTCACGGGCCTCGCCAAGGGATTAAAACTCAACAAAGACATCACCAGGCGGTCCAAGGTGTCGGGTATGGCGTCCAGAGCATCGAGCTTTACGACGATTTCCGACGGCAGCGGCGGGCGGGTGCGCCAAGCGTTTCGCAGGTCTTTCGACGTGCGCACCCGGTAAGCCTGGCGCCCGGTCAATAGCCAGTAGGCCAACGCACCTAAAGAATATAAATCAGAGCGCTGGTCCAGGGGTTGTCCGTAGATCGATTCCGGCGGTATAAAGGGCGGCGTTCCGACGCGGCTCTTGGGCAGTCCCATCGGCGACAGCGCGCCAAAATCCATTAATTTCGCCTGTCCGTTCGTCGTGATGCGCACGTTGCGCGGTGAGACGTCCCGGTGCAGCAATCTGCGCGAATGCAGTAATGCCAACGCGGAGGCGATATCGCGCAAAAACGCGCAGGCATTACGCCATTCGAGAGGCGCGAGCTGTGATAGATCCGTTCCCTCCAAAAGCTCCATGGTATAATACGGTCCATCTTGATCTAATCCGAATTCGTAAACCTCCACAATGCGCGGGTGAGCCAGAGATTTGAGCGTTTGATACTCGCGACGTAAAGCGATCTCTAGATTTTTCTTGCGATCGGAGCGTTCCTCGGGACGCGTTGTTTTTCCGTTGGGAGATTGGGACGCGGTACGCGCCCGCTTCAGCGCTATCGATTTGCCGCTTGCGCGATCGCGCGCTTTGTAGACCGAAGCCATTCCCCCTTCTCCGATAAGACCCTCCAATACGTAGCGCCTTTCCAGCAACTCTCGCCGCGCAATGGTGGCCTTGTTCGGCGCGGCGCTGACGCCTTTGCGTTCGGCTTCGAGAAGACAAAAAGCCACGGCTCGAAAGAACACCCCATCGGGCCGGTATACGCCATGATTCTTGAGCGCCAAGACGAACACCCCGATCGGTGTGCGCAGTCCCTCGACCTTTACGCTGAGCACTATAGGCTCATAAACCCACGCCTCCGCGTCGGTGGTATGATACAGATCTGTTTCGGTGTGAGTCTCACTGGCATCGGTCGCATCGTCGTCCCCCATCGATCGCGCAAAGGCTTCCTTCGTCGCCTCGATAGCTTGTTGTGGGATCGCTTTGCTAGCCTTTCGCGCCACCAATGCCAACTCGCCTTTTCGTAACAAGTATAGATAGCCCTCTTTCCCGCCGGTGCGCTTGATCAATAGATCGAGCGCGCCTTCGATCACCGCGTCGTAGCTCTGATACTCGGCTAAATGGGCTCGAACCGCGGAAACCATATCGCCTGATTTAGATAATATATCCGCCAGTTCCGACGCCTGTTTGACCTCCTGCGACATCCCGAGATAGGCCTGACGGGCGTCCTGCATGAGCTTTTCGTGTTTGGCGATAAGCGACGGATTTTCTCCCGTTCGCCATAGCTCGCCGCACTGCGCGGCATAGAGACGAAAGCTTTGGGGATCGTCGTTATAGATGGCGACACGCGCGCGAGTCTCGTATGCCAGGCCCAGATACACCCCGGTCGCGCCGAGCGCCTTCCAACTCATTACGGCCTCGTCCGCGAGGTCTTGGGCGCTTCGTTGTTTTCCGAGCCTCGCCTCGATCAGCGCGAGCGGCATGCGAATGAGGTTGACGGGGTAACCGAGATCTTCGCGTTGCGCCGCGATGAGATATTCGCGCCCCAGTCT
This sequence comes from Deltaproteobacteria bacterium, assembly GCA_016929805.1. Classification (GTDB taxonomy): domain Bacteria; phylum Myxococcota_A; class Polyangia; order Polyangiales; family JAFGIB01; genus JAFGIB01. The sequence continues at coordinate 5,231 of JAFGIB010000171.1, read as the reverse complement.
CTCGCCGTCTGATAGTCGACCCTGATCGAAGAGCGTTCTTAAATATGCACCCGCCGCGAACGGCCAGGCCGCGTGGCGTCCCGGCGAAATCAAGCCCAGCGCGTGTTCGAACTCCCGAGAGGATTGAACGAAATCGCCTCGAATACGATGGTATTCGCCCCTGGCGTAGTAAACGAAAGGAACCCAGCCGGGAAAGCGTCGCGCGTTTCTTTCGATGCCTTCAGTCATTTGTACGACGCCGTTTAGATCGTCGTATGAAGCATAGGATACGAGCGCCGTAAACACGTGTACGGTTTCGAAGGTTTGAGAAGGGCTGTTTTGTATTTGAAGCAGCTCTATCGTCCTTCGACACCGTTCCGCTTGCCGCGCCTCTCCCCGGCGTAGATAGTAGATCATTCGAATCCGCCAGGCGTTGACTTGATTCAATGGATACGGCTCGAGCTCGTCCGCCGCCTTTAACGCCGTATCTAGCCCGATAGCGGCGTCAATTGTTCCGATTCCATAAATTAAACTGAAACGCAATATCGAGCGAGTGGTCTTGTTGATGTCCTCGTGATCGGGTTGCGCGATGGCGTTGACAATTCTTTGGTAGGTCTCTCTCGTCTTTTCAAAACGCGCTCCGACGGCGCAGCGGGCGGCTAGTGTATGAAGTTGAACCGTGCCGATCGTCGGAGAGAGCGGTCGAAAGGGCTCCAGCGAGGGGGACGAATCCAACAGTTGGTTGTCGTAAGAAATGGAGGCGAACGAGTTGGCGACAATGGTATATAGCGCCAAGCGGCGGATGGCTTCCAACGGCGGTAGCACCCTTTCCGATTCGGCAGTATTGTCGTAGCGATGTTGGGCGAGTTTTAACGCTTGACTCAGGCGCTCGAGTGAATTCGGCTCGCCATCCAATTCGTAGTAGATATCCAGACCGCTTTCGTGATAGAGCAGGGAGAAGACCTCGGAAAAATGGACCCAATCGTATACTCCGGTAGAAAACGACGCGCGCACGAGAAAGCTACGTAACATATAGCTCTCTCTTTTCGGTCTGGCTAATCGCTCGCAGAGCTTCAACGCGTCCCGACAGGTTTCGGCCCAATCTTTCGGTAGCGATAAGATATATTCGGTATATGCCGTTAAGTCGACTTCGAGACGCTGCCGCATCTCGTCCGCATGTCGTACTAGCAGGTCGAGCGCGCGCGCGTCATGTCCGGCGCGAAACAGCTGTTGCACTAATAAAAATTGCTCGTCGCGGGATTCAAACAGAGCCGCGAGCACTAGATGTGCCGTACGCCGCGCAACCGCGTCAAGCGTTTTCGTCAGCGGTAACACCCAGCCCGTTTGACTGAGTTGGTAAAACGACTCGTCCTTCGTCAATACGTCGTATGCGACCAGCTCGTTAAGCTCCGAGGTGAGCCTGGCCACCTCTTGATGTCCGGAGAGTAAAAGGCATTCGTCAAACGAGAAGTGTTGGTCGGCGGCAAGCGCTACTCTCTGCGCGAGCGCCCGAGCACCCGCGCTCAATTTGCTCGCTCGCGCCGCGAGCGCCTCGGTTATGCTTCCCGGTAAAGAGCCGGCGTCAATATTATCAGGCAGAGTCCAAGCGCCGGCCTGGTATCGCACCCGACCTTGGTCCACCAGGTGTTGCGCGAGACCGATGGTGGCTCGCGGGTTTCCTTTGGATATGGCGTAGATGCGGTCCGCCAACAGTCGTACGTTGGCGACATCCCCGAAAATCGAGCGTAACAGAGCCTCGCTGGCGGACAGGTCGAGAGCCTTGATCGCGATATGTCGCGCCACCTCCGACAATAAAGCACAAGCGTCCGGCGCGATCGGCTCCACTTCTGTCTCCATCGTCACGGCCAAGATAAACCCGCGCTCTTTGCTTTTTAGCGCGAGCGCGGACAACAACGCCGCTGAAGGTTCGTCCACGCGATGAATATCGTCGACGGCGATTAACAGTCGACGTCGCTTACTTACTAGCAAAAACAGATCTAGTAACGCTTTCTGGATGCTCGCTCGCTCGACCACGAGATCGGGTTTATTATTGACAGGTTCTGATTCGGCGCTGGATGTCCGATCGTCTTGACTTGAAGTTTCCGCTTCCTCTTCCCACTCCGCTGGATTCGTCTCCGAGGCTAACAGACCCTCCTTTCCGTATGATTGTCGCGACATCGCCGTCGAAGCAAGGTTAGGAAAGACCGCATCGAGCACTTCATCGTGCGGTCTAATCGCTTCGACCGCAATATCATACGCGTTCTCGAGCAACTGCTCGATCAGCCTCCACGCGACCCCGTAAGCGCTGCGCGGTCCCGCCTCGGCCTGCGCCGCAAGGACCAAAACACCGACTACTTTGCCCTCTAAAACGAGCTCCGCCAAGAGCCTACTACGGCCGATGCCGCTTATCCCCTCAAAGACTAATGTCCTGCCGCCGCGATTGCCCAACACATCGAACGTCAGCCTGCGTAGATCCGTGACCAACGCCTCGCGACCGACGAGTCTCGGCGTTGTCAAATACGCCTGTCGTACCTCGAGCGTATCGTCTCTCTCTAGGCCGGCGCAGGCTTCCAACTTCTCCGCTACTTCCGCCGCGTTGAACGGTCGCGCCATCCTATCCAGGCTCAACAAAGACATAACCAGATCGTTGAGCGCGGCGGGAATTTCCGGATTGAGCTCGGACAACGCAGGGGGTTGAGTGCGCCACGCGTCCTGTAAGTGCGCCAGGCTTCGCGCTCGGTACGCGTGCCGTTTGGTCATCAGCCAGTAGGCCAACGCGCCCAGCGCGAATAGATCCGTGCGTTGGTCCAACGGCTGGTGGTTGAGCGCTTCAGGCGCTACGAACGCCGGTGTGCCGATAACCTTTATGGGCGTACCAAAGGGCGCCATCGCTCCGAAATCGATCAGTTTAGCTCTGCCGTCGTTCGTGCAGCGCAGATTGCGTGAGCTGACGTCTCGGTGTAGCAGCCTACGAGAGTGAATCAGCGCCAGAGAAGACGCGACGTCGCGTAGCAGCTTGCAGGAAGTTTTCCAGTCGAGTGGCGCGAGCTGTCGGAAGTCGGCCCCGTCCAGTAGCTCCATGGTATAATACGCGCCTACGGAATCGACTCCGAAGTCGTAAACCTCAATAATGCGCGGGTGCGCTAATTGAGCAAGGGTATGGAATTCCTGTTCGAAGAGCGAGGCCGTGTACGGGTTATCGCAGGCTTTTGGGGATAGTCGTTTTAGCGCGACTTCCTTGTTGGCCGCTCGGTCGAATGCGCGATATACCGAGGCCATACCCCCGCGACCCAACCGTCCAAGCACTTGGAATCGTTCCGCCGCGTCCTCGGAATTCCGACGTGTCGCTTCTCGTCCCTGACGGGTCATCCGCTCAGCGCCTTATATGCGATCAAACATCGATCGGTTTAGTAACACCTTTTCTATACATGTATCCTGTAGTAGCATTATCAGCGGTTTGATCTGCATATTTGTTTAAACGACGCGTTTACGCGCGGCTGTAGTGATGGCGCGAGCTACTCTCTTCGACGATTCAGGTTACCTTAACGCTGCAAAAAATCCGTCGGCGTAAAGCGCTGCGCTAACTTTTTTCGGACCTCACTTGGGGTGCGCTGAGCCGCGGCCCCAAAGGGGTTCCGCGCGCCCATATTTCATCGCGTTTTTCGCGTTTCCGCTCGAAGTTTTTTGCAGCGTTACGGTAGAGTGTGCCTCATCTCGTCTCGGCCTCGATTCCGATCGGCGCGTTCGGATTATCGATGGGATAAGGCGTTTTCTTTCCGCTGCGCGTCGTTCCGAGCGTCCTCCGGCTTCGCGCGTTGCTCGAGCCGCACGCGTAACAGGATGCCGAGGAGCACTAGGGTCGCGAAGAAATGGAGCGAAGCGAGAACGCGGTCGGCGACGAACTTAAATGCGGCCATGTCCACCTTGAATCCGCGCAAGGGAAGGGAACAGAGAAGTAGGGTCACGAGCCAAGCGAACGGCCAGGCGCGCCCGCGCGGTAGCGGAATGTCGCCGCTCAGTAAAAGCGCCATGGGAATCAGCAAGACCAGGAAATAATGCGTCCAAGAAAGGGGGGAAAACAGCAGGATAAAGCTTAGAAAGGCGCTGAACTCCACCGCGGTTTGCGAGGGGCCGCGTGGTTTTCCACCGCGAATAAAGACGCTCGCGACCACGAGGGCGAGGATTGCGGAAAGAAGGTGCTGAACGACCTTAAACGAACCGCGGATCGCCATCGGAGTCCACGAATAGGTATCGCCGCCGTAAAGCCGCGCGAGAAAGCCGGTCAGAGACTGAACGTTGAAACCGGCGACAGGCTTACCCGCGTAAGGAAAGAGGCATTGCTCGGCCCACAGCCTATGCAGCTCGAAACCATGCACGAGCACGGAGACGACGGCTAGCAACACGACAGCCAATATAAATCCGAGCACGGCGCGAAAACGCATTCGGGCCGCGAGATAGAATACGAATAGGACCAGCGGCAGCTTGACGGTCGCCGCGAGCCCGAGAAGCCCACCCGCGCGCAGCTCTTTGCCGTCCCTTAGAGCGTATAACGCGCCGATTAATAAGAGCAGTACGATGTGCGTTGAGTTGCCCTCGCGCACGCTGTACCACAGAGGTCCATTGGCGATAAAAAGGGCGAAGATCGGGCCGACCGAGCCGCGGGTCGCGTCGGACCAGGATGCGAGTGAACGGGCGCAGGCCACGATCGCCCATAAACCGACAGCGGTGAAGAGCGCCACCGCGACTCTGTATGGAAAGAGCGAAAATGGGACAAACGGCACGGCCACGAGCGGCAGATTGACGAAGCCGAAGGCGCACTCGCCTCCGTATAGCAGCGCCGGTGCCGCGAAGATGAGCTTGCCAGCGGGATAGTACGCGGATTCGTAGTCTCCAAACCAAGGCGTGTCCGTCGCCCCAGTTACCAGCGCCGCGCCCGCGCCGGCGGCGAGAAGCGCTATCATACGCTCGCGGCGCGAACGGGGCCCCTCGGGATATCGACGCGCGAGCATTACGGCCAGCGCAACGACGAAAGCATAAGCGCTATACGCTTCAGCGTGACTCATTTAGTGCACTTGGTTCACCTTAACGTTGCAAAAAATCCGTCGGCGTAAAGCGCTTCGCTCGCGAAAAATAGCGCGAACTAAGGGCGTGCTCACTTTTTTCGGACCTCACTTAGGGTGCACTAAGCTGCGGTCCAAAAAAAAGTTCCGCGCGCCCTTATTTCATCGCTTTTTTCGCGTTTCCGCTCGACG
>JAFGIB010000170.1 GCA_016929805.1 Deltaproteobacteria bacterium | reverse complement strand
TCCAAAAAAAGTGAGCACGCCCTTAGTTCGCGCTATTTTTCGCGAGCGAAGCGCTTTACGCCGACGGAGTTTTTGCAACGTTAAGGTCAACTTTGCATTTGTCAATCCACTCAATAATCGCACCGTTAAAGACGGTTCTTGGTGATTGAGAAGAATGCCAAAAAAAGCATCCGCGAACCTTTTACGTTATTAGTAAATTTTAATAGCCGGTCGCTATGTTGCGCTACTCCTATTTATGTTCTGGCGAGAAGAGAACGTGAGCGCAGTGCGTGTTTAATAAGGTCCGACCGAATATTTCGGAGCGCGACGGTCCAAGATGCAAGGAGCCGCAACGAAGCACTAGCAGCGCTATTTCGAGGAGGCGCGACGCCGCAGATTGGGCCGTCCCGCCCGAAAGACGAGCGGAGGAACTTATTAGACACGCTCTAAGGCAACAAGGCGCGCCTCCCGACCTCATCGCTCCGGTCATGCGACACGCCGATACCCGCATGGTCGAACGGGTCTACGGCAGGCTTCCGATCGAGGACCTGGCCGTTCGATTATCCCAAGCCATCGGCTCATCCAACCGCAGCGTATTTGCAGCAGACACGGGCGAAATCGATGGATTCCATGGACCCATTGGACATCCCCTCGATCAAGAAACCCCGCAAAATGCAATAAATTCAGTGCCCAGGGTCAGAATCGAACTGACGACACGAGGATTTTCAGTCCACTGCTCTACCGACTGAGCTACCTGGGCGGCTGAGCTATGCGTTGGCGTCGATTTCGGCGGTTCCGCTGGCTCAGAGAGTAGCAAAATACTAGGCCCGCGCGGGCTGTCAAGAGGCTATTGGAACGAGACCCCCCATTTTGTGAAACCAAGGCGACATCTTGCTCGGTTCGATTCGACTGGCGGCCGTCTGACCGAACGCCTGTGTTTAACTACCGTAACCGCGTCGAAACCGCGTAAACCGTTCACCGGCCGGCCGGGTCTCAAAGCGAATTTCTAATCGACAATACGCGTTCAGGATAATCGCTGAACACGCCGTCAACGCCCAGGGTTGACATGCGCCTGATCTCTTGCGGGTGATTCGCCGTGTAAGCGAATACCTTGAGGCCTAGAGCGTGCGCGTCCGCGATGAACAATTCGTCTATGTGTTCGATGTTCTGATGTACGGAATAGGCCGAAACCGTATCGACGATGGCCGGATAGCAATTGGGAAATCCGTCCAGCAATACGCCGATGCGAACGCGTTGGTCGAGTTGCCTCACGCGGGCAATCTCTCGTTGATTAAATGATGAAACGAGAAAGCTGTCGATTCCCCATCCGCTTCGAGCCCTGTCTTGAATCAGATTTACGACAGCGGACGCGGCATTGTCTCCCTTGATCTCGATGTTGAGACCCGCCCGCCCCGCGATCGCGTCAAGCACCTCCTGCAACGTGGGAATCCGTTCTCCCTCCCCGGCGTCCAGCGACCGAAGAAACGAAAAGGTTTTATCTCGAAGAAAGCCGCGGCCGTTCGTCGTTCGTTCCAGAGTTTCGTCGTGGAAAACAACGAGATGGCCGTCGATGTAGAAAACGTCGATCTCGATCCAGTCCACTCCCAGTTCCAGGCCTTTGATAATCGACCTAATGGTATTCTCGGGCGCATGTCCTTTGGCGCCGCGGTGTCCGAAGCATAACATCGCTTTCGCCGGCTAGACCGGAGGCTTGGCTCGAATCAGACCCGTTTCATGCACCGGAAACGCGTTCGGGTCGGTGTCCGGAGATAGCAACTCAATGACATAGGGTCCGATAGCCACGGGTTCGCCGTACCGTATCTCAACCCGACCGGTGATCCGTTGCCCGTTAACGCAAGTGCCGTTGGTCGAGCCCAAATCGCGAATCTGAATCGACGAGCGACTCACGGAAAGTATTGCGTGGTTCTCCGACACCAATGCGTCGGAAAGTTTTATCGTATTGTCCACGCTGCGACCGATAGTCACGAGCTCGCTGGTTATGCGGTAACGCGACAATACCATCTGCTGTTTGTCGCGCAAAATGAGATAAGCGAGCAATGGGGCCGCTTCGGAAAATAACGACGACTTTCTATCCGCAATACCGTCAACCACAGGTACGGCAAACGGCGAGATAGTGGTTTCTATACCGATGGGTGGCGGTGCGGGGAAAAGGGACTCCGGCTCGACATTGAGCGCTTTAGCGATCACCGACACGGTCTCGGGATGAGGCGTTTCGGTCTGGTTTTTCTCGATCAATCGCAGCGTCTTTTCTGAAATTCCGGCTCTTCTCGCGAGCTGCTCGACTTTCAGCCCTTTGCGTAGTCGAAGGTCGCGAATCGTGGCACCATCCGGTTTCATCAACGGTTTCCTTCTGTCAGCCGCAAGTCTATGCGGTCATATAATCCTACCCGAAATCACGACGTTTGATCAACGAGAACGTCCGAGAATCCAAAATCTTAAGGTTAAACCGACGCCTGAATCGTGTAACATCAGGTCTAGATCATCCGAATGCAGCCTCGGGTGCCGCGGTTGAACACCGCCGATTAGTATAATAGGGCGACAACCGCGAGAGAAAAACCGGCGAACCAAATCATCAGCGCCCTGCGTGAAGCCTCCCGTTATCACGCTTGATAATACTCCGAAGCAACGCCGTTTCCGCCATATTAAGAGCCTATCCCAGTAGGCCTTGTCGCCGGCGGCCTACCGGGACAAGCTCTAAATCTTGCAAATGTCACAGGAAATCTACCCGATAAAGAATCTTCGCGAAGACAACGGTCTGAAAATCAGCCCCGACGGCGAGGATCTAACCTCATGCTACAAAATTCGAGAGGTGAATAGGTGATACAAAACCAACGCAAACCTGACGGCGGTCGCGGCATACCTTATCTCTTGCAGAACGTCCGCGGCCTGGAAAATACGGCAACGAGCGACAAGGACGATCAAATGGGGAATCTTTGGGTCTAACATCCGACCTCGGCGCGCGAGATCGATGGCGCGAAAATCGTCGGGAAAAGGCTTCGATTTCGATCCGAGTTGGTGTCGAGCCGTGATAGGATTGGCCTTTTTTTTCGCCATGTCCTGCATCATCCCTAAGGGCTCGCGCAAGAACAACGTCACTTTTAGCATCCCATCTCGGGGCCAACTGTCTCATCTCCTCAATCGCGGAATCCTCGAAATAGCGCTGCTGGTCCTTCGTCGCGGCTCCTCGCATCTTGGACCGTCGCGCTCCGAAATACTCGCTCAGACCTTATTAAACACGCTCTAAAACTTGCGTGCTCCTGATTATTAAATAATGGTTAGAAGGATGAGGAGCGAAAAACGATACCGAAATGGCAGGACTATACCATTATTGCTGATTACAGTAGTTTTCGTCGGCGGATCTCAAGCGTGCCAGAAGGTTCGAGAACGATGGGAGGAGCATAAAGCCGAATCTAAACCAAAGACGACGCGGCCGAAACCGGAGGTTAAAACCGTTGAAAAGGTAGAAGAGCCGCCGCCGATGGTACAACCGGTCGCTTTTTGGGAGAACGGAAAGAGTGAAAAAATGGTGGACGCCGCGAGCGCGGATCTTCACGGCTACTTAGTCTTGGATCTCGGTGAAGAGTGGACGCCTTATATCTTTTCCGACGGCGTCAAACCCGACGGCGAGCCGGCACCTAACGACTACCGCAAAACCTATATCGCCCTCGCGCAAGGCGACTTTCCCGACGACCATCACGGCGAGCGGGCGAAAGACGATAAGTACCTCGAGCTTTACGGTATCACTCCCACGCTCGCGTTGTTGCGGAAACGATTTCGTGAGACGAAGGCCAGAAAATGTATTGAACACTTGGACCTTCAACCGATAATCGACTACCAAGGCTTTGTCTCTTACGTTACCAATCAGGAGGCGGCGAAAAACGCCGGGGATTTCGTCTATTTGCGCTCCAAAGTGCATGAGATGATGCGGCGCCAAAAGGTCGATACGCCCGAGGCGCTCGACGAGTCCAAGCTCAACACGCGAGCAAAAGCCATCTATGCGCGCTACCAAAAAGTCGCTCCCGAATACTACGCGATTCGAGCCGTGCAAGATCGCCTCAAGTGCGAGGGATTCTTCGTTGGAAAGGGGCGCTATGTCAAAGGGGGGCTCGACTGGGCGACCCACGAAGCGCTAGCCGAATTCGAGCGTCGCCACCGGGTTTACGGCTGGGGCTATTTCGGAACAGACACGCTGAACGTTCTTAAGATGTCGCCGCTGGAAGCGGAACGCGAAGGCGTTCTGCGTGTCTTGACCGAACGCGCGATGCATGCTGCGCGCGTCGTCGAAGACGGTACAACGAGCACTTTGGCGAACGAGGCGCCGCGGACGTTTCTCGGATCGGATGGCAAGCAGCACCCGGTTCCCAACTTGTGGGCCGAGCTGAGCGAGCGCATCGTGAACGCCTTCGAGCTGCAGACGCCGGAATCAACGCTCGCCTGGTTGGAAGCGCTCGGCGAGCTTCCCAAAGATAAACCGCTTCTAGTAGCTATTAGAAGCCCCCAAATACCCGAGTATTACGACGGGAATATGGATCTGTTGCTGGAATACGACCGAGGCGATGTTTGGTATGACTTCCCGTATAACGATCAGGGTCAGGAGCTCGCGCAGCCCGTAACCCGTAGACCTCGAATAACGCTTTCGGTGAGATACAACAGCCAAAAGATACCCCTGGCTCGCTTTGGAACCACCATCGGCGGTTGGCGCAGTGAAAAGATAGGCGACCACATCATGTGGAAATACAAGGAGTCGCCCGTCGGCTGGCGCGTTTGGCAGAATATCGTCGCCGCGCCGGTGTGGTTGCCTCCGGACGGAACGCCGCCGCGCGATGTGCTGAAGCGCCGTAGAATACGAAAAGCGAACGAGCCGCCGTTTGAAATCAACTATGATGAAACCGGGCCGAGCTACGCCTCGGCGTACGGACTGGTCGCCGCATATCACAAGAAATATTTAAAGAAAGCGGACGGCACAATCATTGTGGGCGGGGACGAAGGGATTCGCACCCACGGCTCAGTCGACTACATGAGTATTATGCGCAGGCATTCGCACGGTTGCCACCGGTTGCACAACCATTTAGCGGTGCGATTGATGTCGTTTATCCTGGCCCATCGTCCCCACAAACGGCTCGGGCATCAACCGCTATCCTTCTCTAAGATTTTCGAATACGAAGGGGAAAAATATCAAATGGATATGCAGGAAGGCGGCTATATCTTTGAATTCGATCAGCCCTTGGAGATCAACGTGCTCGAAGGGCGCATTAAAGGAAAGATGAAAGCGCCGATTGAGATTCCGGTTCCCAAATACGATGCGGACGCGGGCGGTTATATCCATCCGGACGCCGGTCCCGTAATCCTGCGTCAGGGGCAGTTACTCCCCGCGCCGCCTCCGCTCGACGCCGGAATCGTCCCGTTCGCGGGCTATACGCCGCCCGGGACGACGATACCGCCGACCGCGACCGTACCTCCTAGAACAGTCACGCCGTATGCCAAACAGCTTCCGAACCAACCGAAACCACCCGCACCCGTACCGGCGCGTTGAGGTCGTCAAGGATGTCGCGATCGGCTCCGAATCAACCGGGGTCTTATCATTCTTAAAAATAGCCAACCAAACCCTCGGGCGCCGGTGATCAAATCGCAAAAACGGACGCTCAACCTGATCGCGGTCGCGCTGGCGTGCGCCGCTCTCGCTTATCTGCTCGAATACTTGGTTCTGGCGGGTTTTAGGCTCTCCTATCCGTACGAGCTTGAGTGGGAAGAAGGCGCAATCGTCGACCACGTGAGACGGTTGCTCTCGGGAAACAATCTCTACGGCGAACCGAGCTTCGAGTTCACGCCCCTCATCTACCCTCCGTTTTACTATTATCTATCCGCATTGGTCTGTCAGATATGCGGCGTGAGCTTCTTCTCCCTTCGCCTGGTTTCGTTCGCCGCTTCGGTCGGAAGCCTGGCGGTTATTTTTCGCTTCGCTCAACGCGAGACCGGACGCGCTCTATACGGTTTGTTATCCGCGGGTTTTTACGCGGCTCTATTCGAGCAAGGCGGAGCCTGGATCGACATCGCCCGAGTCGACAGCCTGTTCGTATTCCTGCTCTTGTCAGCCGCCCATGTCTTGCGATTCTACCCTTCGACCCGTGGATGTTGCGCCGCCGGAGCGCTCTTCGCCCTTGCGGCCTTTACCAAACAGCCGGCGCTGCTGGTGACGGCAATCATCAGCGCGGCCTGTTTGTACGCGAACGGCGGTCGCGGTTTTCTCTTTTTTGTATTGGGTTTCACTCTTCCATTTTTTGGAATGACGGCTTTATTTCACTATCTGAGCGACGGCTGGTATAGCTATTATATCTTCGACCTTCCGAGCCAGCACGGCTTTTTCGCCGTTATGCTTCGGCTGTTTTGGACCCGCGATCTGCTCCGGCCGCTACCCGTGGCTTGCCTATGTCTCGCGCTTTATCTCGGGCTGTCTTGGCTCGATTGGAAAAGAGCCGACGCAAATGAAAAGATCAAGCTGGTCTATTACACGTTATTTCTCTCGGCGATGCTCGCGGCTTCTTGGACTTCCAGGCTCCATTTCGGCGGAGCGAGTAACGTGCTGCTGCCGGCATACGCGGCGATTTCGCTGCTCTGGGGCACGGCGTTACACGGATTGCTCTCCCGCGCGTACGCTGGGTCTCGAACCTCGGTATCGGATACTACCGATTGCAAGGTTGCTCCGTTCGCTTATCTTATTTACGCATTAGCCCTGTTTCAGTTCGGGTGGATCATTTACCATCCGGCCAGGTATCTGCCCGGAGCCTCGGATCGCGCCGCGGGAGACAGATTCATGCAGGTACTAGCGTCGATCGAGGGCGAGGTCTACACCCCGGATCACGGATTCTTGCCGGCCCTGGCGGGCAAACGGACCTATACGCACATCGCGGTGCTATGGGATATCATGCGAGCGGATGACAACGCGATCAAACGCGAGTTGGAAGCCGAAATCGAACAAGTATTTAGCAGCCATCGCTTCGCCGCCGTGATCGTTAACAACCCGGCGTTGACCTTTCCTTGGATAATCGAGAGAGTCAATAAATACTATAGAAACCGAGGCGGTCTGTTAGAGGGCACGATGGTTTTTGGACAGATCAACTACTCCGAGCTTCCGCAAAAACGCAATCCGCAAATATTCCTCCCTCGCCGCTGAGTCATATTCGTAGCGCAAAGCGCCACGTAAAAACCCCGGCGTCGACGGTCTCGCCGAGCGCATCTACCTTAACTGCGTCGGCGTAAAACGCTGCACTCGCGAAAAAGAGCGCGAGCCCTAAGGGCGTGCTCACTTCTTTTGGACCTCACTTTGAACGTACAAAGCTAGGGTCCAAAAAAGGTTCCGCGCGCCCTAGTTTCATCGCTTTTTTCGCCTTTCCGCTCGCGTTTTACACAACATTAAGGTACAGATTCATGGATGAGGGAGCACTGCCGATGATGAGAGCTAGCGCCGTTATTTTTATAAACGTTGAGGGGGGTACTGCCGTTTGGCCACGACGACGGCCGGCTTGTTTGAGCCCTGAACGCTTACTTATTTTTTTTCTATCCGCTGTCGTTATCACCTGCGCCTGCGACCAGAGCGGGTCCGAGCGAAAAACCAAACAACGAGCTGATGCTTCGTCCGAAACAGAAGCGCAAGACGGAGGATCGGATGAAGATGGTGAAAACGAAACCCAAGCCAAGTCTGAATCGTGTGGTAACGGCCGGGTGGAGGCGATGGAGGAATGCGACGACGCGAACCAAGATGACGAGGACGGGTGCACGCGTTTGTGTGAATATACTTGTACACAAGATAAAGATTGCGACGACCAAAACCCATGCAACGGCGAGGAGAGTTGTTCGGATGATCACGCTTGCGAACCCGGCTCCGCGCTCGAGGACCGAGTCTCTTGCGGTATTTTAATGTGGTGTTATAACTCGGAATGCGTTGAGACGTTTTGCGGCGACGGAAAACCGCAGCCGCAAGAGGAGTGCGACGATGCAAACGCTGACGACGATGACGGCTGCACGTCAAAGTGTCTGTTTACCTGTATCTCCGACGATCCCTCACGCGACTGCTCATCGGAGTGCAATCCGACGGCGCGCTGCGATGAATCGAGCCACGCGTGCACCCAAGGCTCGCCGTTGCCGGACTACGCGCTCTGTAACCGCGACGGGGGTTACTGCCTCGCGGGTGTCTGTATCGACTTGGACTGCGAAAAAGCGAGCAGCGATCTCCCGCCGGAGCTTTGTGGATCGAACAATGAACAAAAGGCTGATTCAGGGATTGAAGAAGAAGAGTGCGGCGCCGGAGGGCCTTTGGCACCTGGGACGTATGAACGAACGGTGGCCGATGACCGCGTTTTCCAATTGTACGTTCCCAAAAAGCTGAACACCTCGCGCAAGGTTCCGTTGGTTTTCGTTCACCACGGCTTCACCATGTCGGGCGAGATGATGATGAGGCTGACTTCCTGGACACAGATCGCGGATGAAGAAGGCATTGTCGTGGCGTTTCCCGACGGCGGCGGCGCGGCTCCCTGGAATGTCGGCGAGGGTACGCTATGCGGCGCCGGCGCGGCTGTGAACAATTCGAGGCAAGACGATTTCGCTTTTGTAGAAAATATGATCGACAACATCGATCGAAACATCTGCATCGATCGGACGAAGGTGTTTACCGCGGGTTTTTCCATGGGCGGTTACTTCACCCATAACGTCGCCTGCCATCGTCCTGATCTCGTAAGAGCCGTTGCTCCTCATTCAGGCGGAATGGAAATCGAGGTACGGTGCGTAGAACCGCGCCCGATTATCATCCTGCACGGGGATGCGGATCCACTCATTTCGTATGAATGCGCGGAACAAGCACGCGATCAATGGGTTGCCTTCAACGGCTGCTCGAACGAGGTGGACACAACCGAAGTGAAACGCGGTAGCTGCGAACGCCATCGCGATTGCCCTTTGGGCGCTCAGGTGGAGTTTTGTAGCTTCGACGAGATGGGCCACGGTTGGGCCGGCTCCGACGAGGTATACGGCGGCGGAAGCGACTACGAAGACGCGGCGCGACTCGCCTGGCGATTCTTTCAAGAGCAGATGTAGGGGGAGTCACTGACTACGGAGCGAACCCGTTTTTGCTCTTAAAAGGGAATGTTATCCCCACGAAAGAGCTCGGCTTCCTGGTCCGCTTCGGCTAAATCGCCGGCCCCGGACTCCGCGACGAAGTCGCCTTGCGTTCTTCGGTTTCCCAGCAACAGAACATTGGTGGCGACAACCTCGGTCCAGTAACGTTTCTTGCCATCCGCGTCATCATACGATCGCGTTTGGATACGGCCTTCCACACCGATGCGGTTTCCTCGAACGACGAGCTTGTTCAGGGCCTCGCCCCGTTTGCCCCAAACCACGACGTGGTGCCAATCGGTTCGTTCCTTTCTCTCGTTGTCGCGATTCAGATAGCTTTCCGTTGTCGCTATTCGCATCGATAATCTGGCTTGACCGCTCGACGTGTAGCGTAGCTCCGGGTCCGCCCCGAGGTTACCGATTAGTATAATTCGATTTAGTCCTTCTGACATGGTTCTTCACCCTATCCTTTCCGTCTTGGGCTATCTGGTTTATCGACCGCAAGCGCGAAATAGTTGCAAAAATCGTAACCGTTCAGGGGGGTACTGCTGTTTGACTACGACGGCGGCCAATTCATCCCGTAAGACCGGCTTTCGTCCTCGCGCCGGC